>CAYSUG010000064.1:0-1555 GCA_964434145.1 uncultured Christensenella sp. | reverse complement strand
GGAGAGCAGTTTAGCCACTGCCCTACTCAATGCCAACCTTGCTGTACCCTACGAAGGCCAAAAGAAACTCAAGTACAACTGGTGTGGCGATAAACCTGTACAAAAATAGCTTTACAACGCGAAATGATCTGTAGTTAGTTATAAATTAATTATACATTACAAATATTCCCCTAGAAAATGTGGGATTGACCTTGATTTTATCATCTAAAAGTCTATTTAGGAATTATTCAGTATACAAAACATAACACTTTCCGTTATATTTTGTTAGCTTATATGTGGTTTTCAATGAAGAATACACCTAACTATTTATTCTTTTGTTTTCCTTTCTGTTCTAATTCCAAAAATTTGTCAAAATCACTCACATACAGTTTGTCTTGTATAATTCTGTATTTTTCAAATTCAGATTCTGCATGTAATTTGGCAATTTCTGCAGAGACTTTCCCTGCATCCTGGAGGATATCATAATCCATAAATTTCAAAAAATTATTCAATCTTTCACTCCAATCTTGCATAGTCATCGGAATATTGCGTTCGGCTTGCATTTCTGCATAATCCAGATAAGATGACACCAAACGTTCTAATTGGCGTAGCTCTTTTTCTTGCAGATAATTTTTAGCAATGGTTACATCATACTTCTGTATTTTTCCGTCAGGATAGGCTTCCCAAGTTGTTAATCCCATGTGTTCCTTTTCGGCATTAGCTCGTTCCACTATAAGCTCTGCCGCAGTATGTCCGTGCACGCTGTGATGTAATTTGTTCTGTACGGATGCAAAGAACTCTTTTGTCAGAGTTGCTGTCGGATCATAATCTAGGGCTGTTGCATATATATCGGTTATTTTTTGGTAGAAACGTCTCTCAGACATTCTGATTTCTCGGATTTTTTGTAATTGCTTTTCGAAATAATCTTTAGTTAAGATTGAACCACCATTTTTTAAACGTTCCTCATCCATTACCCAACCTTGTATGGTGTAATCCTTAACGATATGATTTGCCCACTTTCTGAACTGGACGGCTTTATCATTGTTGACCTTGAACCCTACCGCTATAATCATTTGAAGATTATAATGTTGAATTGTTCTAGAGACCTGTCTGTTTCCCTCATTTTGAACTATCCGGAAATTCCGGATAGTTGCGGTTTCATCCAATTCATTATCTTTATAAATTTTTTGTATATGCTCATTGATAGTTCTGACGTCAACCTCATATAGGACGGCCATCATTTTCTGCGTTAGCCATATGTTTTCATCTTCATACCTCATTTCAATACTATTGGCATTATCACCTACAGCTGAAATATATGTTAAATATTCTGCGGCTGAACTTCTTGCTGTAATTTCGTTCTTCTTTGTCATAATTCAATGCCCCTAAACTCTGAGTCCCTAAATATCTGCCAAACTAATAATTTGCCCTAAAGATATTGTTCTTCCTCGTATCAATAGTCTACGACAAACTGGTTAACTTGTCAAATACATAGCTTTTTGTGTGAAGATGATATATTTACAAGGCAGATTATAGGCCGAGGTTATCTTGGCATCCCCAGTCCGGCAACCGCCCA
>CAYSUG010000063.1:0-1744 GCA_964434145.1 uncultured Christensenella sp. | reverse complement strand
CTTAATATATATACGAGTTATATATATGAGAAAATAGAAAGGACATGACTATGCCAGATACAAATTCAATTTCTTCAAATATTGCAGTTAGAGGTTTTTCTGGAAATGGAAATTCTGATACTCCGGCTTTCAGCGTACAAGATGAGTTAAAAAAGAAAGATCTTTTCTCAGTTGCAGCACAACATCCAAACTTAAACTTGCAATCATCAAATGCTAGTATTTGGTAGAAAATATTTCTAATAAACAGCAGGACCGGCAAAAACCGGTCCTGCTGTTTATTTAATGCATTATTTTAATCATTTGCTTTTTGCTTAAATACAAAACCTTTTCTATCTTGTTCGATATTTGGAGTGTCAATTTCAAACACATAAGCCCCTGATGGTGATAAATCTACTCGTAATTCACCATTTACAACTTGAAATCTGCTCTTTTCACCATAACTTGGAACCATATTCACTAACGGTTGTCCTTCCTTTAGACCCGGAATCTTGATAGCTCCGGTTAAACGTCTATTTGGATTTTTATTTGCCACAACCACTGCTGTTCTACCATTATTATGTCTTGCATAAGTGATAATTTGGTCCTTTTTATCTCCATACTTATCTAGAACAATAAAGCTACTGTTTTTATCAGCAAACAAGTCTTTATTTTCTTCTCTCATTTTTAGTGTCTCACGCATTACTCTGCCAATATCAGGATTATCTCCACCCGGTTTTCTTGATAAATTGAAAATATCAAGTTTATAAGCGTGATGCTCCATTACAAAATGTGGTTTATCATTTTTAAGAGTCACAGTCTCTACATTATCCTTATGCGAATAATTATAATCATAATAATCACCACTTTGGAAACCGTCTACAAAATACGGATTACACATTGGAATAGTAGATTGTATAACCGTAGTTAGGTTACAGAAATTTTCACCGCCATGAGTCATTGAAGACTCATCATCGTGGGTTAAGAATGAACCTATACAACTTTTTCCGGCTGGTAATCTCTGCGACATATCGAGATTTAATTTTACATATTCTACAAATTCTTTATTTGTAGGCCAGCTGTGAAATATGTGATACTGTCCATAATATTCGTCAAAACCTGCTCTTAACATATCTTCCGGCCTGTCATATGGCATATTAACCTGCGGTGATGCACATTCATAGGTATACGACTCAGCCAGCCAAGCGAATTCAGGATCTTTTGTTCTTGAATACGGAATTAAAATATCCCAAAATTCAGTAGGCTTAGCTCTTGCTACGTCTGCTCTTACACCGTCAATCCCTAATTCAATACATCTGTCTACATATTGTTTGTGTAACTCAAGTAGTTTAGGATTAAGAGTTCGTTTTGTCTCATCAGCCCAAGGTTCAAACATTCTTATATCAGCCCATCCTTGAGGAGTTTTTTCTTCCCCGTTACGTCCAAAAGCCATCAAATCAGGTTCTGCTTCAAACCAAGCGACAGAGGCACAACTCGGCAAATCAATCATTACCTTTATATTTCTTTTATGACATTCATCGATAAATGCCTTGAATTGTTCTTCCGGAGTTCTTGGATCATCCTTTTCTACAATAACAGGGTCTATAGCCATTGTTCCGTCTTTTTCCAGAAATTTAGCCGGAGAATATAGAGAACCAGCTGTTCCCATTGCATTCTTGAGTCCCGGCGGGTGAATCGGTAATATGTGAATCGTATTAATTCCATCTCGTTTCAATTCATCCAGTCTTGTAATTGCACTTAATAATGT
>CAYSUG010000062.1:0-1904 GCA_964434145.1 uncultured Christensenella sp. | reverse complement strand
ATGGCTAACGTAGGAAGAAAGCTTGGCGTTAACATCAGAACGTGTATGCTGGAAGCTAACATTAGTCTTGATAGCTTTGCCAAGCATTTGGGGTATTCAATTAAAGATGTGTGGAATGTTATCGAAGGAAAGGTTATAATTCCTCCAGTTGAACTAGATAAGATTGCAAGTCTTTTTGAAACAACAAAGAGTGAATTGATTAATCGCGAATCAGACACTTTAGTACCTGATTTGCAATATATGAAAGAGTTTAGCAATCCTGACAATTTGGATAGAATATTGGATTTGATGGATGAATATGTGGAACTTAGGGAAGTTGTGTAAAGAGAAAAGCTGTACGAAAGTACAGCTTTTTTGAGGTGATAAATGGATTGGGAAAAGATAGTTGAGCAAATTCCAACGGTAATAGAGAAAGTTAGAACAGATTATGTTCTGAATAACATGATAATTAAGGATGATATATTTGGAATTCTAGAAAAGCATTGTACAGTTGTATATTATCCGATAGAAAATGAGATTAATTGTGGTTTTCACACAAAGCGTTTTGTTAAAAATAAATTGGAAGACTTTGTGTATATCAATACTGCAAAGACTGTGGCAGAACAGGTTTTTGCAGCAGCTCATGAGCTGGGACATGTATGGGGTGTTGCTACTCAAGTGTGGGAACTGGCTGGAGAAAAAGGTATATTAGAGAGTAAGATAGAAGAGCGAATTATTAATAGATTTGCAGCGGAATTATTAATGCCGACAAAAGAATTTAGGAAAACTTTTTGGGCACATATGGAAAAACTGGATCTTGACGCCAATAGGCTAAGACTTGTCGATTTGATTCGTGTCATGGTATTACAGATGAATGATTATATGGTCCCATATGAATCTGTAAGAAGGAGAGCCGTTGAAACAAAGATTATTACTCAAGAGCTTGGAGAAACTCTTTTGAAGAATGAAGAAGTTATATTGCCGTTGATTAATGCTTTTTCAAAAGACCAAAATACAATGTTAGATAGAGTGACTGCAAAGAAAACAATTCCTGGTTTAAGAAATTTGTTAGAAACAGTTGAAAAAACAGGAGAATTAAGCATTTATACCATTAATAGGATAAAGAGAGACTTTGATATTGATGATATAAATGGGACTGATGATATTGTGGAAATTTCTATAGAAGGGGGTAAGCATGGGGAAAACTGAGGTTATTGTAGACACCTGTTTTCTTCAAAAGTTATCTTCAGAAGGTAAGGCAATAGACAATATTAAAAAGGTATTGGCTGAGTTAGAGTACATCCCGGTTGTGCATCCATATATTTATGAACATGAATTAGCATTACATTCATACTTTGTTCGCTTAGTCGAGGATGGATACATACGGGTAATCGGGTATAATGAATTTCATAAAGATGCGGTGGATAAGCAAACGTATGAAGCTTATTACGATGTACTATATGAAGAGATGAGACTGACTTTGGAAGCAATGAATAGTCCAAAGCAAGTAGAAAAATTGTGTCTACAAAAAGGACAGACAATATACAATACACATAAGCAGGGTAGTAGTATGGGGGATGTTCATATGATTCTTATGTCATCCTATTTGCAAATACCTATTTTGCTAACTGAAGATTCGGATATTGAGATGTTGCGTGATATAGCTAAACGACGAATGCGATTAGGCCAATATTCGTTGCAAATACTTAACGGTGTTCAGCTTATAGAAGAGATTGCCAAAAAGCAAGATTCATCAATATCAGTTAAAGAGATAGAAGCGATTTTAAAAGCCATGCGAGAACGACGTGCCGTTTCAAGTATAAAAGCAGTATGGCGAGAGAACCATTCTATGTAAAGGGTGATATTAGAGAGGTAGTGTAAAAAATTTTGTGTCTTTGGAAATAAATGACTCCTTTTTGGTAAGA
>CAYSUG010000061.1:0-2264 GCA_964434145.1 uncultured Christensenella sp. | reverse complement strand
TGAAGGATAATTCGTTATTATCTATCTAATTTGTATATGTGAAAATGCGAACAAATAATGGAGGATATATGAAGAATAAATTGTTTATTTGCTTTGCTGCAGAAGACCGATATAGAATTGTGGAACCCATATTGTATCATATAAAGAACTACGGATTAGATATATGGTATGACCGCTATTCTCTAGTGCTAGGAGACAACCGTGTAAAAAAAAATTTGATTGAGGGAGCTATGGGGTGTAAATATGCAATTGTAATCATTAGTGAATATACTAGTAAATCGCGATGTGCAATGGAAGAATTAGCAATTATTAAAGCAAGATATCAAAAAAATTCTATTACTATTTTTCCGGTACTTTATGAAATAATGCCTGATACTTTGCCAACAGAACTGCTATGGGTTAAAGAACTTATTTTCAAAGAGGCAACTAGGCAATCTGGAACATATGAAATCTGCAATCACATTGCCTGCAAAATTACAGGAGATATTTTAACGCACTTTGAGTATCAAGATGTTCAAACCGTAATTGACAACTTAGGTACTAAAATACCGCTAGCAACATGTGAAATAATCAAAAAATATAAAGAAATAGATGCTGCTAACCTTAATAGTAAAATTGCATTGCTATATGCTGCATATCTTACTATTAAGGTTGGTCTGGCAGAGCCCGTTCATCCAATATGTCAAATGCTTTTTTGCATTTTTGAACGCCTTTTTAATGAAACAAAGCTCAACCTTGCCATAGATTATCGTGAACTATGGCTCTTAGAAAATACAATTTGTATACTGGCCAATTTAGCTATTGAACCGAATCTAAAATTTGAACAATAGCTTTTGAGAGGCTATCTGTATTTGTAGTTTCCATCAGAATATCCATATATTTTTCTAGATATGGATATTCTGTTAGATTATTTTTCACTGTTGTCCATATTTTTTCAGAAACAAAACCAGAATATGAAATAGGAATAATATTTTTGTGCTGTTTAACTGCAATTTCATATTCTTCCCATACTCCACTTTTCTTATCTACCGAGTTTTGGTCGTTTTCTCCAAAAACAAATATGGCGGTTCCACATTGTTCTATTACCTTTTCGCGCAATTTTTTCTTTTCGTACTCAGCCCCTTCTTCGTTACCAACAAAAGGTTTTACAATGAGGTGCTTTTCAATATTCTTAACCCCCTGTTTAGCAAGGTATTCATTTGCATATCCAACTAAATGAGTTCCAAATCGGCGTCCTATTCCATTGACAATACGATAATCATTGCTAAGTAATTCTTTTGTTAAATTTCTCGATAAACTATGCGAAAATTCTGTAATCTGTGAGTCGAAAGAACTGAATGCACCAGAAATAAACACTTTTTTTCTCCTAATGCAATCATTAAGTTCTGCTAAAATTTTCGGTATTTCAGAATAATCGTCAACAAGAAGTGTACGAATATGATAACGGCGCTCAATGTCTTCGATAAAATAATTGAAATATGGATTTTTAGTGTTTTTTTTCATTATAGTATAATGATAAGAGGCAGATTCTCCTAAATATCGATTTATTTCACTTAAGCAATCCAAAACCAAGTGATCAGTAAAACTGTACCCAATAAAAAGAAATGTACTTGAAATGAGTTCTCGTTTAAAAAACATCATCATAATTTGATGGCTATCACGATATTTTTCAAAATCTCCTTGTGTTGCAATGATTCCTTCTAAATTAGATATGTCCCCATTCATTTTAAATATATTAACTCTTTTATTTATATCAATATTAGAAAAATCAGAATCACGAAATACCTTATTTGCAAGTATATCTTTTTGCTGATAATTTAATTCTATTGCATTGTCGAAATTAGTGGTCCATACATTAGAAAATCCAACTAGCAATAGTTCTTCAATTAAGGGACTATTATACTGGTTTCTATTAATACGTTCATTTATTCTTTTTCTCAACTCGGCTTGTCCAAAATTATTTGCATAATATTGGGCTAAACGATAGTAATCCGTTGATTCATCTATTGGTGTCTCTAGTTCTTTGGCAAGTGGCGCAAACAAGTTAGCCCATGTAGGATATCCTGCATCACAAGAGCCACCTGCTCCCAAAAATAAAGAAATCCTTTCGTCCAATGCATGTTGAGAAAATTGCTTCAAAAATTGCTTTTTTTCAATAGGCATAATGGTCCTCTCCTTTGTATTCTAATTTATATTATAATGGCACTATGATAGATAATAACGAATTATCCTTCACGTTGTTATTCGTAAAATTTGTATTCAAT
>CAYSUG010000060.1:0-2526 GCA_964434145.1 uncultured Christensenella sp. | reverse complement strand
TGCAAAGGTAGAAGGACTGGGGGTTATTGGCAATATGTCATTTTTGGACGCTTACAAAAGAAATCATCATAACTTGAAATTATAATATTTACTCGCCTATTAAAATCGACTTTTATTTGTTTACCCTCATCTAGCTTGGATACATTTATGTTATATTTGGCTTTAGTGCTAGTATATGCTAAAGTTCTAATATTTTCATTTATAAGTTTATGAATATATTTTCTTACCGTATAGAGGATAATATTAACCTTGTCTCGAGTCGTCTCTACAAATAAATTCCTCCATTGACGATATTCCAACAGACTAAGAGGAGACGTATGTTTTAACAGATTATATTTGACAATGTACTTTCTTGCGCTTTTACCTAAAACTGTCATAGCATTATATCTTAACAAAACGACCTCGGCATCAGTAAGTTGTGACCTAAGTATCTTTATATACTTTACTTTTTCTTTTTCTTCTATACCAGCTGAATCAACCAAATCCATCATCCGATATAATATCCTAAAATAGGTAGGTATAGAATCTTTCAGTGAGGAATAAAAATTCATATACAATTCAACGGCCCTTTTACGACCTTTATTTTCACTACTTGCATCAAATTCATTCTGCAATTGCAATAGAGAATAATGTAGCACTTCTTTTCCTCTTAATTCTTCATTAATATCATCATATGTGGTAATTTTTAAAGAATCAATTATTGAATTGTATTGTTGGAGCAAATGGAAAAATATATCATTAACGTGTTGTTGTGTGAATACATTTGCGCTATTTTTAAATTCTTCTATTTGTGATTTTAATGTATAATATAAAAGAAAGACACTTAATATTGTACCTATAACGCCCCCTATAAAATCCCCATATTGTCCTACTATTTCCGTAGCTATCGGATATTTTAAGCAATACTCTTGATTACATAAAAATAAAATCAGAAACAGTAATGAAAGTATGATACATACTTTTATTATATATGAAATTTTTTTAGTATCTTGCATATTGCACATTTTGATTTTCAGAGTCTTTTTCATTATCGACATCAACCTTATACCATTCCTTGTTGATAATACAATTTTCACTATTGGGGGCTGGAGTTGCTTTGATAACCTTAACCATTAACGGCATTGGGACACAATTGCCAAATATTAAAGCTTCTCCAGGAACAGCCTGTTTGACCTTATGGGTATAATCGTCAGAGAAATAGGGAAGAACAGAGTAGATATACTTCATGTCCACTTCGTTTTGAATGCGATGAACAATGTAATTACCACACTGTGAAAGTACGGTCTGAGACAATTCAGACGGTCTTTGAGATGAAATTAACAGATAAAGTGAATACTTTCTCCCTTCTCTTGCTATTTTCTCAAATATGTTCTCACGCATGATGTAGGATGCATCTTTGCGGATATACCTATGGGCTTCATCCAAGATGAGGTGTACAGGTCTTTCTTGTCGGTCATGTCCATGTTTTCGTTTTCTATAATCGAAAATCATGCGAGAAATGACACTTGTCATCAATTCGAGAATATCATTCCCTATTTCACTTGAATCAATGGTTATCAGTTGCATTTTGCGATTGCTTTCATCTGATATGCCAAGAACTTCATTTAAATATCTTTCTGTATTATGAATTTTGTCATCGTCAACTCTCATAAATTGACAATCCGGATTATTAAGAAAGAAATCGAGACGACTTATTAATGTAGAGATAAAGTCCCTAATATGAAGATTTCCTCTGGCTTCTTCTTCCAATAAAACAATATCAACGGCAATACGCAGATAATGATAGTCAAAGTATTCTCCTGGTTTCAACTTTTCGTCATTAACTTTAATAGCGTCTTCTTCATCAATTTGGATGAAACTTCCTTCTTTTTTGGTTATAGACTCTTTGATAGAGAAATTATTTGGAGAACTGTTCGATACATAAATATATTGAGCTGTTTCTTCCGTTTTGATGAAAGTAGTCAATGCATTTGATAACGTATTGTTATTGCTACCGAATGATATATAACATAACTGATTGCAAACATTTAAATAGTTACGCAAATCATT
The DNA here is from genome assembly GCA_964434145.1 of uncultured Christensenella sp. GTDB lineage: Bacteria > Bacillota > Clostridia > Christensenellales > UBA1242 > UBA11490. The sequence goes on along the minus strand of CAYSUG010000060.1, from coordinate 477 downwards.
CAAGATCTTGCTATTTGTATCCTGTGGTAAACTTGCACAAATATCAAATATCTTAGCGATTGCTCCCTTGGCTGCTGTCATTTTGGAAGTATCGCTTTCTATCCGTGTAACAATGACATAGAGCATTTGCCGTAGTTTCCACTTGATATAATTCGCAAAACGACTTGCATCTGTTTTTGAATTGAAAATTCGATAAAACTTATAGCTTTCCTGAAGTACTTTGTCCCAAAAAGGCTTTTGCGTACGTTCTGAAGCCATAAGGAAAGCTAACCATTCATCGAGTGTCATCAAATAATACGGCAGCACAAAGGGCTTATAGTTGTTTTCTTCCTTATCAATGTTTGGCTTATAGAATATTGTTTCGATATTCTCATTGTGACCACAGTCTTCACCAAATGCTCTTGGGTATTCTCCATTGGCATCGAAAATGATGGTTTTTGCGCCCTTTGCATGATTATTATTCTTACGATAGACTTC
>CAYSUG010000059.1:1247-2770 GCA_964434145.1 uncultured Christensenella sp. | reverse complement strand
AATCTCCCCTTTCTCGCCCACAGCCGGTAATGTATTTCTATCATTCATTTTCATATTCATTCTCAGAAACACCATCTGCTAAAGAAATAGTTTCTGATGGCTTTAAAGTAGCAAGAGAGAGGTTCTGATATTTATAAGTCAGAAATTTATTTCTCAGAGTGATAATAATAGAACTTTTACCTGACCCATACGGACCTGTCAAAGCGATATTAGTAGCATTCTGTTTTCGTAGACGCTCTTCAATATCGAGTATACTCTGATAAGCTTTATCCTCTCCACATAGGCTTTGAGGTTGAAGACTTTCCTGAGAAATAGTATTTATGTTTTCCAGCTTACTCATTAGATTCACTATATTAATGACGCTACACCACAGAAGGATATTTTTCAACAATCGTAAGTACTACCTGCTCATAATAAAAAATAGTCTCAGATAGCTCTTCCTTGAAATTATTAAAATGACGGTAGGAATGAACGATTTTATTCCTAAAATCGTAAAATAAATTATCCTCACTTTTGGGTAGTGAAATACCAGCTACATTAAATAGATGGCGACATTTTTCATTGAATTTTTTATTACAGTCAGAGGCTTGTGCTACTCCACACTGCTCAAATATATCCTTTATAATTCCTCGTTCTTTCCTAACATTATTAATACTTTCAATAAAATCATTCTCACAAGAAGATAATGAAGTCTGAAAAGCAGTAATTGCGTCATTAATTGATTGGGTGATATTCTTAGAGATAAGTAATTCAACTATTTGATATAGAAGGATAAATCGATATACAATATTATCTGCATTTGGCAAAGAACGAAGAATTCCATCTACTATAGGATTTGCACACATCAAAGGAGTTGAGAACGTCACATTCATTTTCGAACCGTGCAATAATTCCTTATAATATCTATAGTTATAACCATCTATTTCCCTATATCTGTTCTCCTCTACAAAATAAGAATAGCCATACTTTCTCAATGAGTGCATGCAATTCCATACGCCCTGACCTTTACCTATGGTTTGCAGATTCAATACACAAACACATATATTACTTTCAAAGCATTCGCTTAAAGAAATTACAGCTTCATTCTCAATACTATCCAATCGTTCCAGCAGTACATTGTAAGCAACGAATAAATAATTATTATCCGAAGGCCGCCTTGCTTCAAAATTGTCAGAATCCAATGCTGCTACAGGGAACAAATATCCCACAGTTTCTTTTGAGGCTTTAATATTTGCTTGCAATGCAAATATGTTACTTTCCTTATTCAGAAATGGATGAATAAGCAATTGAACATCAAAATTCTCAAATTTGATGTTCTCCCATAATCCTTTTATAGAAGGGCGGTATTCAAAACAAAAATCCGTGCCTCGATTATCTTTAAATGTAAATTGATTACGATCTACAGTTCGTTCAAATGAAATATTTTTCATCGAGTCTCTCTTATATAATCTTCATAAGCTTTCACGGCAGCAGAAAACACATTACCAAATTCTTCACCTTCTTCATCAAATAAACGTCTAAAG
>CAYSUG010000059.1:0-1237 GCA_964434145.1 uncultured Christensenella sp. | reverse complement strand
ACGCTGGTCATTACCTATCTTTTTTGCGTATTCCCTCAAAGAATCTAAGTTTTCCACTATTTTATAGAGGCCATCTGCAACTGTATGTATATTAATTTTATCTATAAGCAAATCCATCTCCCTGAATGAATGGATAACTTCGAATGATTTTAGAGAGCTCACTGCATTACCAAAACCTGTCATACTTTGAGACTTATTAAAAATCCCTATTGCGGATAATGCGTATGGATTATTATGAAGTTCCATTTCTGAAACATTCAATTCACCTTCAAATGAATCATTCATTTTGCATACAAAATGGTGGTATGCAGCCAAGAAATCATCAAAAGGATTCTCTTCCTTAGTCACCTTTGCAAGACGTTCCAAATCCTTAACATTTTCAAGCAAATCCATACGATCAAGCGTAAGATAGTTTTCTTGCACATATGAAGTGAATCCTTCAACCACATCTCGGAAATGATATTCCCCTAACTTTTTAGGAGAATTACCCTCTACTTCTGAAATAAGTTTCACTCCCTGTACATGACAGTTTACTTTATAATCCGAATAGATAATCTCAATTTGATGTCGCGTTGTCATTCGTGTCTGACCTGTATTCAAGGTCAGCATCCTGTATAGAATACCTAACTTATTGATTCCTGTATAAATTTCAACCCGGATCAGGTTCTCCAGTGGGTTGCCATCTTCTTTTGAGAGTTTTCCGGAATGATATTCCGTGATAACATCACGTATTGTATAAGAACGCTGTAATCCATCCAATATTTTTATCCCTTCAGGATTACTAAAGATTACCTCTTTAATACTCTTTTCTTTAGGTATAGCCTCACAGTATGCGAGAACAATAGGTGGCATTACGCACCCCTTTATCAGATCTTGTTTCAAAAGGTCATAGATTGACCCTGCATTTCGAACTCGCTTTCTCTGATATTCATTATCATTCAATCGTTCTTTAATAAGATTATAGTATTCTTCAAGCGATAATTGAATAATAAAATTTTGCGCATTTATACGCTTATCATCAATACATTGACTTTCCATTAGATCAAACATTCAGATAAATATTCGTATCAAGATAAATCATAACTTTTCTCTAAATTCTAACTTCTACTACACTAACTCACCAACTCACTTCTTCCGTCTCCCTCCCGTATGCTCGCCAGAGCGGCTTGCTGCTAAAGCCTCAAACAAGGCTCGCTGTTCCTCCGGCATCAGTACCGCCTTGATACACTTCCGTTGG
>CAYSUG010000058.1:0-3201 GCA_964434145.1 uncultured Christensenella sp. | reverse complement strand
CCAGGATCAAACTCTAATGTTTGATTATAACTCAATCACGAATACTTGCGTTAAAGTTTATTCGTAGATTTCATTTACTAAATTCTCAAAAAAATTAACAAGTAATTTTAATTCTACTATACACTATTTAATTTTTATGGTTCTGTTTCGCATTCCCTCTTTCGAAGAATTGCAAGCGTAGTTTACCACTGAAAGTCGCCCATGTCAACACTTTTTTGAAAATTTTTTTAATTTTTTTGAACTTTTTTTTATTTTTTGCATACACGCATCCGGGTGTTCGCAAACCGCCTTTCTTTTTTCGTAAAAATTAGCAAAAAAACGACGATCAGAAGCTAAAAAATTTCTTTAAAAAATTTTTCAAAGCACTGACTTTGGGGGTTTACTCTTTATTATAATAATACATATTATATATAAAATACTATCATAAATATATATATTTGTCAGCAGCAAAGTCTACACTAGTAGTATATGCCAGACTAAAAATATTGTGCACTAAATAATGGTTATGCTACAAAAAATACAACAATTAATATTCAATAAAAAAGGAATGAGTGTACATCATTCCTATAAAAACCCACAGTATTCAACTAGCTAAAAATTATCAGACTAGGCCACTACACTCTAAAATCCTTCGCCATATTCCAATCCGCTATCTATCCATCCCATGTTCATAACGCTTGGTTGAGGCAGCCTTAGCGCTCTTCTGAGCAATATTTTTCATCTTGTTACTAATATCTGACAGCGACTTTGACTTATCCTTCTTTGGCTCCATAGTAGCTTCTGTATCACTCTCATGCTGTATATAGCTGCGGATGTCAAATATCATGCCACTGTCCCAAATAGGAGACTTCCTCACAAATCTATTACGATCTAACACCTCGTCCTTCAGCTCCATTGCCCTAGCTAGATCTTCTTTGTTCATTGCCTTTCTAATCTCTTTATCCGCATCAAGGGTAGCATCCACATATGTCTTTGACAGTGTCTCAATATGAGCCTCCAGTGCAGAATAGAATCTCTTGCTATCTTCAGCCTCTGCCTTCACTACGCCATCTCTATCTTCTATTACTTTGTCCAACAGTTCGTTATAAGCCACATAATTATTGTCGCCATTTGCAGTCAAAAAACGGTCCTTTATCAAATTATACTCAGACTCGTAACCCGCAACCACATTGACAAAATATTCGCCTTTTTCGCCATTTGCTATTGACATCTTAGTATCAAAGAATTTCTTGTACGCATCCTCCATATCTTTAGCAATAGTTCTAAGCATAACCCGCTCGTACTCTTGCTTTGCCATAATATATGGATAGTCTGCACCCACATTATCCAGCTTGTCCCTGCCTTCTTCCTCATCTGCCAGAGTTATATTATAATAATCGTATGATTTCTCTATATAATTGTCCACAGTAGAGACAAACTCGCCTATCTTCGTCCTAATAGTATTGACGAAATAGCCGTTAACCTTGTACACATCCTCTAGCACAAAGATCTCTGAAAATGCTTTCTTTCCCACAGCCTTCTTCTCATAATGAATCTCAAATAACAGCTCGCCTATACCCAGGTTATCTGACACGCAAAACATAGAATTGTTATAAGTGTGCTTTTTTACCTTTCGCATCTGCATCAATTCCTTGACAATCTTGCTAGATATCCTATACTCGCCACCCTGGTCATAATCCCCCAGCAGCTGATTCTTGTGCACAGCTAGCCTCTCTGTAACGTAGCCGTCTGGGCTAATGATCCTACTAATCTTCGCCATTCTTCTCTCTCCTATTATTTTTAATAACATCCGCTATACGCATAACTACCCATGTACCTAGTATACCTATAGCCACACTAATACTATTGAATACTGCGTCTTGTACCTGAACTGTACGCCTAATAGGCAATACAAATTGCAACGTCTCTATTATTGCACCAATCCCCAAGCCTATTATTAGCCCCACCAAGATATTTTTGCCAAAACTACGTCTATCGTCGTACACAATCGCACCCATTGGTGCTAGCATCATGAGGTTAACAACAGCGTCCCTCCAATTAAAATTGTCAAACCACCAAATACGCTTGGCACAAGAACTGCCATCTAGGACGAACTCTAATGTCACATAATTGCCAAAACTAACTCTAGACAATGTCAGAGCAAGTGTCATAAGCAAATAGCCGTAAAATAGCGCTTTTTCTAGCACTTTGACCCACTTGGTATTCTGACCCACAATCTTACAAACCAACGGCGTAAGGACAAACAAAACGATTATAATGCCTAATAGTAACAATGTAGATATTGTCATATTTCCCTTCTTCTATTGTCTTGTTACATATATAGTAGCAAATTTTGGTCAATTTCTCCAAATACAAAATTAGAAATTGCAAAATTGCACATAATATGTACACAAAGAGGATATATATGCACGAAACAATTTTTCACAGCGGAAGTCATGCAATAGAAGGAATATATACTTGTACACACTGTGGCTTCAAGATATATAGGCGTAATCATGAATTATTATCCAGATGTCCGCGTTGCAATAACCATGAATTTACTAAGACATCATCATATGAAATATCGTAATAATGTTTTACTAAAATATGCTGCACACAAGCAAGGACACATTGTCAGAACCTCTTTTGGGCAACTATATTAGATTGTAATATGAAGGTCAATTTGGTTGACATTATTTATATACATTTATATAATACCAATATACAATTTTACTTAATTCTATGCGTTTTTGGGACGAGAGTTATCCACATAGGATTGAGTATGTATAGTACAAAATATATTTTGTAAAAAGGAAGAAATTAACATGAAAGTAAAGCAAAAAGTGTTAGTCATTACAATCATTGCTGTCATGGCATTGGCAATCATTGGACTGACCATTGGGCTAGTATTAGTGGCACAGCAAGCAACACTGAATAACAGCATGACTGTATCCTATACTGCCAACAATGTAGATGCCACTATTACTGCTACGGGCGTAAATTACTCTACAGCTACAGCAACAACAGGAACAACAATAGAGTTATCTGACGGCACGACAGATAATCTTACAACCAAGACATTTACGTTCGTTGCTACTCAATCTGAGGCCACTGGCGGCGTAGAGTTCGAGAAGGCAGAACTGACTGCTACTGGCAGAGCCGTGTATACATTTGTTATTAAGAATACTGCTAATGCTAGCAACACAAAGGTATTAAAAGCAT
>CAYSUG010000057.1:0-3957 GCA_964434145.1 uncultured Christensenella sp. | reverse complement strand
GAAGAAGAATTCCTAAAGATGCTAGGCTAATCAAAAAGGGCACATGGTTCGCTGTGTGCCCAAAACTGCTCTTGACATTTTTAAAATTTATGATATAATATCAGCAATACAAAATTAATGTGAAATTAGGTGAATTAGATTGATTCTTACAAATGGGCAAGAGAAGGGGTTAAAGATAGCGGTTGAAAGGTATAAGAATGGTGAGCCTTATACGGTTATAGCCGGGGCCGCAGGCTGCGGCAAGTCCACATTGGTAAAATTTATAATTGACGCACTAAATATTCCCGAAGAGCAAGTGGTTTATATTGCATATACAGGCCGAGCTTCGCTAGTTCTACGCAGAAAAGGTTGTGAAAATTCTATTACGGCCCATAAACTACTTTATCATGCCAAAGAAAAGCCAGATGGAACATATGAATTTAAGCCGAAGAAGTATCTTGAGTGCAACTATAAAATCATTGTTTTGGACGAATGTAGTATGCTGCCTCAGGAGATGTGGGAGCTATTGCTATCGCACAAAGTCCACGTGATTGCACTTGGAGACCATGAACAGCTGCCTCCCGTGTCTGGTGATAGTAAAATTCTAGAACACCCACATGTTGTTTTAGATGAAGTAGTCAGACAGGCTCTTGACAGCCCTATTATACGGTTGAGTGTAGATATTCGTAATGGCAAGTGGATTGAATATGGTGGCCCTAAAGAATGTAGAGTGATGCCAACTGATAAGGTATCAGACAAGCTTTTATTAGGAGCGGATCAAATTTTATGCGGCAAAAATATCACCAGACATTGCCTAAATGAACGGCTGAGAAAGATTAAGTTTGGTGAGCAATACACAAAAGCACCAATTAATGGTGATAAGATTATTTGTCTAAAAAATGATTGGTCTGTGGTTGGAAGTAACGAAGATCCCATTGTAAATGGCATGCTAGGAACAGTTAGCAATATCAGATTGCATGATAGTAAGCTGTATAAACCAGCAATGATTGCAGATTTTACTTCTGACAATGATGGAATGTATTATGACCTACATATGGACTACAAAATATTTACAGACAAGGAGCCAACTGTTAATAAAGATAACTGGATGATGTATCCTAAAAATGCACGTGCACATGAATTTGACTATGGGTACGCCATCACTACACATAAGGCGCAGGGTTCGGAATTTGATAAGGTTATTGTGTATGATGAGTGGCTTGGTGATGCGGAGTTTCACCGCAAGTGGCTATATACATCGGTGACAAGATCGAGTAAGATGCTTGTTGTGGTGAAATGACAACACAAAATTAATGTTAGGGGTGAGATAATGGGAAAAGTCACATGGACTAAAGAGCAAGAAGAATATTTGGATGAATTGTATTCAAAATACATTCCACTAAACAAAATTGTGCTTGAGTTTAATAAACGTTTTGGGACCAACAAACAGCGTACCGCAATTTCAAGCAAAGCGAACAAGCTTGGATTAACTAAAAAATATATTAAACCTAATAATCCAAGCTTTAAGGCAATATACCAGGACTATAGTTGGTATTATAAACAGTTTGTAGAGAATGGACTTAATCATGAAGAAATGGCAAAGCTTGCTGGGTGTACAAAAAGAGTTATAGAAAAATGGGGTCAAGAAAAACATCGTATTGACACACATACAAGAATGCAAGACAAGCAACTTAATTCTTTGCAATACAATCTTATTGTTGGCTCTTTGCTTGGAGATGGACATATAGATAAAAGAGAAGAATTCCCGTTATTTATTGTTAGTCATGCAGAGAATCAAAAAGATTATTTATATTATAAATATGATATTATGAGAGATTTGTGTGAAATGACTCCAACCAAATATATTGGGAAGAAGCAATATCAAATTATGGATAGCACTTGCGACTGTCAGGACTTTTATCGGTTTAACACAAGAACTTATTATATTTTGAAGCCGCTTAGAGCAATGTCCAAAATAGATCTGATTAATAATTTGAATGAATATTCGTTTTCCATTTGGATGCTTGATGATGGATGCTGTGAAGAAAAAGGATATTGGGAATTGTGTGCGCCGTTAGATTCAGATATAGAAAGAAATATAATGAAGACCATTCTTTATGATAAATTTCAAATTACACCAATTGAACAAAAAGATAATAGGTACTTTAGATTTCATGCAGATGATTCTTTAAAAATTACAAAAATGATATTAAATAATATTCCAAATTATTTAGACATTATACAAAGCAAAATTTTTAGTAAGAAAAAATATCAGCACCTCGGAGGAGAAAACAATGTTTATCAATCTTCATGTGCATAGTGCACAAGGTTCGTTGTTAGATTCGATTCTTACAACCAAACAAATTGTAGATTATGCAAAAAATAACAACCAATTTGCTGTGGCGCTTTCCGACCACGGAACAATGCATGCAAGTCTGAATTTAGTAAACGATTGCCAAAAAGCGGGCATTAAACCAATCACTGCATGTGAGATATATGAATGCAACAATCACTTAGAACAAAACCAGGATGACAAATATAATCATTTGTTATTGATTGCACGCACCACTGACGGTTTGCACAATTTATACAAAATCGTTTCAGAAGGATATATTAATGGCTTCTACAGAAAGCCAAGAGTGAGTGTGCAGTGGATTAAAGACAACAATCTTGGAAGTGGCATTATATGTTTAACTGCGTGTCAAGCTGGTCGCATTAGCAGATGTTTAGAGACGGGAATGTACCAAGAAGCCGAAGATTTTGTAGACCTCTTAAAAGAAACATTTGATTATGTTGCTTTAGAAATTCAGTCTCATCCGACAGAAATTCAGCTTAAAATGAATACATTGATTTTTAACTTTGCTAAGCATGTTGGGTTAAACTATGTAATTACCAGTGATGCACATATGGAAAGAGCGGATCAAGTAGACACGCATAGTATTTTTGTTGGAATCTCTCAGGATAGAGAGGTTGGTGAAAGTTACATTGGCTGCCATCTACAGAACGAGCAAGATATATTTAAATATCTCGGAAATTGGAATCTAGACAGAGTAATTCAACAAGGTATCGACGAAACCGTCAATATTGCCAATATGATTGACGACAATATTGATTATGAGCTAAATAAAGGCACTGTTATGCCACAGGCACACATTCCTGATGGATATAACGTAGAGTCTTATTTTCGTCACCTAGTTTATAGCACATTTGATGAAAAGTTTGGGCACATGACGGATGAAGAAAAAAAGAAAAGAAGAGATAGAATTGAGGAAGAAATTCCTGTCCTTCAAGAGCTAGACTTTTTGAATTATTTGCTTATTCAGCATGAATTTTGTAATGAATGTGATCGGCGTGGAATTCCAAGAGGATATAGTAGAGGCTCCGCCGCCAATTGTCTGTGTGTATTTATGCTAGGTATTACGCAGATTGACAGTGTTCGTTGGAACCTAGACTTTTCAAGATTTGCCAACATAGGACGTAAAGGCTCTGTTGCAGACATCGACCTAGATATATCAAAGTCAAGAAGACAGGAGTCAATTAAAGTATTATGTGATCTTTTTGGTGCAGATCGCGTTGCTCCAATGGCAACTTTTAATACTCTGAGTACAAAAGTGGCAATTAAGGACATTTCAAAAGTCTTAAATGAGAAAGAGGACAGCCCTTATTTTGGGCAAATCCCTTATTCTATTAGAGATGAAATTGCAAAAATGATTCCAACTGTTAAAACCCTGAATGACCTCGGAGAAGAAGAGGAAAAAGAAACGCTTTTAAAGGATTTGGTTGGTAAAAATGAAAGACTAGATAAGTATTATAAACAATTTCCTTTGCTGTTCAAGTATGTAATGGAGTTGGAAGGATTGCCAAAATCTAGGGGTAGACACGCTTCTGGCACATTATTAACTCCAAAACCAATCATACATTATTCTCCGCTTTGTCTTGATAACGATAAAAATGTTATGTCTATGTTCGATATGCATA
>CAYSUG010000056.1:0-4141 GCA_964434145.1 uncultured Christensenella sp. | reverse complement strand
ACAGGTGTTGCGTTTACACGTAATCCAGCTACTGGTGAGAAAGGTTTGATGGGAGAATTCCTAATGAATGCACAAGGTGAAGACGTTGTTGCTGGTGTTAGAACTCCAATGCCTATTCAAAAGATGGCAGAAGTTATGCCAGAAGTATATGCTCAATTCCAAGAAATTTGCAAAATCTTAGAGAATCATTACAGAGATATGCAAGATATGGAATTTACAATTGAGGATAAGAAGTTATATATGCTTCAAACAAGAAATGGTAAGAGAACAGCTGCTGCTGCAATCAAGATTGCTTGTGACTTAATTGATGAGGGTATGATTACTGAGAAAGAAGCAGTTATGCAAATTGATGCTAAGACTTTGGATATGTTACTTCACCCACAATTTGATGCTAAAGCATTGAAAGATGCTGACAAAAATAATGTTATTGGATCTGGTATTGCTGCATCTCCAGGTGCTGCTGCTGGTACAATTGTGTTTACTGCAGAAGATGCTGTAAAGGTTGGTAAAGAGGGTGGCAAAGTTATCTTAGTTAGACTTGAAACTAGCCCAGAAGATATTGAGGGTATGAAATATTCTCAAGGAATCTTAACAGTTCGTGGTGGACAAACTTCTCACGCTGCCGTTGTAGCACGTGGTATGGGTACTTGTTGTGTTTCTGGTTGCGGAGACATCAAGATGGATGAAGAAAACAAGTGCTTCACTCTTGCTGGTAAAACTTTCAAAGAAGGTGATGTATTGTCACTTGATGGTTCTACTGGTAAGATTTATGACTGCTTAATTAAGACTGTTCCAGCTGACCCAAATAGTGGATATTTTGGAAGAATTATGAAATTAGCAGACAAATTTAAGAAATTAGGTGTTAAGACTAATGCAGATTCTCCAGCTGATGCCAGAAGAGCTGTAGAGTTGGGGGCTGAAGGTATTGGTCTATGTAGAACAGAGCATATGTTCTTTGATCCAGAGAGAATTAGTGCATTTAGAGAAATGATTTGTGCAGATACTTTAGAGCAAAGAGAGAATGCTCTTGCTAAAATTGAACCTATGCAACAAGAAGACTTCGAAGGTCTATTTGAAGCATTAGAGGGTAGATCAGTTACTATTAGATTCTTGGATCCACCTCTACACGAATTCGTTCCAACAGCAGAAGAGGATATTGCTAATTTGGCAAAGACTCAAGGTAAGACAGTTGCTCAAATCAAACAATTAATTTCTGACCTTCATGAGTTTAACCCAATGATGGGTCACAGAGGTTGTAGATTGGCTGTTACTTATCCTGAGATTGCTGAAATGCAAACTAAGGCAGTAATTAAAGCTGCTATCGCTGTTAAGAAGAGACATGCTGATTGGGATTTAGTTCCTCAAATCATGATTCCACTTGTTGGCGAAATTAAGGAATTTAGATTCGTTAAAGATGTAGTTGTTAAGACTGCTGATGCTGTTATTGCAGAATCTGGAATTGAATTAAAGTACGAAGTTGGTACAATGATGGAAATTCCAAGAGCTTGCTTAGTTTCTGATGAGATTGGTGCTGAGGCTGACTTCTTTAGCTTTGGAACAAATGATTTAACTCAAATGACATTTGGTTTCAGTAGAGATGATGCTGGTAAATTCTTACCATCTTACTACTCTAACAAAATCTATGAGTCAGACCCATTCGCTAGACTAGATACTAACGGTGTTGGTAAACTTATGAAATTAGCTGTAAAACAAGGTAAAGAGGCTAATCCAAAACTTCATGCAGGAATCTGCGGTGAGCATGGTGGAGACCCATCTAGTATTGAATTCTGTCATAGTATTGGTCTAAATTATGTATCATGTTCTCCATTCAGAGTTCCAATCGCTAGACTTGCTGCTGCTCAAGCTGCAATTAGAGATGAAAAATAATATATTGCTTTAAGAAACAAGAAAGATGTGTATTTAATGCACATCTTTTTTGTTGTAAAAAAATAATCAACTTGTAATGACAAAGTCGATTATTTATATTTTCTAGAAGTCAAAAGCATTTGATGAACCAGTATTGTTTACTGGAGAAGTATTTGCTGTTCCTCCAATTTTGCCTCCACGGAGGATTTTGTTATTTCTAATTTTGATATCATAGAACATCTCTTCTTCGTTGATTGGTCTAGGCACTTTGTAGGCGTCCATTGGTTTTTGCATATAATAGAACTGCTTACATAGATAACTTGGGGTAAATACACTCTTTATTGGATTTTGCTGTAATATATACACTATACATTGTCCAGAGTTTGGCTTCAATGAAGCAAGCTCTGCTGGATAAATAAGAGGTCTAGTGTCAATAGATAGACTTGTTGTTGTGCTTACATTAGAATTACTACTATCATTATATTTACCGTCTTTACTCTTAGATGCAGATACACTCTCAGTCTCAACAGTTGTATTACCACATCTCTTACTAAATTCTTCCAGTGTTGACTGGTCGTTAGACGCTATAAATATATGAATATTACAGTTATCTTTGACAGTCGCCGCGACTTCATTACCATATTTAGTGGTTAACTGGACATATGATTGAAGGATAAGCGTAAAGAAAATCTTTCTACTTCTTGCAACTGTGATTATTGTATCAAAGTTCTGAATCTTTGGCATATTACCAAACTCATCTAGTATAAAGAATACTTCTCTTGGCAAAGCTCCACCTTGCTTATTGGCACTATCAACTAATATCTTATATAACTGTGATATAAACATTGTAGCGATAGGGTGTCTTGTAGTCTTTTCGTCAGGGATTTTGATAAATAGAGCGGTTGGTTCATTAGCAAAATTCTCTAACTTCATATCATTCTTACTTGTTGCGAAACATATACCGCTATCACTAAATAATCCCATACGGTCTGTAACAATACCCATATATGATTTAGCTGTCTTTTCACTATTCGCGACAACTTGGTTGGCTAATTGTGTTGCAAGACTCAATTTATCTCTGCCTTGAAAATACTCTTGCAAACTCTTAATAGGGTTATATTGGTCATTATCTTTAGTGTTAAGTATTTTACTTAAGTTATAGAAATTAAATTTGTCTTTTGTCATACCAAGATTTGGATTTTCGCTATCTTCTAACATAGCAAGCATTGTACCAAAAACTAAATCTTTAGCACCACGTTCCCATATTGGGTCGTTATTACTCTCTATCGGACATAGGGTAGTAGCTAAATCTTTTAAATCTTCAAAAGCTTCGTTTTTTAATACTTGTCTAATTCCTTCTAAATGTGCTTTCAGTTCAGGCTCATTTGCAAAAGCTAAGCCGTCAAATTCATACCATTCTCTATAGTATTCTCTATTTACACATTTTAACTTGTATGTTCTTGGATCATCTCCATGATGGACTTTAACTTCTTTGTTTAAGTTAAGAGCACGCATATTTAATTCATATGCTCTTGTCATTGGATTCCAGCATGAACTCTGGAATGGTTCTTTAAGGTCAAAGACTAATACTCTATAGCCTCTTTTTCTTAACTTTTCGCTATGATTATCATAGATTTCACCTTTAGGGTCGGTGATTACCATGCAAGGTCTAGCAGCACTTTCAGCTAGTATTTGAACTGTTGGGTCTACGAACTGAGTTGTTTTACCAGAACCTGTTGTACCAATTACTATTGTATGGATACTTTTGTACATATTTACATTTAGTTTGCCATTGATAACTTCAGCTCTAATTGGAACACCAATCTTGTTAGAATTACTTAAGTTCTCATAGTAATGGAACATAAATTGAGGATTTGTTTTTAATTCCTTAATATCCATCCATTCTGTATTATAGTATTTATCAACTCCGCCTTTGTTCGTAATCTTGGCTTTACTTTTTCCTTTACCAAAGAATTTAGAACCATCTTCCGATAAGTTTAATAGAAAGAATAAGGCTAATAAGCATAAGACTGCAACAAATACTGTATAGAATGTTCCTGAAGCAAACATATCTAAACTAAATGTAACTGTACCATAAAGTAAAAATGAAGTTCCTACAAATGCAGCAAGCAAAGCTGCAATGGAGCACCACAATATATATCTTATAAAATGCCCAAAAATCGATTTTCCATCTTCATCTCTTGCCATGACATATCTCCTAAATTTATTAATTAACATATTTAATGAAAATAAATATATAATAACATTATATATT
>CAYSUG010000055.1:0-4983 GCA_964434145.1 uncultured Christensenella sp. | reverse complement strand
TGTGGTCCTCTACACCAACGCTTACTAATGCAATCCTAGGATTGGCTATGCCATACACGCTCTTTAGGTACGCATTGCCCATTAGTGCGAAATGTACTAGGTTCTCTGGTTTGGTGTCCACATTGGCTCCGCAATCTACTATGCCTACAATGCCGCCAGTGACTGTAGGAAGGATAGGACAAAGTGCTGGCCTGGATACCCCAGCAGTCCTGCCCAATTTCAAGAATGCACCGGTCAAGACCGCACCAGTAGAGCCCGCACTAACCAATCCCGCAATATCCTCACGCTGCCTCAATGCCTCGAACCCTCTGACAATAGTACTGTCCTTCTTCGTTCTAATAGCCACAGTAGGTGCCTCGTCATTACTTATGACCTCCTTGGCATCTATTATCTCTATCCTTGCCACATCTATGCCATACTCTGATAATTTTGCATCTATTATATCTTTGTCGCCTACCAATACCAGCTCCAGATCCACATTTGCATCCAACGCTAGCTTGCACCCCATTAGGATCTCTTCTGGGCTATGGTCGCCACCAAATACATCTACTAATACTTTTGTCATAATACACCTTCTCCATGTACACACTTTTTACTACTAACACCTAGTATACCAAAAATACGCCTATATTCAAAGCGTTTTCACACACATGATTAACTTTGCCAAATAAGAAAATTTAAATAAACCAAATATAAACATTGCTACAAAAAAAGATGCCTGAGGTATTCAGACATCTCGTATTTTATGCAATTAGGATAAACGCTTACATATCCCTACCTTCATCTTCCATCTCTGGTGGATGAGTAGTAGCAGTAGGAGGAGTAGCAGGTGCAGATGTAGATTGACTTGCCGCCCTTTTAGCTTCTCTTTCACGCTCTCTTATCATACCCCTTAGCTGTTTCTTTCGGTCATTTATTTCATCTTTTGTTAGCCTAGTGTCGCCACTAGCAATCTCTTCTGCGCGCCTTTCCTCTGCAGCACGCTCTTCGGCAGCAGCCTCTTCCGCTGCACGTTCCTCTGCTACATTCTCAGAATGATTCTGCATCACATTCTCTACACTTCTGGCATTGAATGATTCATTGACACCCGTAGTCCTATCAGGCCTACCCATTGCAGCAGCATGGTTACGATGTAACCCCATAGGATCTGCAGCAAACTCATTATTTACAGCATCTACCCTTGCACCAATCTCATCTGGAGTTAGTTCTGGGTCACCAGATGTTCTATCCATTCCTAGCTCATTCTTAGTTTCCTTTACCTTGTAATTCTCTATTACATTGTCTAGTAGCCTAATAGCCTCTTCTGGAGTCTTTGCCTCGTTCAGCGCCTTGGAGACTATGAATGCAATCTTGGCATCCTTAGCACCAACCCTAGCCTTTAGATTTGGCATGCGTTTAGCAGGAATCTGACCGTCTGGGCTAGCAGCCCCCACGACTGCCAATAGCTCGTCCGGCAACATGTCGTACACTGTGTCTGCAATATCCTTTATCTTCAGTTTGGACAAGTCTGGATTCTCGTTATACAGGGTCTTCAACGCCTCTAAGCCCCTTATGACCGTAGGGCTATCTGGCGTCTGACCTTTTAGCATCTTTTCCATCTCTTTAACGCTTTTCATCCCAGTATACTTACCAGTTGCCTTGTCATAATTCTGACACATACGCAACGTCTTCTCTATAGTCTTGTATGGTTCTTCATTTCTCTTAGAGAAGATAAAGTCCTTGCCAATAGTAAATCCATATTTTTTTAGATCTCTCTCGAAATCCTTTTCTGGATCATACGCCGCCCCTCTATCTCTAGGTGGAATATCTATAATCTTCTTCCTTGGTTTAGGCCCCGGTGGAGTTGGGGTGGGAGTAGGCTTGTCTTCTTTTTTTTCATAACTTTTGCTATATTCAGCAATCAACTTTGCAAAAGCCGCCTCAAGCGCGTCGCCACCTCTGCTAGAGCGCATAAACATGCTAGCACCTTTGGTTAGATAATTCTTCGGCTTTTTGTCAAAATGTTTTTTCATTCTATTTCTTCCTTATAATATTTGTAGAATCTTTAAGCGATTTTTGTAATTTTTGAATTCTTTCGTCGGACTCGTTAGACAACTTCGAATCTTCTGGACTCTTATTTTTTGAATCATCAATTGCTACATCATCCAAAATGACTTCATTGTCCGCGCCAGACTCATCATCCATTCTATCATCTTCACTTTCATTTCCATATACAATATCTAACCACTTAGTTGCAGTATCTACAATATAATTTTTATCATCTTCCTCAAAATATTGTTCACCAGTTGGAGATACATAAAAACCCTCTTCATCATAATCTAAAGTTAAAATCAGCTTCCTTTGATTACTAATCATACTATCTATAAAGAACTGTAGAGCATATTTAGAATAATCCTCTGACTTAACCTTATCCGCACCAATAATATCAGCATAATCCAAAATTTTGCTATCATCAATAGTACTATACAAACCTTTATCTTTTCCGATATATACAGTATTAACAAAAGATTCTACCAACTTTGTCTTCAATGTATATATCTGCATCATTTGGAATGCAAAATTATATAATGCATCTTCTTTTTCTAAAAACTTTTCTTCGGTAAACTCGTTGTCACTTAAACAATCTTGTATATCCATTATATAATCCAACAATGGTGAATGTGTAACAGATTCGACATTATCAAAAGAAACTAAATATTCAGATAGAGTATCAGTTATTTCTTCTATAGTATTTAAATAAGGCTGCAGCCCAGCCAATTTCAACAATTCTTGTCCTTCGTCAATTGTTTTTTTATCATCTGTTATATATTTCTCTATCTTTTCATTTAAATCTAAATTTTCTAAATATTCCAAAACATCATAACGGATCTTTCTTAATTTTATACTATCTGTTAACACATTACACCTCTTTTACTTCTTACTCAACAATGTTATCATTGTTCTTAATAGTTCTTGTACAGCATTATCATTCTTCTTGTCATATGCTTTATCTGCACGTTGTTGATTAGCCTTTGCCATAGCATCCACCATCACATTTTTCATGCCTGTTCCAAATTTTGCCTCAAAATCCTGCGCAGACATTCCATCTTTTATTGCTTGTTTCATTGCTGCTATACTGGATTCACTAATGTTAATAAAGTTACTATTGCCAACTCTATTTGCTGCCGCTTGAGCTCTTCTCATATGTTCTCTATATTGATCGGTGTTATCTCTGTTATTATTTGCCATTACAGCTTCTTCTACAGCTTTCTTTAATGAGGCTGCTTCATTAGCATCGTTAATTGTAATGTCAATATCTTTCATTATTTCGTCAAAGTTATTTGCTAAGTCATTTAAAAATTCTGCACTAGAATTGCTAGCTTGTAGATTATTTCTCATATCTTGAATTTTAGCAACTTTTACATTTAATTCTTTTGCATCAATAGAATTTTCTGTTGATTCACGAGCCGCCCTATCTGCTGTTCTTTCCTCATGTCCTCGTTGTCCTGTTATAAAACTTTTAACACCATCTACCGCCCTTCCAGCCCACGAACTAGATATCTTTTTATCGATTGCAGCACCTTCATTCATTACATATTCGCCATATTCACCCGAAGCAGAAATTTGTTTATCCAAATCAGATTTACCCTTTTCTGTAAACATATTGAATGTAGCTTTATTGAAACCTTGTGCTAATTTTGATCCCACTGCTGCATTCTTGATTAGTGTTCCGCCCCTATACATATTCCGACGATTTAATGTATTAACATTATCATACAACTGTGCCGCTTTGCCAGATGCTGTAGCTATTTGCCCCCAGCCAACTTCTTTTTTCAATGTATCGATGTCATCTTTTGCTTGTTTCTCTCTTCTTCTATGTCCTGCAGCCGATCTGGTTGCAATTTGTTTCTGGCGTTCAAGTCTCGCTTTCTCTGTTGCATAATTAGCTGCAGTTGGATCTAACGCCGCAATTTCTTCATCTCTTTGCTTTGCAATCGCCTCTTGTTCTGCGGCTGCCTTACCTTCATTATCTGCCTGTGTTCTTAAAGCCTGAACATCATTTCTGCTTTCGAATTTTTTGTTTGCAAACTTACTAATGGCGGTTGCCTTCTTTGCAGAAATCCTTGAAGCCACAGCTCCAACACCACTAGCAATAGTAGTAGCTCCCGCTGCTGCAAGAGTAACACCCCCTATTGCAGCGCTACCCATTTTGGCAGCAGTGTCTATTACTTGCTTCTTCATGGCATCGCCTTCTTTGGCAGCATTGCCGCCACCAATGTATTCGGATATAATGCCAATGATGTCATTTATCATCAAGCATCCGACCATTATGATAACAATCTGGCAAATACGATTGAAGAATGAAGCATACCAAGCAGATCCAAAGAATTCTATCTCACTCATTGGACCTAAAATCATTAGGAATAGATTCAGACCTACAACTACACCATATGCCGAGAATAGCTCTCTTAGGAACTGACCCTTCCATTTGTTCAAGGCAGAGCCATTGTCCAGGACTGACAGAGACACTGGATATGGTGATATAATGAACAGAATGACAACCTTGTACAGACGCATTACTAGACCAAAGATAGTGGAAAATAAGGTCTTGAGAACAAACCAACCGCCCATGAATAGTATGATATAATCTATCTTGCTGACGTTATAAAAATAATACACAGCATCTGGATTGGTAAAATTGAGAGCCTCACCACTTTTTAAATTAACGGCTTTTTTATCTGGAGCTGCAGATTTGTCCACCCTTGCAGCATTGTCGCTAGGCTGAGCAAACAATTCATCTAGAGTATCGGCAGAAGAAATATCCAAGCCCACAAAATTAGCACCACATATTGTTCCATCAACTAAGAACACCTTCCTCATGCCGGCGGAAGAGTTGCTACCATTGGAATCAGTAGTAGTCCCACTATAATAAGCTATACCAGTATCTTCGTCATAATAATCGCATCCAGCACCAAACAAGCTGCTGGCAACAAATCCAATAAC
>CAYSUG010000054.1:0-5966 GCA_964434145.1 uncultured Christensenella sp. | reverse complement strand
ATAACACAAGGAATTGCAAACATTCTTAATAGTTTTCCAACCTTTACTTCTTCTAAAAATTTGTTATTATTCATAATTTCTCCTTTTATTATATGGACTCTTTATAAAGAAAAGGTACTCTGAAAACTATATAAACATAAAAATAGCGTAAAATTTCTCGAAATTTTACGCTATTATGGCTGTTCGATATGTTAAATATCTTAGCACAAAAATTTTGAAAAGTCAAAGTTAAAGAAAAATTTTTAATAAAATTTTTATTATGATAATCTCAAAAATTTTGAGCTAAAGATGTATTTTTTTATTATTAGAAATACATTTTTCTTACTGCCCACTCTTTCATCTTCCTAGGCATTAAATTGAGTAAAAACATGAATAGTTTATATTTGCAACCTATTACATTACGCAACTTGTAGCCTCGTCTCGTTGCAGTCTTGTATATCTTGCCAGCAACATATTCTGGCGCCATACCACTCTGCTCGTCACGCTCCATATGTCCTACACATTTATCGCAAACATTAGAGTATGGATTGGTCTCATCAATCTCTTGCTTAACCCTGGTAGCAGTAAAGCCTGTCTTAACATCGCCAGGATGTACACAAAATATCTCTATGCCAAAACTTTTTATCTCTGACCTAACCCCGTCTACAAATCCGTCTAATGCTGCCTTGCTGGCAGTATAGAATGACTGGAATGGCAATGCCACCATACTGCCAACAGAACTGACGCACACAATCCTGCCACAGCCACGCTCTCTCATATATGGTAGCACGGCCTTCACCGCTATAACCGAGCCAATGAAATTGATATCCATTATTCGCTTTATTTCAGCCAGTGTTGCATTTTCTACAGGACCACTGATTCCAATACCCGCATTGCTAATCAGTATATCTATATGTCCTTCTTTTTCCACGATATCATGAACAACCTTAGACATCCCTTCCTCGTCTCTAACATCGCACTGGATATATGTCATGCCATCTATATTAATATGTTTTCTTCCAATGCCATATACCTTTGCTCCCGCTAGCACGAACTCTTTTGCCGTAGCCAGACCAATGCCGCTAGAAGCACCCGTTATTAGAACAACTTTGTCACAAAATCTTTTCATCTATTCCTCTTTTACAATAGTTACATTGTTAACAGCTTGCATCTTACGCAATCTATTATTTCTGACAGATTCCCCTACAACAAAGACTAGACCTACCAATATAATTCCGTAGTAAGTAAAAATTCTCCAGAACAGCATTGCCCAGAACTGCATATCTGCCTTGAACATTAGTCCAAATAGGCCAATGAATGACAATTCTGCAGCACCCGAGCCGCCTGGCAGTGGGATTAGACTGACAGCAGCGTCACATAGCACTGACAAAGCCACTATCTGTACCCAACTAGTAGGCTCTACTGTTCCGTCTAAAATATATGCATAGTTGAATGCCAAATATATACAGTATGCAATTAGAGCATTAAGAAGAATATTAAGTGCTGCTAGCAGTACCTGTAGTATGAACTGGCCAGGGCTTTTTAGACTCTTCTTAATACATTTCTGATAATTATCGAATGTCTCCATTGCCTTGGCAGTTGCCTTGTCTAGGTTTTTGATTATCTTCATCTTGTATAGTAGCTTCAACACTCCATTCAATATCTTGCAGCCAACACGCTTGTTAATAGACATAAATAACATGAATCCAAATAGCAATATGTTGCCTATGATACCGAACCATGCCAGGTATCTAACAACATTACCCACATTTGCTATCTCTATTGGAACCAATATCACAATGAACGCGACAATACAGAATGCAATCTGCCAGAACATATGCTTCATCAGGGGAATGCCTGTCGCATTGTCCGCACTATATCCGTTCTTGCTCATGAAATATATCTGGAATGGCTGACCACCAGAGCCAAATGGCGTAACACAGTCCCAGTATCTACCAATAACTGCTACCTTGGTCGATAGCCATGGTCGAAATTTGCCCGTCGTGTTCTTGATAATACAACTAAATTTCAATGCCTCTATCATGAGCACTATCAACATTAGCCCTAAGGCTAAGAATAGGAATCTGTAGTATGGTGACTCTGTAAATAACTCTGATATAGGTCTAATGCCGCCCTCTGTGGATTGATTAATGAATATTACTGCGACTATAACAATATTAAGTACAATGAATAGCCACGATAGTATCTGCTTGTTAAACTTCTTTTTCTTCTTCACCATAGGTGTGTCTGTTATTGTATTATTCTCATCTGCATCATGATACACATCTTCTGGCTTAATCTGTATAAAAGAAAAAATACTAATCTCAGAGTCAAAATCTTTTTTTAGCTTGATATTAGGCACAACATTTTTTAATTTCTTTTTTACTTCATCTCGCTTCATTTTCTCTCCCTTAAGACTCTTGACAACATATTTTCTGAATCAAATTTTACAAGGTCAAGTATATCACACAAGGTTAATTTATAAAAATAAATATTACAAAGAGTTAATATTTTATGACAATTTTTTTATTTTTTGCCTATAAGAATCAGTGGAACTTCTACCTCTTCTTTGGTCAGTCCCGCATGATGCCCTTTGTATACAAATAGTTCTGTATCTTCCTTATCTGGTTTGTACTGCATGATGCTACCGCCTACCGCAATTGCAACAAAGTCTCCTACATATTTCTCTAACAACTCCGTTTTAGGCCCAAATAAATTTTTCTTAATCACTGTCTTTTTAGTATACAGCACGAATTCATTACCAAAATATTTTGTAAACAAATTATAGAATTGTACTTTACAATGTTCTTTGACTCTGAATGACATTGCCCTACTATCCAGATATGGTGGAGACACTAGAAAATCGCATATATCGTCATAGTTGTGTAAGAAAATCCTATTCTTCACCTCTATCTGACCATGATCTGCAGATATCACAAATAGCGTATTGGGGCACGCCTTAGCTAGCTCTTCTACGCAGCCATTGGCTTTGGCCAAGAACTCTTGGACAGATTCCGCAAATGGCCCGAACTCATGCATGATATAGTCTGGATTATCGTTATAGCAATACACGAACTGCCTCTTCTCTGACATTAGGCATTTCTTAATCTTAGCACACATATCTTTTAATGATGTATACTCATAATTACGCTTGTAACCACTGGTCAAACCCTTGGGATATACAGACGCTACTTCGAATTTGCCCTTAGCAGCGATTCTATCCAACATACTAGTAGGCAGAGGCAGATTCTTTTCTACATAATTGGGATATACCACCTCTTGCAAGAATGATTCCTTGCCTGTAAACAAATCCAACACCATATCAACATCCTCAAAATACATATTCCAACCCAACCAACCATGTTCACTAGGATAAGTACCTGTCAGATATGTGCTAGTTGCAGCTGTAGTCGTGGGTGGAAATACAGAATGCAGAGTGTCTGCTACGCCTTGACGCAAGATACTATCCTTTGGCAACAATTTCTTGACTATACTACTGCCCATGCCGTCAAAGATGATAAAAACAATATTTTTGTAATTCTTTCTCAGTTCTTTTCTTAGTATTGCACTCTTAGGATAATCATTCTTTACCCCCGCATACTCCATTATGGTTGCCGGAATGTTAATAATACTACGATTATAATTAGGCTTGAATATTTTTTTCATCGCTTCACTCCATATTAATTTATTAAATGATAACAAATAAAAAAATCTTTGACAAAGAAAAAATAACAATAAAAAAGATGTCAGATTTTTAAACCCGACATCTAATATAAGATTCTATTCTTGTACCATTTCTAACACATTGCCATCTTTGATAATGTATTTATTATTACCCATAATAGTGTTATTTCCTTTGTCAATTTCTACTTGGATGATTATATTGGCCAAATCTCCAATTTCTTGTTCATAGCTTGTGCCAATACTAGCAACCATGTTCAACAATGCAAAATATTTGCCCTGACCTGTGTATGAGCCGTCACCATACACCTTGATAGTGTAATTATGCTGATAACCAGATTCTAACAGCTGATAAGTAAATGATTCTTTTACTTCTCCAACCAATTCAATATCGCTCAACACACCTTGTTTTATTGCGAGCACCATGTTACATCTAATACCTGGCACATAAATTGATAATATATTATTTTGTATTTGTGACATGTCATATAGATAATATGTTAAATACTCGTACTCGCTTGAACCAATGCCAACTATGCCATTGTCATACACTTTAACAGATATTTCAGATACACCACTGAACATCACATTCTTGATATTTGGGTCTACTGTATATGTTTGCACAACCTCTGCATCCATCTCACTGAAATCATAAGATAATGCAAAACCAGTTTGTTTACCTTTGTATCTAATATATACTCTTTGCGATGAGATAGAATCTGCATCAAAACTCGAAAGATCTATCATATCTCTAGTGATTTCAACACGTTGTGGACCGCAATAATAATTAGTATCATAATAATCTACATATATTGTTTCACCTACTATATAACGCTTTAATATCTCTTCTATATCTATATTGTCCTCATACTTAATTCTTATATGATTATTATGAGAAGATAAACCAATATCTCTAATATTATCAACTTGTGGATCATACAGAGTAATCTCTAGAGGATATTCAGTCTCAACTCCATTATAGGTAATCTTTCCTATATTGTATACACCTGGCTTGTTGAAATCAATATCAACAGAACCAGATAACATTGTGCCATTTAGCGGAATGTATTCATCCTTGTATACAGTATTTCCTTCATCTGTGTATCTAATACAAAGAATGATATCACTTAATTGTGTAAGTTCACCTACTCTGTATGCATCCGCATGCATACCTCCACTCTGGTTCATCGGTCTTATATAATCTATTACTGTACATTCACTATAATCTGCGAATGTAAATTCAACTGTCCTATCAGTAATTCCAAACATTTTTGATGAATCAAGGTTAAACACTTTTTGCCCCTCTTCACTACTATCATAGTCTAATACCATATCGTTGGTCATCATTGTATAATATGTATATTTTTCATTATCTTTATTGTAATAAAATTCAATCTTTTCGTTAGTAATATCTAATGCTGAATTAATTTCTTCACTTCTATATACACTGAACCAACAACCGTGTGCTTGGAATTTATCTTTTTGAATAGGCAATACTTTAAATGTCGTGGTTGCGTCTCTATATGTTACAGTTGCGTCAAACAATTGTCCTATACCATTTTCATCAAAACTGCTATAATATTCACTATAGTCAATCTCAACCTCATTATCAGACAAAGCAACAAATCCAGTTGTACCATTTGCATATTCTATATTCATACCGATGTCTGGTACATTAGATATAAGATTGTACTCTCCTTCATTTTCAGAATCTTCTTCCACTAACATAATTGTATTTTTATAATATATAGACACACTTTCTACTGGCATCTTGTCTACCACATACATTTTTCCAGTACAAGTTTTGCCTCCATAATATATCTTGAAGTTATAATAATCATTGAGACCTAAATTGGTTGACACAGTACTAAAATCCACCTTCTCATATCCAGAATAATCATCACCCATCACCACGAACATATCATCTGTAACATCTACATAGCCTATAGTTCCGTCGTCATATGTTACCTTGATCTGCATAGTAGCAGACTTGCCCTCGTCATATTTCAAGACATATTCGCTCCCAATATACTCGATAGATTCTACCGTCCTAGGGATGTCCATTCTTACGACCTCGCTAGTTCCGTCAGAGTATGTAATAGTAATCTCTATATACTCCTTCTGTAGCTTTGTATCGTATTTGAAGTCTGCAATTGTGCTGACTATGCCTACACCAGTATCACCTTTGTCGCCCTCTGCCTTGACCTCTGTATCAGTATCTCCTATCCACCAATTGCCATTAATACCAATATATGGAGTCTGTCCGTCGGCACCGGTATCACCTTTTTCACCTTTTGCACCAGTCT
>CAYSUG010000053.1:0-6407 GCA_964434145.1 uncultured Christensenella sp. | reverse complement strand
TCTCCAGAGCTATGCCAGACCGTTTGCTAGATTTTATAATCATGTGTGAGAAGATGTCGAAATATGTAGATATACTACTGTATGCTACATAATGCTATTTCATACCATATTTACCATATTAAATAATTAACAATAACACACTTCGACGATATTTCTACCCAATATATAATACATTATATAATATATTTTTGCAATATCAAAGTGTAAAAAATACTTATTTTGAAAAACAAAATTTTTTTTAAATAACAAATTGCTTTTAAATAAATAGTTTTGGATATGTTTTAAAAAATCCACAATTTTGTTCAAATTGTGGATAAATTATTTTTTACATACTCTTCAATACATCTGACACGATCTTCATTTCGCACTTGCCATTGTAATTGGTTTTGAAATGCCTCATTACACTAGGTACGGTCCTGTCTTCCAATGTCTCAATTATAGCTTTTATCTCAGCTTCGCTTAACATACTAGGTAGATATGACTCGATTAGGCTCTTTTGCTCCATAATGTTATTAGCCTCTGCAGTGTTGCCCACCTTGGAGTAGTTGTCCGCCTCTTCTGTTAACTCCTTGATAGTCTTCTGGATTATCTTTATCATCTCTGCATCGCCAATCTCTTCGCCCTTTGCTCTTAGCTCTATTGTCTGAGCCATATATTTTGCCATTAGGATAGAATATATTGTACGTGCATTGGTGTTTTTCTCCTTTAGGGCTATCATGTTTTGCTTTTTGATTTCGTCTATTATCATTATTTTTCACTTCCTTTATATACTATTTCCAACAAATCTATTCTTATTGTATCATTATTTTGTTTTATTTCAAGTATTTTTTTGTACACATTTTCGCTAAATTTGCAATTTATGTTATTTTTTAGCCCAGTGTCTACTATTGTGCCTATTAAGAACTCTGCCTCAATAGACTTGTTCTCCATTAGGTCTGCATATATGCTGGACCATGTATCAGCATTGTACTTTCTTAGCATTCTCACGATCTTCCTTCTGTACGCCTTCTTGTCGCAGAATTCAGAATAATCCAGCTTGCCATCATAATCTGTAGGGGTTATGCCGATAGCTCGATACACATTGTATCCTTCTTCGACTAGTCTGCAGAATAACTTTCTGCCATATTTCTGTTTTAGAAAGTCTCCTAGTGACAATCCACACAATGCCCCGACAGCAGCAATAGCACTATTTAGGACTATTCTGCCCAAGACTACGTCGTTGAAATTCTCTACATATATAGTAGGGAATATTTTGGATAAAAGCTTGCACGTCAGCTCCGCCAATGGCTTGGCGTCGTCTTCGTATACACCTATCATGGTGTTGCCTGCTTGCGTCACGATACTGGTACTGTCGTCTTGCTTGATACAGCTCCAATCTATGAACATTCCCACAATCTTGTGTCTATCAATGTACTGTGTTACCACACGCCTACATAGTGTGTTGTTCAACATCACGACATATCCATTAGGACTCAAGTGATTTGCCACTAGTGCTGCGTGCCGCTGCATATGCGTAGACTTGCACACCATGAATATGATATCCTTCTTGCTGCTGAACTCATCCTCGTTTGCTACACAGTGCACCAAGTGCGAGCACGGCTCTATCTCGCCAATTACGCTTAGCTCTCTTAGCCCTGCTATTTCTATCTCCGACTTCTTGTCATACACATACTCTACATCCAGCCCAGCAGAGCCTAGTTTTGTTGCAATAATGCAACCCACTGCACCAGAGCCAATGACTCCTACCTTTATCTTCTTCGTCATAATATATCTCCTCAATATATTTTAACAAATTGTCCACCACTTTGCCTAATGATTATGCTTTATAAAAAAACTTATTGTATAGAAGGGATGCTGCTTGTTTAAAATAGATACAAAAAATAGAGAATATATATCTGCTAATTGTGATACAACATAATATTTTCTTTGTGATGCATCATTGTTATATTCTCACATTGTACTACTTTACTTCTAGGCTATTATCCAATAGCGGCAAATACTCCGGCCACCTATACTCTCTGATAGGCATGATGTGATGAATAGGGTCAGCAAATATTAGCACCATTGCCGGCGAGATATTATTGTGCTTTTCTGCAAAATAATATCCAATCAATTTGCCCTCTTTTATTAATCTCTTTGCCGTGGCATGATAGTTGTAATAAGTCATAGTAATCCCTCTACCTTAATTTGTGGAATAAGTGAGAAATATATTATTATCCTATAATTATTTATTGCGTAGACGTGTCACTCGATTTGTTTGGAGATATATTCAGATAGGTGTATAATGATAGCGATTTCATGAAAGGAGGGTAATATATGAAATTATTAAAAAAGAAAACGATGTTGATTGCTCTGTTTTTGGCTTTAATACTTTGCTTATCATTTATACTTCCTAGTTTTATACACTCAGACAGTCAATTATCAGCTAGAGAGATTGATGTAGATCAGATTGGCACGCTATCCTAAGAGGAGAAGGCAGAGCAGTTGTTGGAGGCTTTCGATGAGTACACTATTGACAATAGTGACGAAAATATTGTGTTTGAAGGAATTATGGACATATCCTCATTAGATCTTTCTGGAGTACAATTCTTGTCAACGTCTGCTGACGAGACAATAAAAAAGTATCAGACAAATCTGGATATGGAGAATGAAAAGTTCAGTATCATCACTCAGTATATCCAAGACGGTGAGGTTGTATACGAGGAATCAATGGACACGATTCCTTACTATGATGAATATGGCGATGATTACTATATTAATATGCCAGACGGGACTACGATATCTGTGTCTGAATCTATCACAACAGACAATATGAATCAATGTTCTGTAACATTGGCTGCTATTGGAATTGCATTAACTGCCAAAGAAGTTGCCGTTCTATTAACAGCCGTAACAATAGTAGCAGCACCCGTAGTTGTGCAGGTGGTCAAAACTGTGGTTACGACTATAGTAACTTGGGTCAAATCATTTTGGAGCTGGTTCCGTTCTTTATTTACTAAGAAGACTACTACGGTATACACAACAACTGTTACTACAGCAATCAGCTACTCAGTGTCATTGTCTGGAACCAAAGTAGAGGCAAAACCATTTAGCAAAACAATGAATTTCAAACCAAACAAATTTCACATAGCTATTGCGGATACCGAAGACGGAATACTTTATGTGTCTCAGGCGGCTGTAGATAGTGTATCTGCACTAGCTATATTAACAACAGCTACATATGTAACGTCTGCACATGGCTCTGGAAAGCAATTTGTTGTCAGCCTATATACCAAATATGGCTCTGATGCATATAATATGGCGTCAAGTGCTGGAGCTATCTTAGGTATACCTGGTGCGACATATCATCCGGCAACAAAACGTGGCTATTATAATCACTATCATCCTGGTGCAAAATATGATAATAGATTATCCAAACCACACGTATTTTATGGATCTGCAAGATAAGGAGAAATAACAATGAAAATAACAGAATGGGAAGAATATGTAATAGGGAAATATGGTGCAAAGAAGGTTGTTAATTTCGAAGAGTTGAGGGAGTATTTAACAAATCCAGAACATTACTGTGGTGGATTTACACCAGAAGAAGTGACCGAGACAGAAATAATGGACGACGAGTTCTATGCAGCATATGTATTTGATGAGAATCAGATAGCAAAAAGGAATGTTGTATCATATATGGACTCTTGTTGGAATACAACCATAATGTTTTTGGGGTCACATGATGGCAAAAATATTCATTTATGGTCTATGCACACATCTAATGGCTTGACGGAAAAAGAATTGTATAATTTTGTGGATGACATAGAACCAACTATCGAGAAAGACTTATGAAAATAACAGAATGGGAAGAATATGTAATAGGGAAATATGGTGCAAAGAAGGTTGTTAATTTCGAAGAGTTGAGGGAGTATTTAACAAATCCAGAACATTACTGTGGTGGATTTACACCAGAAGAAGTGACCGAGACAGAAATAATGGACGACGAGTTCTATGCAGCATATGTATTTGATGAGAATCAGATAGCAAAAAGGAATGTTGTATCATATATGGACTCTTGTTGGAATACAAGTGTAGTATTTTTAGGTACGCATGACGGAGAAAATATATATAGAATATCTATGCATGATTCTAATGGAATGACAAGAAGAGAATTAGATAGATTCTATGTCGACATAGATCCAAAGAATCTTGATAAAACACATCATAAAATCATAGAAAAGTAAAAATAAGTTCCAGAATGAGTTCTGGAATTTATTTTGTATGAGGGTAGTCTTGTGATATAATAAGAAAAAAATTTATTGGTGTAAAATGTCAAGAAAATCTAAAATTGCAATAATTACTAGTTATATCGTGCTGGGCGTGATGTTGGTTATTATGGCATTGATTTGTGTGTGCATCAGTGTGGCAGACAAAAGCACAGAAGAGATATTCGAAGAAAATATCTTAAAAGTAGTAGAGATAAAAGTCTCTGACGATGAAGAGAGTTGGGGTTATGCAACTGGTTGCTTTGTAGATGCTAGTGGCACAATATTGACTAATAAACACGTCGTGCACAATTCATCCACTAATGCTAATTATGCTAAGATTCAAGCAAGGCTGGCTAATATGTCAGACTGGTTGGATGCTGAGGTTGTAGATATTAGTACTACCGATGATTTGGCATTAATTAAGATAGATGAGAGTAATAACCAATATTTTAGGTTAGCAGCCGCCGTATCCAATGGGCAGAGCATCTATACCATTGGCAACCCTAATGGCTTTGGGCTGTCATTTGTCAGTGGGGTAGTATCTAGCAAGGAGCGAATAGTAAAATATAATGATGTGAGTATCAATGCAATGCAGACCAGCTTTGTAATCAACGAGGGTAATAGTGGCGGGCCAGTATTTAATGTGGATGGTGAGCTGATAGGCCTAATTAGCTTTAGACTAAAAGATAAGTATGGCGACCCTATTCAAGGAGCAGCCTTTGCGATCAATATAGATACAATTGCAGATTTTATATGAAAAAAGTGAACCCCAAAAGTTGGATAATTTCATTAGGTTCACTTCGATGGTACAAATATATAGTTAGTTTACTTTTGTTTTTGTTTTTTTTCTATCTTAATCCAGCACACTAGTCCAATAATGTTCATAACAAAATACATTATTGAGGTTATTAGTGCCATTTCTGCATTAATAGTTCCTTTTGCTGTATTAACTATCCATATAATCAAATCAACTACATTGTTAGATAGCCATATATACCAACAATCTCTAAATCTCATTGTTGCTAGTAGAATTCCGCATATATTAATTATGTGTGCGGTAGCATCCAAGAAAGGTAAATTTTGACTAGGGATTAAGGATAGCAAAAAGCCCAATATAGTACTGAATGCTAAAACTGATACAACGATAATGATAGAGTTATTTAATGTAAAACTTTTCATTTCTACTGTATCATTTTTTTTGTTTTTAAACCAATTGACACCACCAATAATCTGAATAGGCAGATAGAAAATTAGGCAAAATATTAACCAACCATACAGTCCGTTAACAGCACAGATATATGTATATGTTATAGTAAATAAGAATCCAAAAATATAATTCTGCCATTTGCCAATTGCTGCCAAATATGCGTGTTAAGGAACCCAAATATTAGAGTCAGAGAGCCCCAAATATAGTCGTCAAAAATGATACCTAAAGTGAATGCAATAATAATAGTCGCAATTACAACTATGACATTTATTAAGTTTGATTTTTTATTGTTCATACTTAGTATATTAGCAGAAATGGAACTTTTAATCAATTGAAAAATATATAAAAAATAATCAGGAGTTCTGACAACGAAAGTTGTCACAGAATGAATATTCTGTAGAGTCTCAGGGCATATTATTTTATCCTCAATCGACTCTTCGTTTTTCACTCTTAGTTATTAGTTCTAAAATAATCCTCCACAATAAATAATAAGATACCAATTATTATATTTGATTTGTGTAAATGATATTGCTAACGCAATGATATTAGGCGATGCCTAATGATATTACTCACTGCGTTCGTAATGATATGATATCCGCCATTCCTTGATAGAGGAATATCATTGCAACTGGTTGCAATCTCATTTTCGAAAGAAAATAACATTCGCTATGGCGAATATCATTATCAATGAAAAAAGAAGTCAACGACGACTTCTTTTTCATTGATATGGTAGCCCTAAGGAGACTCGCCCCGTTTGCCGGGTAGGGTTCCCGGCTACACCTGATGTAATCAGGAGTTCTGACAACGAAAGTTGTCACAGAATGAATATTCTGTAGAGTCACAGGGCAAAAAAAGCCTTGCATGAGCAAGGATTAATATGGTAGCCCTAAGGAGACTCGAACTCCTGATTCCACCGTGAGAGGGTGGCGTCTTAACCGCTTGACCATAGG
>CAYSUG010000052.1:0-6462 GCA_964434145.1 uncultured Christensenella sp. | reverse complement strand
GATAGGGGTGAGTAGCACGGCCGTCTTGCCAAACTCTGCATCGGCATTGGTGTGAGTCTCGCCCTTGGACAAGAACTTCTGTACAATACGCCTTAGGCATAGCAGCAGTACGACAGATACGACACCGAAGACTATCCATTGTACCCATACTGGGACATTAACTATAGCAAGTATCAGTGCTACAATAGCACCAATGATGCACCAGAATGAGACTAGCTCCATTGTACAAGCCTCTACAACCACGAACAATGCTATGATGCCTAGCCATATCCATACCCATGTAGTCATATATAATGTATGTAACCTCCTAGTTGAATTATTTGTTCATATAATTAGTGTATGCAGATTATGTCTGGCATATTTAAATCCTTGAACACAAATATTATACAACATTCGACAAATAGATACAATCAAATAAATACAAATTGTAAAAGTGTGGCAGATGAACAGGGTTAGGTAAGAAAAAATATTTTGAAGTAATATTAGTAACAAAATATATGGAATGATACATAGTATGAGGTAGATAGAATTCTATCTTTCCCCCAATTAGTCGCAAATACTGGAATTTGCGTGTATATAAAAAACAACAGATAGCAAACAAATATTTGTTATCTGTATTTTTATTATATAGAAATCTGTCAAGTGTGCCTTTTCTGACAATAAAACGAGGATGTGGTATGGATAAAGATCACTAAAATGCGACTTTCTGACAATAAGTATAAGTTATCCACATTTTCACACTTTTTAGATTTAAAATTTTTCTAAATTTTTCTCATTCGACATATTTCGAGCCGATTTTGTACAAAATGTCATCAAAAGCAGCAAAGTTATCCACTTATACACAAAGAATACACGAGTTATCCACACCCAAATTTCGAAAAACTTTCGATAAAACCCTCAAATTCTTCCAGTTTGTGGATTAATCCACAGTTATCCACATAGTTATTAACAGCATATATGGAAATTTGTTCGAGTGTCTTGTGGTAGGGTAGGGTTAGTTGTCCATATCTAGTGTATCGTCGGATTGGATGATATCCATGCCGTCTAGTGGTTCTAATATTCCTTCCATGATTATACCCGGCTGTGGTTGATATGTCTCGTGACGAAGTACGCTAGTGTCTACCAGATTGCCATTCTGCCATTTTTCTAGATAAGATATGACCTCGTAACCCTCTCTAGGGTATGTCAGCCTATATGTCTCGCCCTTGAATATCACATGGTCTGTATATTCCTTTCTGCTATCTGGGATGATTCTGTCTGGCAGTGCTGGGATAGTACGAACGGTTTCACTACGAGTCTTATACGTCACACCGTTTGCTAGAGGTTTGGTATATATCTCAACAGTCACATCGTCTGAAGTACTAGATGTCTTAATAAACAGAGGGTATGGTGATGTGTTAGTAAATTTCAAGTCGCTACCGCCTTCTGTCACCATTGCGTCTAATGCTAGCGGTACATAATAAACAGGTAGAGTATGTTTGTGCACCTCGTCTATAGATACATTAGCTAGCACTAATGCATTGTATAGGGTGGTGCTGGCTTGGCATATACCTCCGCCTACTCCGTCCACGAATCTGCCATTCAATATAATAGTGGCGACCTCGTACCCATTGGCAGTGGTGTGAGGTGCGGTTATTTCATTAAAAGATATACTTTGATATGGTTGTATGACCATTCCGTTGAACTTGGACAGAGCCAATTTAACATTATTTTTTCTGCCGCCAGTGCTATCGCTGACATTAGTGGTGTAACTTGCTACCAGATTGGTAAGCTCTTGGTTATCTGTCTCAGTTATCTCTGGCTCTGCTTCCTCCAGCTCTAGGTCTACTAGTATCTGATTTGTATGGGTCAGCTGTTCGTTAATCTTGTCATACAATTTTTGACTATCTATTTTAGTTCCGCTCTGGCTAGGTGTGATGTGGAACATCTGGTCGCTGTCCGGTGAGAACTGTATCTGGGAGTCTACGGCAGGTGTTTCTATGCTGGAGCATATCTCGTCTATCTTCTCATCCAGTCCTTGGAATATATAATTGAATGCAACTAGTGTGGAGTTGCCGTTGTTGGTGAAATACTTGAGGGCGGATAGCTCGTCAGAATACTTTGATTCGCCCTTTGCCATGTCTACTATGGTCTGGACATCTTTGTTAATAGTATAGTCACCTTTGTCCAGTATATATATTTTGTCATTATGTCTTAATGTCAGAGAGAATCCGTCTGCTTTGTCTGAAATGTAACCGCTAACAGCCTCTACTGCCTCGGCACGAGATAGTCCAGATATATTTATGCCATTGACCGTGGTGCCAGACTGCATATTAGTGCTATTGTCGTTATGCAATATATTTAGCTTGCTAGCCAGTAGCACACACATGATAACAATGGCACATATTAGTGTACCTAATATAATCCAATATACATTTTTATTTTTTGATTTCACTCTCATGTCTCCAATCCCTTCTAATAGATATCCATATACCTTTAGTATGGCTGAATTGTGAATAAGTATTCAGCAATGATGAGTAGTGAGTAGATAGTATGCAATAGGACTGGATTGGATACAATTACATTATTCTTTCAATTAAGAGGTTGGGGATTTGAAACAAAAAATATTAAACGTATGCCTATACATTAGTTCTTTTGTTCCATTATATCTTTTGGTTATTATCAAGACTGGGATAGAGATGCTGAATGATAATCTTCATTTTAATATAACTAACACGACGCTGCTAATTCTGATGATAGTGCTGACCATTATGGGAATGTTTGGGGTCGGGGGCTTTGTTAGATACGAGACCAAAAGGGTAAGTGAGGTGAGGATATTGTCGTGTCACAATACGACTGACCAGCACTTTTTGGGGTATTTCTCGTTGTTTGTGCTATTTGCCCTTACATTTGACCTAAGCAAGGTGAGTATGAGTGTGGTATATATTATAATCTTGGTGCTAATAGGAGTGGTGTATGTACGCAACAATTTGTATAGTATCAATCCGCTACTTAATATAATGGGATATAGCTTCTATGAAGTGACATATCTGGATAGTGGCGGGGCAGAGCATTCCTCGCAGATGTTCTATAAGGGAAAATTGATGCGTGCCAGATACAAAATCGCATTCAAGGATTGCGGGATGTGTCTGGTGATAGGACGTAGTAGTAAGGAATTGAAGAGTGATTAAAAAAGGCTCGGACAATGTATCCTTGCTTGTGTGCGGAGCCCAATGCCGCCGGATACATATGTCCTCGCCTAGGATAGAGCGGTTAATATTAGAAAGGCTCTGGCGATATGTTTATCCTTGTAAATGGCTCACATAATGCATCCTTACTTGTAAGCATAGCTTAATGTGGCTCAAATGATATACTTATCCTTGTAAGAGACTCGGGTGATATAGTCTTACTTGTAAGCGGAGCTTAATGCCGCCGACTATATACACCCACGTCCTAGGCAAATCGGATAGGAATTTTAATGCCGTCTAAACATATACGCCCTCGCCTTAAGAGAATAGGTTAGATATTAGAATGTCTCTGGTGGTTTAGATTTATTTCAGCTCATTCTCTAGATCTTGCAAGATCTTGTTGCGTTCATTGTCTCGAATAAGTCTGACTATGCCCATGAATAGCGACATTATATCCTTGTCAGATATAGTGTTGGTTCGTGGGTGGAATTGTAATACCTTGGTTGCTGATATTCTATACTTGATGCTAGTAGTGATATTAGCTTTGTTATATTTAATATTGGATACTAATTTTCTCATAATACAATTTATTGACTCTCGATATATTTTTTATACGCTTGAACTGTGCTTTTTTTGCGATGCGCGGCATAAGATATTGTGGAAGATTATATTATGTATCTATGGCAAAGAACATAATTTTGTTAATAGGAGATTTTATGGCGATACTGCATTTTAGATCAAATGTGAATTATAACTTATATCTGAATGGCGAATATGTAGACTATATACTGGCGGACAGAAGTGCCGATGTAGTGGCGACAAAAAGTGTCAACTATATGTATTGTCCGTTATCTGATAATACTACATATATATCATACAGCGGAATTATCAGAGTAGAGGGGAACAAAGCATATTCATTGTCTAACGATGTGAAGGTTGTACCATACGGAAATGGACACTATGATATATATTTTATGGCAAAAAGTATAGATATATTGTCAAAATTCAATTTAGTATTGGAGCAAAGCATACAAAACAAAGATATAAAAATATATAATAATGGCAGTGGATATATAGAAATATCTGGCGAAAAGATATGTATGAGTGATGTTGTTCGCATTGCTGATATAGAGGAATATAGTGGGCATATAGTCATAGAATGCGTACTGGAAAACGATAGGTACATAGTGATATATGATATAAATGGCGGCGAGGTAGAATGCAGCACGCATTGTGACAAGGTAGAGCGAAATGGTGTAGAATACAAGATATTGATAGACCAAAAAGATATGCTGGCACAAGGTGTGGTGATATCGTACAATCTGGCAACGAAAGCACAAGACAGCTATGTTGTGTATATTAGAAAGTGCAAGAAAGTAGTATCCAGTTACGCAGTACCATATGCATTCTTTGCTGCAATAAGAGCAAAAAATTATACCTTGGCAAAGTCGTATCTTAGTAGTAATTTTGCAGACATTCAACCGATGCAAATGGAAAATTATTTTGGCAAAATAAGCCAAGTATATTACAATCCTTATGAGTTGAGCGGCAGAATCAGTTATATAATAGAGGGCGATGGGTATCGTAGTTATAACTTTGACATAAAAGACGGGCTCATAGAGGATATCAGCGAGGCAGGTATCCCAAACTAAAAAAAAAGTAGTTGCATTACTATGTCTAGATCTGCTAAAATATAAGAGTAAAGAAATGGACAAAGGTGTGCGATGTTAGTAGTACTGTTAATAATTGTTGCAATATATCTGATATTTTTCCTTGTATCGGTATTCAATAGTGCCACTAGGCTGGAGAAATTGTACAAGAAATACATGGGGATATCTAATGCTAAGCATATGTCGGGCAAAGACATAGTTTTTCTGGCACGGCATACATTTGACCTGGACTGTAGGGTAGCAAAGAGGTCTGGGATAATGACGGACGGATATAGTGTGAAGGGAAAAATTATTATAATGTCTGACGAGGTGTGCGAGCAGTCGTCTATAGCTGCAGCGGGCATAGTGTCGCACGAGATAGGCCATGCAGTGCAGCACAAGAATAAGACATTTTTATTTTCGCTATGTATGTGCCTTAGAAGGTTTAATAACATATTCTGTCGTTTTGCCATTCCACTACTGGTAGTAGGTGCGGTGATGTATCTGCTGGATTGTTATACTAATATTGCGGCAATTTTAATAATTGTGGCGTTGGTGCTATTTTTTCTTAATATTTTGGAGAACCTATTAGAGATACCACTAGAGCAAAATGCCAGTGATATTGGCTTTGAGTTTTTAAAAGATTATGATATCATTGACAAAAAAGATCACAAGAAGGTCAGAAAATTACTCAATGTGGCTAGCAAGACATACATTGCGGATTTCTTCCGTCAGCTAATCCCGTTGAGAAGGAAATAGGAGAGGAAAAGTGGAATATTGGTGGATATTTTTGGTCTTGGGCATTCTCATTAGCTGTATTGCCCAAATCAAAGTTAGTACGACGTTTAGCAAGTATTCAACGGTTATGTGTCAGTCTGGCAGAAACGCTACAGAGCTAGCAAGGCTGATACTGAATGCTGCGGGGCTAAATCATATACAGATAATAGCTGTAAGAGGACAGATGAGTGACTATTATAACCACAAGAAGGGCGTAATTGCTCTGTCAGATGGTGTCAGAGATGGTTCCTCTATTGCGGCATTGGGAGTAATGGCACACGAGGTAGGGCACGCTCTGCAATATCGTGACGGATATATACCTATAAAGATTCGTAATGTAGTAGGGACGATTACCAACGTGATGTCGAAGCTGTATCTACCAATGCTATTAATAGGCGTAGTATTGGATATATTCTGGTTCACTGGCATGGGCTATGGAACAACTTTCTTATATATTGCACTTGCTATGTTTTTATTCACGACTATATTTAGTCTAGTGACGCTGCCGGTAGAGTTTAATGCATCCAGACGAGCAATAATGCTCTTAAGAGAGACTGGGACATTGACAGAAGAAGAGCTGCCAAAGGCGAAGGAGGTACTGACTGCGGCTGGAATGACATATGTAGCTAGCTTCGTGATGTCAGCAATAAACCTAATGCGCATATTATTAATACTTGATAGACGAAGATAAAAAAATCCAGAAAGGTCTAGGTATTTTGAAACTAGTGTAAAAAGAGACTTTTTATAAAGTCTCTTTTATGTTTATTTTATTTTGTTATTTCTAAACTTGCTGTATTTATAACCATCAATAACAATATTCTTTTCAAAGTCAGATTCTAGTTTTTTAGTAATCATAGTTGTTTTATTGA
>CAYSUG010000051.1:0-6651 GCA_964434145.1 uncultured Christensenella sp. | reverse complement strand
GCGAAGTATCGCGGTCACATAGATTGAAATAACATCAGTTATATGAAAATAGGCTGACGCCTGCTTTCCTCTAACTTCTGATAATATAATCTATGTGTTATTGCAACTAGCGTTGCAAAGTGCTATCGCACTACAGTCATTAGAAATGGCTACACATAGATTGAAAAGGTCGTCAGTTTTTATCAAGGTCCCTTCGGGTGCTTTTTATAAACTTCCTAGATTATAATTTAACATAACAATATTATACTTTTCGTTATTATAAATTTGTCCAGTTGTTTCAAATCCTATTTTTTTCCAAAAGGATAATGCTTCTTTGTTTTTATCTATTACGCCAAGCCCCAAACTAGAATAATTTTTAATTTTCAGGGTGTTGAGCAGATTTTTAATTATATCTTGTCCAACCCCTTTGCCTTGACACCTTACATCAACCATAAAAAGATCAATGAAAGCATTATTCTCTTCAGGATAACCATCTATCAGGTCAAGTATCGCAATAAGCTTATTTGCCTTGTACAAACCAACAAAATATTTGTTATTAATAGATGTATTAGGTGGAAGCTCGTTTATTATACTTTTTACTCCATCTAGCGATACATTTTCTTGCAAGTATTCATAATATTTTTTGTTATGTTTACAAAGGTTAAAAACTTGACTAATATTATTTTCATTTATTTTAACTATTTTATAATTTTTAGTTTCTTCTAATATTTTCATCATATTACCATTGTATCAAATATACAAAAAAATTGCAACATTATGCAATAAGAGAATATTTGATAAATTTCTAATTCTTTTTTTGATGTTTTGATTGTAAAATATCTTTTTTTGTGATATAGTGTAGTGGAAAATAAACTGGAGAGGTGTTGTATGACAGAGGCATTCCAAGACAGATTGAATAGTGTTAGGGAGAATTACAAACGCCCAATGTATATCTTTGCTATAGGTAGTGTCAAAGTTCTTACTAATAACGAAGAGTTAATCAATGTGTACAGAAGAGAGTCAAATAAATTTATGGCAAAGAATATGGAGGTTAGCCCAGATAGCGAGTTGAGTGTTCCGCAGATGAATGGAATGCTAATAGAGTATGCTGATGTGATGAATAGCGATAATACAATATTGAGCGATGAGAATTCTTCATTTAATGCTGTTATTTTTGACAAAACATCTTCTAGTCAAAAAGATTTTGAATTTGCGACCAAGCTAATCGCAGACCAATTTGTTGATGTTAATGGTGAGTCTTCGACCAAGTATGTAGACGAGGAGTTTACGGATGAAGACTATAATATTGGCTTTAGAGTAACAGTATACAATGACGGAGAGATGATTGATAAACTCTCGAATAAGGATTGCAAGACACCTGGTGGTAATATTCCAAGAGATGTATTGCACGATAAGATCAATAGCATGATAGATTATTCTCTGTTGGAGGCTGACAGAGGTATGTAAAAAAATAACTGCAATTTTTAATTTTTGCAGTTATTTTTTTATGTTTATGCAGCTTTGTTATCGTTGATTAGGCTAATCATGTGATTGTATTGATCTTCAGTAATCTTGCCGCTTGATTTTGCTGCCTCAAGGTGAGAGGTTAGGTCTGTGCTAGCAGCCTTTACCTTGTTCTCAAATGCTGTCTTGTATGTAGCTTTGGCTTCTTCTATTTTTGCCTTTGCAGCCTCAATTAGTTCATCTTTTTTCTCCATTAGGTCTGCAATTACTTCGTCTATTTGTTTTTTTGTTTGCTCTAAGCTAGCTTTGGCTGTCTCTAATTGTGCGTTATATGTTGCATACAATGCACTGTCTTTGCTCAAATTCTCTAGTTGTGCCTCAATGCTGTCAATAGTAGTCATGGCAGTCTCGTATGTTGAGTTTAGTAGGGATAGACCAGTATCTACCAGAGTCTCAAATGATGATTGAATGCTTGCAATTTGGCTATATGCTAGACCTTTGTATTCCTCTTGCTTGTCATTAATTAACTTGATTAACTCCTCACTAGTCATTGTGTTCAGTTCAGTAGTAGTCAGCTCTGGTGCCAATGCCTTAGCGCTAGTAACCAATGCTGCCTTTCTAGCAGTCTCTGACAATTCTTCTACA
Source organism: uncultured Christensenella sp. (assembly GCA_964434145.1). Lineage (GTDB taxonomy): Bacteria > Bacillota > Clostridia > Christensenellales > UBA1242 > UBA11490. Next base: position 4,563 of record CAYSUG010000051.1, on the reverse strand, counting down.
TTGACTGTTACTGTGATGTTCATTTTGTTAAATACAGACTCTACTTGTGCTTTTGCCTTGTTCTCTAGCTCTGTTATGTTAGCCTCGGTCTTGCCGTTAACCTCTATTGTGACTTCGTCGCCAGTTAGGTCTACATATCCGCTGATTGTAGCATATTCTACGAATGTATCAATAGCTTCCTCTACATCCATATTAGTAAAATCTATATTGGCATAGATTGTGCCGGCATCCTCGTTATCATACGATACATTGATGATGTTGTCGTTGGCATCTAGTACGAATGTTACGCCTGGATTGATAGATAATTTCATTGTGTTTTCTGGCTCTTTTTCTCCGCAATTGCATGCAAGTAATCCAAACATTGTAGGAATAATCAAGCATAGTGCAAGTACAAAACTTAGAATTTTCTTTTTCATAATATGTATACTCCTTTTTTATTGAATTGCACTTGTATTATATAGTAATAGGGAGTTTTTTCAAAATTCTTTTTTATAATTTTTTAATTTTAAACAACTATATGTTACAAGATTTTACATAAAATACTACGTGATTGGTGTCTGCAAAAATAATAAATTATTCTTTGTTAAGAAAGGTTCGGTAAAAGCCTTGACTAGTGATTTTAGTTGTGATATGATATATGCATATCTTAATAAATGCGCTATTAGTGTGTATAGTAGTGATGCGTAACTATAATTAAGAGAGGGTAGGTCACGGGCTGAGAGCCTACCTATAGCAATGTGCATATAACGAATTTCGGCACACGAGCAGTCGAGTCAAGCTGACCTGGGCTAAAAGGGGCAGTGAATATCGACCGAGTGATTATCGTAACATAATTGAATGAGGTCATGCGTCTATGTGATGCGTGACGAAGTTGGGTGGTACCACGACCAGAATAATTCGTCCCAATGGAGCAGTTGTAATGCTGCTTCATTGTTTTTTTGTAAAATAGTAAGGAGAGAATTATGGAAATACTAGATAATATACTAAAAGAATTCGATATTGATTATCTGAAATGCACTAAAGCAGAGGAGTGCAATGCCTTAAGAGTAAAATATTTGGGCAAAAGTGGCAAGGTGACAGATGCGCTAAAAGAGATAAAAAATGTCCCAGTAGAGGGAAAGAAGGCATATGGCGAGAGCGTTAATAAGCTGAAGAACTTGATAGAAGGCAGAGTTGTAGAACTGAATGCTAGGTTAGAGGAAGAGGCATATCAGAGAGAATTGGATGAGATGGAGAGGGTGGATCTGACTGTTCCTGCTAAGGAAGGTAGAGGTAGCCTGCATCCTATCACAATCACCCAAGCAAAGATAGAAGAAGTGTTCAAATCAATGGGCTTCAGCATCGAGGATGGCAATGAGATAGAGACAGAATATAATAATTTCGAGGCTGTTAATATTCCAAAGAATCACCCAGCTAGAGATATGCAAGACACGTTCTATCTAGCTAATGGCCAAGTATTGAAGACTCATACATCTGCTAGACAGAATTATATTATGCGAAAATATGGTGCTCCGCTAAAGGCGATATTCCCAGGCAGATGCTTCCGTAATGAAGAGCTAGATGCTAGTCATGAGAATACATTCTTCCAGTTGGAAGGCATGATGATAGACAAAGACATATCTATCTCTAACCTAATATATTTCATGAAGACTATGTTGTCTAGCGTATTTGGCAGAGAGGTGAAGGTAAGGCTAAGGCCGGGTTTCTTCCCATTCGTCGAGCCAGGATTTGAGCTGGATTGTTCTTGTCCATATTGTGGCGGCAAAGGCTGTAGCGTGTGCAAGAAGAGTGGCTGGATAGAACTATGTCCATGCGGCATGATTCATCCAAAGGTGTTAGAGATGGGTGGAATTAACCCAGACAAGTACCAAGGTTTTGCTTTTGGATTGGGTCTATCTAGAATGGCAATGATGAATTTCGAGATTAATGATATAAGGGTGCTGAACGGCGGTAAGGTGAAGACTTTGAGATCAGCACATACCAAGTAAGGAGGATCTTATGTATATATCACTGAATTGGATTAAAGATTTCGTAGATTTGGACGGAATAGATGTTAATGAATTGATTAACAAGTTCACTCTGTCTTGTGCAGAGGTAGAGGGTGTAGAGACTAAGGGTGCGGGTGTCTCTGGTGTAATTACTGCAAGAATCGTTAGCGTAGAAGCACATCCCAATTCTAAGAAGCTGCATTTGCTAAAGGTGGATACTGGTAAAGGAATTGTTGATATAGTGTGCGGGGCACCTAATGTTGCAGAAGGCATAATCGTTCCTCTGGCTACTATTGGGGCAAATGTTGCAGGAATGACTATAGACAAGGCAAATGTAGGTGGTTATGATAGCTATGGAATGTGTTGCAGTGCTAAGGAACTGGGGATATCCGATGACCATAGCGGGCTGCTAGTATTAGAAGAAGGTACTCCTATAGGTGTAGATATCAAGGAGATCTTGGACATAGATGATGTTGTGTTCGAGGTTGATAATAAGAGTTTGACCAACAGGCCAGATATGTGGGGACATTATGGCATAGCCAGAGAGATTGCGGCTATCACTGGTAGATCACTTAGACCACTGATATTGTGGGATGACAAGACTAATGGCAAGAAATTGGACATAACTGTTAATACTGATAAGTGCTATCGTTATACTACAGCTACTATGGACAATATATCCCGAACTGTTAGTCCTATCAATATGCAGATTAGACTGTATTATGCTGGAATGCGTGGTGTCAATTTCTTAGCCGATGTGACTAATTATGTCATGCTAGAACTGGGTCAGCCAATGCACGCATTTGATAATGCTATTGTAGATAATATACAGGTAGAGGAACTGAGTGAGGAGACTAAGTTCACGACACTTGATTCCCAAGAGAGAATGTTGCCAGCTCATACTATGGTTATTGAGTCTAATAATAGACCAGTGGCTATAGCTGGAATAATGGGTGGTGAGAATAGCGAGATTAAGGATACAACTACTAGCGTTCTTATTGAGAGTGCTTGCTTCGACGGCACTGATGTTCGTAAGACTGCAACTAAGCTGGGTCTAAGGACAGAGGCTAGTGCCAGATACGAGAAGATGCTGGATACTAATCTGACCGAGACTGCGCTGCGTAGATTCATGCAGATAATAGTTGAGAACGACGAAAATGCAGTGGTATCTAGCGACATCACTGATGTGATAAGATATACATATCCGTCAGTCAAAATAGATATTGAGAAGTCGTATATAGATAGATACATTGGTATTTCTATCCCAGAGGAAAAGATAATATCAATCTTAGAGAGTTTGACATTCAAGGTAGAGAATAAAGGCAATGGCTGCTATACAGTGACAGCTCCGTCATTTAGAACCACCAAAGATATCCAAGGTAAGGCGGATTTGATAGAAGAGATTACTAGAGTATATGGGTATGATAATATCCCAGCTACTAGTACATTGCAGTCTGTTGTTCCTGTAATGCAAGACAAATTGATAGACCTAGAGTATGATACTAAGTACGCTCTAGCATCGCGTTACAATTATAACGAAGTACACACATATATATGGAATGATTGCAATACTTGTACAGAGTTGGGTATCAATCCTCCTAGTTATATGCGTATAGTCAATGCTCTGCAAAAAGATAATGATCAGATTAGATCTACTATTATACCTAGCTTAATCAAGGTCGTTATGGATAATAAGAATGATCTAGCTGGCGAGGTTAGCGTATTTGAGATAGGTAGAGTCGTATCTGGTTTGAAGGAAGACGGATTATGCGCTGAGGAGAAATCTCTTGGTATAGTCAAGGCTAGCAGGGGTGCTATGCAATCCGCGCTACTTTCGCTAAAAGAGGCTGTAGAATATATATTTGCAGACCTTGTGAAATCAAAGGTTCAGTTTGTCAAATCTAATATAGATGATGAGTTAATCTGTCCAGTCAATTATTATAGAATAGTGGCAGACAATATTAATCTAGGATATATAGGACTAGTTAATCCAAAGATAGCAAAGAAGATTGATCCTAAGATGACAATAGCTGTGTGCGAGATCAATTTCAGTGAGCTGAGAAATGTGGCAGAGATAGAGTACAAGTTTGAGAAAGCGTCGAAGCATCCTGGAACAGAACTAGACTTCAACTTCGAGATTCCATTAAATATGCAATATGCCGATGTAGAGAAGATCGCTACCAGTATAGACACGGATCTTATCTATAAGGTTGGTTTGACAGATATCTACAAGGCAGAGGGTGTAGAATTTGCTAATTATACACTTCATTACTGGGTTGTGGCAGACGATCACACCATGACAGGGGCAGAAATAGAAGAGTTCCATTCTCGAGTCATCCAAGTATTTAAGGATAATGGTATTAATTTAAAATTGAATTAAAAAATACAAGACATAACACGAATGTAATAATACATAGTGTTATGTTTTTTTTTAAAATTGTCTAAAAAATTATAAACTTTCAACATTTGTTTGACAGCTGGGGGGGGGGGGGGGGGGTTTAAAGAGCAAAAATTGTTTTATGGGGCGGTTTTGAGCCATGCATTATTTTGAAAAAATGGAGAAGGAATATTCGAT
>CAYSUG010000050.1:0-7153 GCA_964434145.1 uncultured Christensenella sp. | reverse complement strand
GTTTACCCGGTAGTTAAATTGATAATTATTTAGTATATCTGATGCGTATGTATTATTCAAAATATAATATTCTGTTAATGTTATTTGGCATTGAGAATCATATATTTGATTGTCGTCCAGATATCTCTGATACACGTCGTATTCGTTGTAGCACAGAATAGTAATAGTGTTGTTGATTAATGATACTAGAGAATCTGACAATACGCATTCTTTTGTAATATTTTTCTCTAATTCAGCCAAGTTGTTGCTATTATATGCCTGGTTAATTAACTTGTTATTATTCGATGTATTCTCGTTAGATTTTATAATATAATCAGTTAGCTTGTCCAAGTTATCACTATCAATTGATATTATATTGAAATTGTTATCAAAATGATTAATTTCATTAATAACATTGGTAGCTAGCAACTTCTGAATAAATTCTCTATGTTCTGCTCTGGAGGATGTCTTGTTATTAGCAATCTTCAGGGCAGCTGTCATTGCAGATGTTACATTGTCTTTGATTTTTTCTTTTACCAAGATAACTTTGTATTCTGATGTAGTCAGCGCATTGAATAGGTCGTTATATTTTACCAGATTAGAATAATATGTTGCTAGTTTGTTGTTGGCCTCGTATGAATTGAAGAACTGAGTTGCAGTGCTATTGATATAATTTTGATAACTATTAAAACTTGTGAGTATGCTATTATAACTATTATTCAATGTATATTGTACGAAATTAGTTGCAATTGATGTACATTCATCCAAGGTGTTAACAAAGTTGTCGCTGTTAAGTAGAGTGTATATTCTATTGCCGTAGTCATTGCTTCCGTTATCTACATAGGTCGTAATAGTAGCTACAATCTGTTGCATTTTATTAAATTCCATATTCTGCATATATGCATCATTGGATAAAATATAGTCAATGTATTTGATGTTCTGCATATTATCAAAATTAGTTAGCAGATTGGTATATTTTACCAAAGAAGAATGTAGTAACAGACCTTGATTATTGATTGCTGTAGTATTGCCACCATACTTGATTTCCTCTAGGTTATTGAAATTAACTAGTATATCTTGATGCAATTCTTTTATATTCTCTTTACGCTCTCTTATTAGATTATAATAAGATATAATATCTCTTGCGGCCAGTGTTCTGTTATCAATTATGGATGTTATCTGAGATGTATATTTGTTATACAAATCGGTAGAATTGGTATAAGTTGTGTCAAAGGAATGCGTGGTCGAGTTGGTGACCGTAGCAGGGGAGAACGAAAAAGCAAGCACTATATTTAGTAGTATTAGTATAATAAATGCTACTATATATATAGGACTTTTGATTTTGTTATTTAATTCCAATTTCAATAATTTTGACACTATTTATATTCCTCTACCCATGATCTGTTCATTGCTTTTCGCTGCAACACCTCTTCGAACAATTGCTGCAATGATTTGGTTATTACTTCTACCTTGAATACAGATATTCTATAATTTTTTAGCCTATCCAATATCTTTTCCTTATTGGTTGCGGCAATATAAGCTAACACTTTGCTGCCACAGAGTTGTACTTTACAATTAAATTCATTGAATATTATTTTTCCAGCAAAGTTAGGATAATCGACGGTAAATGCAAGTTTGGAATCTTTCATTGACTCCATTTTTAGCGAATCCATACTCCTAGTTTCTAGCAATGCACCATTATTAATTATCGCTATATTTGTGCATATATTCTCCATATGGCCCAGCATCTGACTAGATATTACAAATGCAATTTTGTTCTTAGTGGATAAATGTTTAATTAAATCTTGCAAATTTTCCAATTCTTTTGCATTAAGACCAGCAAACGGGTCGTCCAAGACAATTATTTTGGGGTTGGTGGCTAGTGCTGCCGCAATGCATAATTTTTGTCTTTCTGCCAGTGAGTATCTTCTAGCTTTTATTTTCAATAAATATTCTGCATCGACCATTTTGGCTGAATTAATGAGTATCTCATTGCTGAATTTTCCATACAAGCCAGTAAGTAGACGTAAATTATTCAAGCCATTCATATGATTATATAGTTTTGGCAATGTTATGTATCCATTCATATTCGTCATAGCCTTGATATAATCATCATTATAGTCAATATCATCTACTACTATATTACCTTTGTCTGGTACTAAAGCTCCTGTTATAGCACGGAGAATTGCTGATTTGCCGGACATAATAGGGCCAAGCAGTCCAAAAACTTCTCCTTCAAAAACTTCGAAGGAGACATTATTGATAACTAGTTGACGACCAAAGGTCTTTGTTATATTTTGAACAGATAATATTGGTTTTGCCAATTCATTCCACCTTAACTGATTTATATAATTTTAGCACAATGATATTATTTTGTAAAATCATATTTGTCGGTATTTTATAATATAAATATGAGTAAGTAATATAGGAGTAAATAGCAATGAGTCAGAGATCGAAAAATATAATAATATCTATAGTTCCAATTGTTATGCTAATTTTGACATTGTTTATAACAAAAGCGGATTATTTCGAATCAACAACAAAATTAGTTTTAAGCTTTTTTACTATATTTTTTTCTCTAATATACGCTGTATATAAGGGTAAATTACCAGTAATTGCTTCAAAATTTCTAATTGTTGCATCGTATTCTATGTCTTGTGGTATGTTCATATACTATATGCTAGATCAATATGACCTATTAAAATACTTTACCTCTATTACTGCAATCAAGGAACTAATCCTGGCGACAGGGGGTAAGGGGGTCTTCATTTTTGTATTAATTCAGATCGCACAAGTAGTATTCTTGCCTATCCCGGCAGTTGCTCTGATAGTTGTTGGAATTGTCGTATTTGGCCCAATTAAGACTATGATACTATGCACGATCGGTGTGTTACTTGGCTCATATATCTCGTTCATGGTTGGCAAGACATTTGGGTACAAATTCGTTAGTTGGCTCTTAGGTGAGGAGAAGGTAGAAAGGTATTCTAAATTACTTAAAAATAATGGAAAGTATATATTATCTATTGTATTTATTTTTCCATTCTTCCCAGACGATCTATTTTGTATGGTAGCGGGTATATCTCCTATGACCTTCAAGGAATTCTTTATTATAGCAACTTGTATTAGGCCTATCACAATTATCGTTCTATGCCTATTTGGGGGAGGGACTATATTTAGCCTCAATAGTATAGTTGGAATAATCATTATATTGATTCTTGTAGTTATTTGCACAGTAGGTATGATTATTTTCTTTAAGAAGAATAGAAGAATAAGAGCATTGTTCAAAAACTAAGAGAGGCCGCAGTGTTGCAGCCTCTCTTAATACATCTTTTTATTTATAGAAATAATTTTGTAAATAATTGGACCTAGGATTAGGTTAAATGATAATGTAATAGGAATCAATAACTTAGCATAGAAGAATTCTATATTAGTAATATCAAAGCCTAAGAACGCATTTACTGCATATGTTAAGGTACAAAGAACTAAAAAGCTTAAGATTCCTAAAGTCAATGAGTATCCGAATTTAAATGTATTTAGCTTCCGCTTGTTAGGATTAAAAAACATTGGCACCATTAAGGACAAAGATATTACTATAATCAATACGTATCCTATAATAAACAACGTATTATCGGCAGCTCCTAAGGTTGTTTTTGTCTTTAATATAAATAATAAAGACGTGAATTCTATTAGCATAACAACTAACAGAGTTAGGCCAAGGACAAATTTTGCTTTGTTACTCTTGATATAATTACGCTGATTAATCTCTGCGAAATCATCATTCTCATTTTTCTGATAATTGTTATATTCTGATATTTTTACGTTGTTTGTAGGATCATTTTCTTCTATTTCTTTATCATTGTATTTGAAATAATATGAATCATTGTCGTCTTCATCAAAACTGACAAAATTATTTTGTGTATCTACATACTCTTCTTCTATATACGCTGATTTATCTATATCTTGTTCATTATTAATAGCAGGTTTAACCATTCTACTATCAGCGATGTTATCAAATTTTTCTTGGAATATTTTGTTTCTTCTCTCTATCTCTTCATCACTTAACTGATCGAATTGATCAATAATTGGAGTAGATGTTTGTTCCCTTCTCTGAGATTTTGTTTTGTTTCCTTTTCTCATTATTTCATCGAAGTCTGATGAATTGAACATATTAGCTTGGTTAGGATTGCTATAACTTGTCTGCTGAATGCTATTAGTATTGATATATTTCTTAGTTATGCCATTTTCATCCACAAAATAGGTAGGTGGTGCCTCTGCAAAAGAATATGTATGCTCGCTCTCTTCTTGTCTACTTATAACATTATTGCCATAGAGGATATTCATAGACTCTTGTTTTTTCTTCTCACGCTCATAAGGTGATTCTTCGTCTATTGGCGTATTATTTTCAATGGTAGTTGCCTTAATAGAATTGTACACATCATTGATCTCTTTGCTAAGGTTATTAGTATACTTGAGTGTATCATTGTTATCATATTCTTTGTCTTCAGTATAATTAGCGTGTATAGAGTTAATACTTTGGTATAAATCCTCTTCATCTATAGAATTTTCTTCAGAATTGTCTACATCCAAATCTTCTTCGTGTAAAGTTGGCTCATCATATTGAATATCGTCTACATCCTCAGATTCGGACTCATTATCGAAAAACACATCATTTTCTGCTTCGATGTTTTCCTCATCGTCATTAGGGTCTGAGAACGCATCTTCTATCTCTTCGTCATCGTCAGATAACAAAGAAGTAATTCTGTCGTTCACGTCGAAATTATAGCCAGTATAAGAGATAGATTCATCGCCACTAGATACATCATAATCGTATGAATTGTCATTATCAGAATTATCTTCTGTATCAAATGACTCACTTTCTTCAAAGGTTGGAATAGAGTTATCAAACTCATAGTCATCATTCAGGAATTCATAACAGGATCTCTTGTTAAGGACACAGTTCTCATAATATGCTTTACCTTCATCTGTTAGGGTGTAGTAGTGCCTTCTTCCACCAATTTCTGAATCTGCCCAGGAAGATGTCACATATCCCTTATTTTCAAATCTGGTCAAACTACTATATAGGCTGGGTTGTTTTAATACAATTTTGCCATCAGTCTTTTCTTCTACTTCTTTGATTATCTCATAACCATATTTGCTACCAGAATATAGCGTCTCTAATATAATATTATTTACAGATCCTCTAGAAGCATTTCGTCTTGATCTTTTTGCCATTTACAATCTCCGCAAAATATAAAAAATTATTTGTCGTCAAAAAATATTTTTTGTAAATTCTTTATTTGATTAGTATAAGTATATAAAAAAATAATCGCAATAGTCAAATGAAATACTATGCAAACTATTTTTTTTATTATATAATACTATGCAAAGGTAGTACTCAAAATCTGTAATACTCATGAATATAGCGAGAATTGTAGGGTAGGGGAGTTTGTTATATGAAACCAGATTGTATAATTAGAACGAATAGGCGTAGTATGTCTCTGTCAATAAGTAAAGATGGTCAAGTTATTGTCCGAGCCCCAAAGAAGTTGGAACTGAGTAAGATATTTGAGTTTGTGAGAGAAAAAGAAGGGTGGATTAATAAGCATCTTAATGCATTAAAGAAATCAACACTAATCAATTATGATATCAAACAATATAATGCTTGTCTAATATTGGGCAAAAAGTATTCTTTGCGTCAACTAGACGGAATTAAGAAGATCGAGATTTGTAACTCTGAGATAATATATCCTATAAATTGGGAAAAAGAAATATTTATTGCAAAGATGAAAAAGAAATATAAGGAATTAGCCAAAAGTATTCTTTCTGAGAGGATTGAATATTTTGCAAAATTAATGCAATTGAATTATTCATCATTTAATGTAAGAGATTACAAGGCTAGGTGGGGATGTTGCTCAAAAAAAGCTGAAATAATCATCAATTACAAAGCAATTATGTTGCCACACTCAATCATAGATTATATTTTAATTCATGAATTGAGCCATGTATTAGAGTTCAATCATTCAGCTGCATTTTATAAGATAATAGAAAGTGTAATGCCAGATTGGAAAAAACATAGGAAAAATTTAAAAAACTATAGTTTCTTACTAGAAATGTTCTAAAGATTAGCCTCTTATATGCTATTAATAAAAAAAATATAAATTTGATAAAAATTAACCATGAGGTTAAGTACTATGCAAACTATCACATAGAACAAACTCTAAATAATACTCTCATGGTTAAAATAATAAATAAAATATAACTAGCTAAAAAATATAAATAATATCATATATAGGGCATCTTATTATTTATCAATAAAGCATCAAATATAATAAATGGGTTAAACATATATCTCAAGTATAAACATTAGAAATATAATGTTTAAAAACTTTTCGCAAAAGAATAGTTTTGCGAAATGATAGTAGTTTTTTTCATTATTTAATATCATTTAGGCAAAAACTCCCACCGAAAATTTATTTAGCCGTTTTTAATATTATGCAAGGATTAATTGCATAGTATTATGCATAATTTTTCTTAAAATATTTTTCCAGGATTTGAATTATTTCTTTTGCTTCAAATATTGAGAATTTACTTTTATCAGATACAAATGATAAATTATTTTCGTCTAGTGTTTTATAATCTTGCAATGGATAATTTCTTATATAGTTAATAATATTTCTTAATGATATTATGCTTGGTTTTGAATTTAATAAAATGGATGGCACATTATATAACATTGTTTCAATGAGATCAAATGGTATATGATTTAATTTTTTTTCAGTTTTAAATATTGTCTTAAATAATATAATATGAAGATAATAATTATTGTTAGTCTCTAAGTTTTTTAGTGCGAAATTATTAAGCGACTGATTATGATATTTAGTAACTAATTCACTATAATTTTTTGCATAGTACTGGATACAGTAGTTATTATTTTTGTCTTTTTGTGAGAAAGCTATTACAATTTTGAAATTATAAATTGAAATTGATTCTTCTATAGTTTTTTCAACAGCCTCTTTTGTATTGCTATCCCCTTCTACTTTTATATTGTTTTCTGACAAATCATTGGCTAGATAGCGATAATGAATTGCATACTTAGATTGCCATAGCAGAGTCGTCTTTTTTGATTTGTTAATAAGTATTTCAAAAATTTTATTTTTTATATTATCTATAGATA
>CAYSUG010000049.1:6616-7223 GCA_964434145.1 uncultured Christensenella sp. | reverse complement strand
AATATATGATTGGTGAAGATTGTTATAAACTACTAAGCGGAAAAATTATTGAGAAAATTGATTAAGGAGTAAAAAAATATGATATATAAGAGTTTTAAAGATACAGAATTATTTGAAGGACCTACAAACAAGACTTATGAATATAACATTGAAGATAAAGACATCAATTATTGTATAGTAGATATTGATGGCAGATTTCCAAAAGAAAAATGGGCTGTAAATCGCAAATGTAAAGAAATGGCACACGTTTTAAGCGGCTCTGGTATTTTAGTTGTTGAAGGTAAAGAATACCAATTAAAGCAAGATGATGTTGTGTTAATTGATATAAACGAAAAATACTTTTGGGAAGGCAAAATGAGATTAGGACTTCCTTGCACTCCTGCTTGGTATCCAGAACAACACGAAATTGTAGATTAAGGAGTAAATATGAAGAACTATTTTATTATTCACGGAACTTATGGACATAATAAAGAAAAGGCTAGATACACTACATTTGAAGATTTATTAAAGTTGTTATAAAACTTTTGGCACTCAACAATTTTTGAGTGTCTTTTTCTTTGTCAAAGCGCAAACAACATTTAAACTATGTGAAATGATTGCACAGCTC
>CAYSUG010000049.1:0-6516 GCA_964434145.1 uncultured Christensenella sp. | reverse complement strand
CACTCTGATACAATCCGCAAGATTGTGCGAACTAGCGTTCGCTAAGGTGGGGGTACAAAAACAAAAAAAAGTAGCCCCCTATCGACTACTTTACTTGGTAGGGATGAGTGGACTCGCCCCGTTGTCGGGCAGGGTTCCCGACTACAAGCCGACCCCTCACCTTATATTTTTCTTTCAGAAAAATGATTGCACAGCTCCACTCTGATACAATCCGCAAGATTGTGCGAACTAGCGTTCGCTAAGGTGGGGGTATAAAAACAAAAAAAAAGTAGCCCCCTATCGACTACTTTACTTGGTAGGGATGAGTGGACTCGAACCACCGACCCCCACCTTATCAGAGTGGTGCTCTAACCGGCTGAGCTACATCCCTATATGCTAATTTTAAAGAGTTTAGCCTCTTCGTTGGGTTGCCCACCTTATATTTTCCTTAGGAAAATGGCGTTCGCTTCGCTCGGCTCCAGAGTGGTGCTCTAACCGGCTGAGCTACATCCCTATGTGCTAATTTGTAAGAGTTTAGCACTCTAATATTATGTTTTAACGACTTTCACATCTGTCAAAATTAAATGGTGGAGATAAAGAGATTCGAACTCTTGACCCCCTGCTTGCAAGGCAGGTGCTCTAGCCAGCTGAGCTATACCCCCATAACGCACTTTTAACTTAAAATGCGATATTATATTATCACTATTATCATAAGATGTCAATGATTTTTATACTAATTTTTCAAAAAATTTTATTTTTTTGCATTTAGTATGTTTCTGTATTGGATTGTGTCTTCAAAACATCAATTGCTTTCGTGATATATTACCTCTTTGCCGCATTGCAGAGCATAGTCAATTTCGTCTTGGGTAGACTTTCCAATATATCCACCTATATTTACAATATATACAGCATCGCTGATATCAATCTTCTTCCAATGCGCATTGACTATATTAGCCATTTCTGCTTCTAATATATCGGACTTGTCTATCCCATAGACGCATTGGATTACACACCAGCCGTGCTTTTGCTCCAAATCACAAGCTATTTGTTGCATTTGTGTAGCAAATCTCATACTACCACAAATTGTAACCACCTTTATTTCAGCCATTGGCACAAACACTCCTTTTTTTAAATCATTAGATATTAATTTCTTTTACAATTTTATATTTTAATTTGTTTACTTTTTCTTCTATTTTCTTGTTCGTATAAGTAGTTATTATTGGCAACAAAGACTTAACAACCTCATCTACATTGTCATTAACATTAATACTGCCACAAGGCAAATCATATTTTATTAAATAATATTTATCATTTAATTCCTTTAAGTCATACGGAAATAACCTACAATCGCTAGGTCTGATATCATAGATAGTACAACCATTACTATAAAAAGGACATATAGCACCCTGATTAATAATATTAAAAGCAGTCTCATTAATTGGTACAAAATATTGCTCTGCATCCATTCCTACACGATCAATTATTCGCTGCTTTTCTTGAACAGTTGTAACTACATTATCAATTCCGTCTTCAAAATCACAGCAGCAATTCTTCTCTATTTTGCATTGGCTACAGTACACATAAGTCCCACTTGACTGTTTTAGAACATTCATTGATATTTTTCTCCTACTCCAAAATAACAAATTATATTATAGCATAATCAACGTAAAAGCTCTATTAAAATCTTTACATAAAAAAATAAAATTAAAAAATAGCCATAAGCAATTTTACTTGTGACTATTCTTAATCCTTATTCAGTTCTAAGTGCTATTACTGGATCTTTCTTACTAGCAATATGAGCAGGTATCAATCCTGCAATAAATGTCAGCAACATACTAATTCCAACTAAGATGAATGCACCCCCTATAGGAAGAGCCGCTATACCAGACAATCCCGCAAGAGTCTCAATAATTATATTAATAGGAACATTCAATATCAGAGTAATTACTATTCCTAATACTCCAGATGCAGTACCAATGATCAAACTCTCTGCAGTGAATACTCTCTTCACATCCTTCTTAGACGCACCCACGCTACGCAGTACACCAATTTCCTTAATTCTTTCTAATACAGAGATATATGTGATAATTCCTATCATTATACTAGATACAATAAGTGATATGGATACAAAAGCAATAAGTACATAAGATATTGCATTTATAATAGTACTAACAGAAGACATCATTATACCAATAAAATCAGTATAAGTTATTTGATCTTCTTCAGCCTTGCCCTCGTTATATTTCGCAATAATCTTCTCAATCTCTGCCTTACTATCAAAATCTGCACAATAAATACTGATTGAAGTCGGAGACTCTATATCTATCGTTTGTACACTAACGGCATCCAATCCTTTTGCTTCTATAGCATCGTTTTGCAATTCAATTATTTTCTCAGTCAATAAATGTGAATAACCTATTGCACCACCAATGGATGTGGCAGAGACACCTTCCTTTGGTTTTACAATTGCTTTGATTTTTAATTTAATCTGTGAATTATCAAGAAGATCGTCGACTATGCTATTATATTGTTCTGGCGTCAACAGATTGTTAAAATTTTGAGCAGACTTAATCTGAGTCCTAATATCTACTAGCGTTCCAGCCTCACTAATATTACCATTCTTATCAATCTTTTGGAAATAATCCGTTTCTAGTAGTAATGGATATTCTTTGCCTATCACCTCACTATGATTAAACGAAGAAGGCTCTATATTATAATCTTTCATATTATTAGCCAAACCGCTAGCAACTTCTTCAATTGACGGGCTGGTTTTAATACCCAATGCATATAGATTGTAATCACTTAAGTTGCCATATTCATCAACAACCAATACTATCTCATTAAATTTTAAATCTTTAAATAAAGTATTTTTATCAGAACCATTTTGGATCGCAACCACATCGTATTGAGATTGTAACATATCTGGATTATCCAACATCTCATTCCAAATACCTAGATCTTGATTGCTAAGCGTACTCAAATCTCCCATCGTAGTACTGCCAGTACTAGTTGCAGAATTAAACTGTGACATTATCTCTGCCTTAATCTTTGCTTTTAAAACAGGTCTGGTTGATGTCATTATAGCAATTCTAGTTGAATCAGGACAAGTAGAGATTATTTGCTCTTTCTCTACATCTGACAATGCATTCTTAGCATTGGCAACCATAGTATTTTCCTCTGGAGTCATAACAGAATTTGTTATACCCAGTTTAGTCTTAATCGCATTAGTGATAATTATATCATCTACCACACTATCAATTTGTTTATTTGTTTCATTCTCCGCTAATGTGTCAAAGAATGCCATAACACCTTCTTGGAACATTGTGTTAGGATTGAGTTGTGTTGTAATTTCCGTTGGTTCACCTTCAATCGTTTCTAAATGTCTACCATACACATTTAAGCCAATATCGTACGTGTATTGTATACCAGTCACGTAATCATTTAACTCATCGTTGGACTCAATAAACGATTTGAAAGACTTCAAATCATTTGTTTTCGCCCCTTGTAAGATACTCTTAAACATATTTATAATAACATCATTGCTATATATTTTGTCATCAGCTGTGGGTTTATTGTCACCACCTCCACTATTCATTACCATTTCCAACATTGCGCTATAATCAACAGTAGCAGCATTTATTGTAATTGGATATGTGGACAACGTGTCTTGTTGTACATTATTGATATAAGTTTGAAAACCACTCGAAAGAGATAGAATAAGAGCTATACCAATGATACCAATACTGCCCGCAAATGACACTAGTATTGTTCTAGCCTTCTTGGTCAATAAGTTCTTAAAACTAAGACTAAGTGCTGTGAAGAAAGACATACTCTTCTTCTTATTCTTCTTCTTGATTTCTTTTTTTGTCAAGCTCTCATCATCCGCCATACTGACCAACTTGTCATCACCCAGCTGCTCATTCTCTCCAACAGGATTACTATCTCCTACCAGCTCGCCGTCACTAAGATTGATTATTCTAGACGAATATGTATTAGCAAGTTCTGGATTATGAGTGACCATTATGATCAATTTCTGTTTGGATATCTCTTTTAGTATATCCATTATCTGAACACTCGTCTTGCTATCCAGTGCTCCTGTAGGCTCATCAGCAAGGATGATATCTGGGTCGTTGACCAACGCTCTAGCAATCGCAACTCTCTGCATTTGACCACCAGACAACTGATTAGGCTTGGAATAAATCTTATCCTTCAAACCAACCTTTTTCAAGACTTCCTTTGCTCTACGCTCACGCTCTTTTTTTGTTATACCAGACAGAGTTAACGCCAATTGCACATTCTCTAATACTGTTTGGTGAGGAATTAAATTGTAACTTTGAAACACAAAACCAATAGAATGGTTACGATAAGTATCCCAATCCTTGTCAGTATACTCTTTAGTACTTCTGCCATTTATAATCAAGTCACCCTTAGTATATTTGTCCAATCCACCAATAATATTAAGCAGTGTAGTCTTGCCACATCCTGATTGACCAAGGATCGATACAAATTCGCTACGTCGAAATTGGATACTGACACCTTTTAATGCATCAACTTTGAGATAAGTTCCCTTCTTAGCATTGCCTATCTCGTATACTTTGGTAATATTCTTTAACTCTAACATATGCCCTCCTTCATATATTAAATAATGCACCACAAATAATAAGGCTAATCTATATCAGCAATCTATTATAAGTAAATATTCATCTATTCCTATAAATACAATGCTTTAAGATAGCGAATAAATCACATCTATATGATATCACATATTATATCTTAATAATAGTAAAAATTTGGTAAATTAACAAAACCACATTAAAAAATTTATTATATAATATCTAATTGTGTTACAATATTGCAATAAAGACATCGGGGGTGAATAAATAATGTTCAATATATTAGTAGTAGAAGACGACAAAAATATAAGAAAATTAATGGAGATAAAGTTAAAAGATAACAACTTCCATGTAATAACTGCCATTAATGGTGAAGATGGGTTAACAAAATTATACGACAATCCTATTGACCTATTGGTGGTAGATATAATGATGCCATTTATGGACGGATACGAATTCGTCAAAACAGCAAGGCAGACATACCACAACATTCCCGCGATTTTTGTTACTGCAAAGAATTCTATAGAATCGATATCAAAAGGCTACAGCATAGGCATAGATGATTATATGATAAAACCTGTCAATTATGACGAACTGGTGATGCGAATCAATGCAATCCTTAGACGAGCAAAGATAGCAAATGAAAGGAAAATATATATCAACGACATCACCATGGATTACAATAATTTGGCAATATTTAGGCAAAATGGTACTAAAATATACCTGCCAAAGAAGGAATTCTCAATTCTGTTCAAACTATTGTCATACCCAGAGAGAGTATTTACGAAGTCAGAGATATTTGACGAATTCTGGGGTCCAACCTCTGATAGCGATGAAAACACTATCAAAGTGCATATTAATAACATTAGGAATAAAATCAAAGATTTTCCTGAGATTGGGATAGAAAACATTCGAGGTTTTGGGTACAAAGGGGTAAAATATGAAAAAGAAAAAATGGACTAGAATAGAATACTCTCTGACTCTGTATATAATGCTATGTATCCTAATCGTCTCTATAATGGTGCTATTGGTCGCAACCATAGCTAATGCAATAGGAGAGAATCTAATAAGCGGAAACAGCGCATTGCTTTTCCTTATTATAGGTTTAGGCATAGTCTTAGTCATATCTATCATAGTATCCTACTTTCTAAACAGATTGATCAAAAAATATGTAACATCTATCAGATCTGCATTAAAAAAAATATCTAGTGGCGACTTTGATATCCAGTTCAAAAAATCAAAGAACGCATATATTAACGACGTTATAGAAGATTTCAACAGCATGGTGACAGACCTAAGAAGCGTACCAATGCAACGTAACGACTTTATCTCTAACTTTTCTCACGAATTCAAGACCCCACTGGCATCGGTCAAAGGTTTTGCAGAGATATTGAGAGACAAAAAAGATCTGACCGATGAAGAAAGACAAGAATATCTAAATATAATAATCGATGAGTGCATCAGACTATCACAGCTGTCCAACAATACCCTTCTAATTAGTAAACTAGACACACAAACCAAATTAAATAAAACATCAAAAGTATATCTAGATGAACAGATAGACCAATGCTTATTCTTATTGGACAATAAAATAAAAGAAAAAAATATAACTGTCTCAACAGAATTCGAAAGATGTCCCCTAGTCTGTGATGAGAATCTGATGCAACAAGTATGGATCAACATAATAGACAATGCAATCAAATTTACAAAAGATAGAATATCTGTATCTACAAAAAAGACTGAAGATGCTATCCATATAGTCATTGAGGATAACGGAATAGGTATCAGCAAAGAAAGCCAAAAACATATATTTGAGAAATTTTACCAAGCAGATTCCTCTAGAACGGTAGAGGGCAATGGGCTGGGGCTAGCCATTGCCAAGCGAATAATATCACTACACAATGGAAATATCTGTGTAGACAGC
>CAYSUG010000048.1:0-7285 GCA_964434145.1 uncultured Christensenella sp. | reverse complement strand
AAAAGTAATTTTGCAATTCTAGCAAAATATTTGATAAATAACAGCAATAAATAAAAAAAACATCTACCCTGAATAAGGTAGACGTCATTATAAGTGTATTTTATTTTCTATTCTGCAAATAATACTTTGTCTATTACTCCGCCACCAAGACACTCTCTGTCAACATCGCCATAGTCTGCATACAACACTACAAATTGCCCTGGGGTTACTGCACGCTGCCTCTCTACAAAATCTATGTGTAACTTTCCATCATCCACAATAGTTACATTCACCTTCTGGTCCGGCTGCCTATACCTAAACTTTGCATAGCATTGGAACTGATTTGATTCTGGCTTATTAATCCAATTAAACACATCCGTTTCTAGCGCAGCAGAAAACAGCTTATCATCTTCGCCTTGACTAACATACAATATATTATTTTTTACATCCTTGTCTATTACAAACCATCGCTCGCCATTGCCGCCCTTGATTCCGCCCAAATCCAATCCGCGCCTCTGCCCCAAGGTGTAGAACATAACGCCGTCATGCTCGCCCACGACATTGCCATCCATGTCCATAATCTTGCCCTTCTTTGCTGGCAAATAATTCTGCAAGAACTGCCTAAATCTCTTCTCTCCAATAAAGCAAATCCCAGTGCTATCCTTTTTATCATGAGTTATAAGGTTATATTTCTCTGCCAATTTTCTAACATCTGGCTTTTGCATATCTCCTAATGGAAATAGCACGTCAGTCAATTGTTCTTGAGACAATTGATTAAGGAAATATGTCTGGTCCTTGTTAAGATCCTTTGCCTTTAACAACCTAACCTTGCCGTCCACGACATCCACCTTGGCATAATGTCCCGTCGCAATATAGTCTGCACCCAACGACCTGGCAAATTCTTTGAATGGGCCAAACTTGATCTCTCTATTGCATAGCACATCTGGATTGGGCGTTCTTCCCTTGGAATATTCGTCTAGAAAGTAAGAAAAAACCCTATCCATGTAATCTTGAGAGAAATTAACGCTATAATAAGGGATACCCAGCGTTGTGCACACTCTCTTCACATCTTCCCAGTCAGACACCGATGTACAGCAATCATTATTGTCTTTTTCTTCCCAGTTATTCATAAATAGTCCAATGACATTGTATCCTTGTTCTTTTAATATAGCTGCAGCAACCGAACTGTCTACTCCACCACTCATTCCTACGACAACAGTTTTATTTCTCATCTGATTTTTTCTTTGCTTCCTCTTTCTCTATATTCTTTTTCTCTTTTTCCACCATTTTGTCATATCTTTTTTGTCTCTTTGCCTCTTTTGCATCCGCCTTTGCCTTCTCACTGTCATTCCACTCTTGTTGCCTAGTCACTAGCTCTGCCTTGGTGGGTAATACCACAGGCACAGTTGCCTTGTTAAACGCGACTCCTATGACATTGCCTATCCACATCACCACAAACACAGCACATATAAGTGTCAATATATCTGTAGGCAATGCAAAGGCCTCGAATCCAAAATATTGCTTCAGCGTAAACGACACGAATGCCAAAAAGAATGTGGCAAACTGAATGACAGCCCTCTTGTATCTACCCAGATAATACGCATCAAACCCAAATACGCCGCCAAATAATGTTATAAAAAATAACTTCCATTTTGACACATCATATGGGATATAGGATGATGTATACACACCGTCGGTCTCCTTTTCCTTTATCCTCTTCTTTGCCTCATTATTGCTAGCAAATCTAACCTCGTCTGCGGTTATCTTGCAATACGGACAGAATGTATCTTGCTTGATTCCACATCCACACTTTGGACATTTCATATAACTACACCTCGCCTATCATGTATCTAATATAGATAATATCAGATATCCAGATATTTGTAAAGCAAGAACACAAAAAGAAAAAACTATGAAGCAGCCTCCATAGTCTATCCCGTAGTTCCAAATATAAGTAAATATATACTTATGCCTCTTTCTTCTCTTTGCCAACCTTAATCTTCTGCTCGCCATTATAGTATCCACACTTCTTGCATACTACATGAGGAGCCTTCAATTCATGGCAATGAGGGCACTCAACCAAAGAAGGTGCTGTCATCTTCCAGTTTGCTTTTCTAGAATTCCTTCTTGCTTTTGAAATTTTTCCTTTAGGTGCGATCATTACTACACCTCCTTAATCTTATTATTGCTCAAAAATTATACATTAAATAATTACGTTTGTCAATGTTATTTTGGTAAATATTTCAAAAATCTGATAATTTAGCCAAAATTGGTATTTCTAGTACAGCCAATAATTCATATCAATATATCTAAGGTACTATTCAAAGGTAAAAAATATGGCTGAAATGCGATTATTTCAACCATATTTATACACCCTATCTAACCAATTTCTCAGTCTCTTGGGCTATAACCATCTCTTCATCTGTAGGTATAACAAATACTTTTACCTTAGACCCCTCTGCTGTAATATCAGCAATCTCACCACGCTTTGCACCAAAGTTCAACTCGTTATCTACCTTGATTCCCATGAATTCCAAGCCTTCAGTCACATCACGTCTTAGCTCTGGAGTATGCTCACCTACTCCTGCTGTGAAGACAATTGCATCTACTCCGCCTAGGACACCTACATAGCTACAGATATATTTCTTGATCCTGTAAGAATACATATCATAAGATAGCTTAACATCCTCATCTTCTATATTGGCTATGATATCTCTCATATCAGATACCTTGCCATTAGCACCTAGTAGTCCGCTCTCTTTGTTCAACATCTTGATAACTTCTGATACAGACTTGCCTTCCTTATTGCAGATGAATTCTATAATAGCAGGATCCAAGTCGCCACTACGGGTATTCATCATAATACCTTCAAGTGGAGTAAATCCCATTGATGTATCGAAGCTCTTGCCATTCTTCACCGCAGTAATACTAGCACCACTACCTAGGTGACAAGTAACAATATTGATGTCATTAGCATCTTTTCCCAGTAACTTAGCACATTCTTGTGTTACGAAATAATGGCTAGTTCCGTGTGCACCATATCTTCTAATTCTATATTCGTCGTAATATCTCTTTGGCAAGCCATATCTATATACCCTAGGCTCTATAGTCTTATGGAATCCAATATCAAATACAGCCACATTAGGTGTATTAGGACATATTACTTGGCACGCCTCAATACCTGCAATAGATCCAGGCATATGCAGTGGAGCAAACTCTGTCTTTGTCTTAAAGAACTCTAACATCTCTTTGTCCACAATGATTGGGTCGAAATATTGGTCGCCTACATTAACTACTCTGTGACCAAATGCATTGATCTCGTCTGTAGAAGATATAACGCCTATTGTCTCGTCTGTTAATTTCTCCAGAACTATCTCCATAGCCTCTGTATGATTTCTTATATCCTTGTCAAATATACTCTCTTTGCCAAATGCTTTGTATCTAAGGAATGATTTTCCTTCATTAATTCTCTCTACGATTCCTTTTGCCTTAACTTCCTTTGTATCCATATCTATGAATTGGAACTTCAGCGAGCTACTACCCGCATTAATAACTAATACCTTCATTATTCTTTCTCCTTTTTTAAAATTTGCTCTGAATAGCAGTAATGGCTATTGCCTCTACTATCTCATCTACTGTCGCCCCACGGCTGACATCATTAATAGGCTTTCTCATTCCTTGAGCTATTGGTCCAACCGCCTTGAATCCACCAAATCTTTGCATTAATTTGTAACCAATATTACCACTCTCCAGATTAGGGAATATTAGCGTATTGGCCTCGCCACCCACTGGGCTATTAGGACACTTCAACCTTGCAACCTCTGGCACAATAGCCGCATCTAGCTGCAACTCGCCATCAAATGTAAAGTCTACTTCCTTTTCCTGTAGCATTGCCACAGCATCTCTAACCTTGATAGCACAATCACCCTCTGCACTACCCTTGGAAGAATAGCATAGCAATGCAACCTTTGGCTCCATACCGCATAACTTTCTCATAGTCTCTGCAGACTGAATAGCGAAGCTAGCTACATCACTAGCATCTGGAGCAATATTTACACCACAATCCGACAAAACAAATACTTCTTCTCTGCCTTCATTCTTCCTTATCATTACGAAGAAACTACTAACCTTGGTACTTTTGTCCTTGGACTTAATAATCTGGAACGCAGGTTTGAATGTCTTAGCAGTAGCAATCTCTGCCCCAGCAACCAAGCCGTCTGCCAAGCCCAGCTCTACCATCATTGTGCCAAAATATACACTGTCATTCAGAGTAGTCTCTGCAAGCTCTGCAGTCATCCCCTTGTCCTTTCTAAGAGTAACTAAAGCCTCTACTAACATTGGCCTAAGGTCAGATGTCAATATATTAACAACCTTGATATCTTCAATCCCGTCAATATCATATTTTTCTAACTTCGCCTCGTCATCTGTCAGCAGCACTACCTTTGCAATCTTTTGCTTAGCACACTCAATACCAGCCAAAGTAATTCTCTCGCTAAAATACGCCTCTGGCAATACTATGGTCGCACCAATTTCTTTGGCCTTGGTTAGCCAATCTTGTTCTAATATAGTATCAAAACTCATAAATTTAACCAACTTTTCTTATTTTATTTGTATTTTGATAATATTTTCTATATAATGATTGTAATATCTAAAATCTTATAAGAAAAACAAATACTTCCAATAATATACTACAAAATTGATCGGATGTAAATAAATCTAAGGGAGATTTTAATGAAAATTTGTGCAATAATATGTGAATATAACCCTCTTCATTATGGACACCTAAAACATATTGAGGACAGCAAGAGACTATCTGGAGCTGATGCAATAATGTGCATTATGGCAGGCAACTTCGTGCAGCGTGGAGAGCCAGCTCTTATCAACAAATATGTTAGAGCCAGAATGGCACTAGATGCAGGTGCAGACATCGTAGTGCAATTACCTACAGCTTATGCTTGCTCCAGTGCAGAGACATACGCTCTGGCAGGAGTCAAGATTGCTAACTCATTTGATAACGTAACCCACCTATCATTTGGCTGCGAGACTAAGAATCACGAGTTGTTACAAGAGATTGCCAAATTCTTTGCCAACGAGCCAGAAGAATATAAGGTTGCGTTAAAGAAATATTTGGACGACGGTAACTCGTTGGTTGTGGCTAGAGAGAAGGCTCTGGAGGAGCTAATTAAGAACGATGTAGTCGAATTCAGTGAGATAACAGAGGTATTCAATATCCTAAGGAAGCCTAACAACATCCTAGCAATAGAGTATCTGAAGGCACTGTATAGAACCAAGAGCAAAATCCAGCCTATATTCTCTATCAGAGAAAATAGCGAGTACCTTAGCGAAGTAATTAACGGTAAGGACACCAGTGCTACTGCTATTAGAGCAAGACTGGCAGCTAAGCCAAAGGCGTCTGCTGCAAAGAAGCTGATACCATCTACCTCATACAAGTTATTAAAAGACGAAATGAAGTCATCAGGGCTACCTAATCTAAAGCTATATAGCGATATAGCGATGTATATGATCAAAACTGTACAGAAGGAAGAGCTAGCAAAGGTGTATGATGTGTCAGAGGGGCTGGAAAATAGATTCAAGGAAAAAGCAACTAAGATAAAGGATCTGAATAATCTACTACTAGAGGTTAAATCAAAGAGATATACATACACTAGACTGAAAAGAATTGTTGCAAGCCTAGTCTTGGGCATTGACAAGAGTTGCGTGGAGGAACTATACAAGATTAAGCAACTACCTTTTATCAAAGTATTGGGATTCAATAACAACAACACCACCCTACTAAACGAAATCAATTGCGACACTAACCTAATAATCAGAAATAGCAATGTAGTAGATAAACCAAGCAAGCTATATAAGAAATTGGCACAAATAGAAGACAATGCTAATGCAGTGTTCAATCAACTACTGACGGAGACTAGTGCCATACCCGACTATGCACCAGACTTATATACCAAGACAATTGTGTACAAATAGAATACATTTAGACCAGATATTCCAGCCTGTAATATTTGGTCTTTTTTAGAAAAAAGGAGAAACAGAATAATGCAACACAAAATAACAACAAAAGGTCCACTATTGGATAATAATGGACAATTAAATGAGGCTGGATACGCAACATCACTTATCAAAGACTATGATAGAAACAGTATCAAAGCAAATAAATTGAGAATAAAAGAATGGGATTATTATCTGATATATAACAAAGATTATGCTGTAGCACTGACTATAGATGACAATTCATATATGGGACTGAACTCCGTCAGCCTAATAGACTTCACAAAACGAGAAGAAACAACCAAATCGTTTATGTCATTTATGACAAAAGGCAAAGTCGGGCTACCTAGCACTAGCAAAATTGGTGATGTGGTCGTGGATAAGAAAAATCACAGTCTACATTACTATAACGACGGTAAAACCAGAAAAATAAAAGTATGGCTTAAAAACTTCAAAAATGGTAGTGACCTAAACTGTGAGTTTGTTCTAACAAATGAACCGACAGATAGCATAGTTATAATGACACCTTTTGCCGAGAAAAAGACTGCTTTCTATTATAATCAAAAAATTGTAGGCATGACAGCAACTGGTAAGTTAGAACTTGGAGACCAATCAATTGATTTCGGAGACAACACTAGAGCAATTCTTGACTGGGGCAGAGGTGTGTGGACATACAAGAATACTTGGTATTGGGGCGCTGGATGCGGTGTAGTAGACGGCCACGAGGTAGGTTTTAATATTGGATACGGCTTTGGTGACACTTCTGCAGCGACTGAGAATATGGTGTTTTACGACGGAGTAGCGCACAAATTAGACCAAGTAATATTCAATATTCCAAAAGACAGCAAAGGTCGTGACGACTATATGTCTGATTGGACATTTACATCCAATGACAAGAGATTTGAGATGACTTTCCACCCTATAATCAATAGACATTCTGATGCCAATGTACTAGTTATTCGCAGCAATCAAAACCAAGTATTTGGGTATTTCTCCGGTACTATCGTCCTAGACGACGGCAAAACAATCAAACTAAACAAATTCCTTGGCTTTGCAGAAAAAGTACAGAACAAGTGGTAAAAACTTATGCCAAATTCCACAAAAACGAACCAATGGAACTAATAATAAACAATTTTTTTATAGAATAAAACCCAACCTATCCCCAATGCTTATAGTGCATTGGGGATGTTTTCGCAACTAAATGAAATTGCAATATGGGGATCAAAATAGTTGACAACATATATATATATATATATATATAATTTTAGTGTACAATTTTACTTAATTCTATGCGTTT
>CAYSUG010000047.1:0-7350 GCA_964434145.1 uncultured Christensenella sp. | reverse complement strand
ACAGACAGACAGACAGACAGACAGACAGGGATAACTATGTCCTAAATTTTTTTGCAACAGAACATATAGTACAAAAAATCACAGCACTAGTATCATAGTGCTATTTTTCGTGCTGTATAAATAATTTTAAAAAAGGAGAAAATAATGAAAAAAGGAAGATTAAAAAAATTTTTAGCAGGCGTAGCAATGGGATTATGTGCTCTAGCAATGCCGTTTGGATTGGTTGGTTGTGATAAAGAAGATGATATTAATGTTAGATTTGCTGACAATTATTTCCAATGGCAAGTAGAGGGTGAAGATGGGTGGAACAATGTAATAAGTATTGATGAGTTAAAAGATTTGCTAGGAGAAGGATACAAAGGTGATACTGGTGCAACAGGTGCACAAGGACAACAAGGTGTGCCAGGCATAGATGGTAGAGAGGTTGAATTTAGAACAAACGCAACGCATATTCAATGGAGATATGTGGGAGAGAGTAATTGGAAAAATCTTTTAGAAATATCTTCTATAAATTCAAACAACAATACAGACAAAAGTATAAATGTTTGTTATCATATGAATGGTGGTGAAAATCCTAAAGAAAATACAATATTAAAAGAATTAAGTGAATCAAATCAAATAAAATTGACTCGTCCAACAAAAGATGGGTTTACTTTTGTGAACTGGTACTTAGATGAAGAATGTACAAAAGAGTTTGATGGATATGTATGCATAGAAGATATAAGGGAAGATAAAACTCTATGTCTATATGCTAAGTGGACAAATGAATATGCTATTGAAGGAACGAAGTTTAGGTCTATGAACAACAAAGATATAGAATCTTTTGTTATTCCAGAATACGTAACAAGTATTGAAGATGAAGCGTTTGAAGATTGTACAAAGTTAAAAGAGTTAACTATTCCAAATGGTGTAGAATATATGGGCTGGGGATCTATTTTTGGTTATAGGGGTGGCTATAGCGAAGGATCAATAAAAATTTTTTATAATGGTACAATCAAAGAATGGGCTGGAATAGGTTTTGGAACTTCGTGGGTTAATTTTTTTGATAGAGAGATTGAATTATATTGCAATGGACATTCTGTGACAAGAATAGAAAAAGAAGATTTAGAAGGAGTTAGATATATTCCAACAGCTATGTTTGCTGATATAGTTAATTTAGAGTATGTTGCTTTGCCTAGTTCGGTAGAAACGATTGGTAGGGGAGCTTTTGCGAATTGTATTAATCTTACGATATTTAATATATCTGATAGTGTAACTGAAATATCTGAATATGCTTTTGGTGATTGTAGCAAATTAACTACTGTATCAATTGGTAATGGTGTAACAAAAATAGAGGAGTGTGCTTTTGCACGTTGTACATCTTTGGAAAAGATTACTATTCCAAGTAGTGTAACAATTATGAATCAAACAGCATTCAGTGGGTGTGATAATTTAAAAACTATAGTGATAGATAGTGAAAATGTTGCGAATTCATTAATAGATGATCCTAAATATTATGGTGATAATGATGTAATAATTGCTTATGCTACACAAGTTTATATTAAAACTGGTTTAATTACTACAAATTCTACTTATCTATTAAATAATTTTACCAAACAAGAAACATCTGACAAAGATGGTTATGATATGTATGTAAGAAATGCAGAATAATATTGGTTCAATCTTGTTTTCATACGGTGCACCAAGTCTTAATAGGTTGAACCTTTTAAGTTTAGCCTATTTTTTATTTCATAAAAAAAGAAAGTGGGTATCCCACTTGTCGTTAGTATTGGGGCGTGATACAAAATGATGCGCAAATTTTAAAAATTTGCAAAAAGTGAATCAGCATAAAACCCTTATATTATAAGGGTTTTACAAGCTGGGCACGGTCATTTTGAGGCTACGCCTTATCCTGCTTCCTAAAATAATAGTTGATTTTTGTTTCTATTTATTCATTTTTGTTATTGCTAACATCTTAAATTTTTCGTTGTTCTCTTACAATTAAGATGTTTTTTATAATTGTTGCAATTGCTGATAATGCAAACATGACATAGAAAATTATAACTCCTATGTAAATACTTAAAAATGAGAACAAGCATAATATAACAACTTCTGCAAAGCATAACATCATTTGTCCAACTGTTGATAAAATTGTTTTATCATAATTGTGTTTGTGCATAATGTTTTGCAAAGATGTGTTTAAAGCCGTTTCATAGACCTTTTCAACATTGTCTGCACAGGTTTTATTTATAGATATAAAGATTTTATTTTTAAAGAAGATAAAAAGTGCACTTATAACGCTTTTTATAACAGATATTGCTGTTATTGTCTTCCCAATATTCTTATCTGCAAAAATTCCGATTAGGATTATAGGTATTATTTGTACAATTAATGAAACTATCAAGATAATACTGAAAGCTTTAAAATCATTTATAGCAATATAAATATAAAGTGGTAAGAACAATCTTTCAATAATATCTAAACTTTTCAAAGCGTAAATTGTTTTATAAATACTTTTTTCTTTGAAAATAAATTTAAAAAAATTTTTAAATGCACTTTTATTTTTGACATCAGGCTTGTAGTTTATTGGCAAAAGACAAATAAATTCAATTAAAAAAGCAGATGTGATTGTGATATATAATAGGAGATTATTATTCGATAAAATTCCCCACGACACAATAGTAGCTGCTAATCCAGCACCTAATATTTTTGAAACAAAAAGCATTCCATTAAATTTCCCTCTATGTTGTTGCTCCACATATCTGCTTGATAAGGCGTCAGAAATTGGATTGGTGATGGCTCCCGGTAAGGTCATAACGACTATAAATATTAATATCGCAATACCATTAATGTTAGAGTCTAAAATCATTATAGAACCTATTATACGGAATATATTTGCAAGTAGAGTGCAACCTGCAATACTAATCTTGTTGGATAGTATAATGGTTAATGGAGAAAGCAATCCCATCAAACCAAATCTACAACCATAAATTAAAAATATAAGAGGAATTGACATTCCATTGATATAAAGTGTTACAATACCAAATAAATCAATAAAAGCATTTCCGAATGAATGGAAAAATTTATCAAAATAAATGAATAAGTATTTTCTTTGAAATATGTTTTCTTTTGTCATTGTTTTTATCCTTTGTAAGTATTATTATAACACAAGTAGTTCTTATGTGTGTTAGATTTTATAAAAAAGTTCAACTTTATTTTCATCTGGGGCACCAAAGAGAGCAATCCGAACCAGAGTGTTCGGGTTGTTCTTTAAATTTTTGCAAATTTTTCATCATATTTTGGTTGGATTTTCCTCTCCACAAAAATTCTTGACAAACATATCTCGTGAGCAAGTAAAAGACATTACCTTTATCTTAGCCCACGATTTACTCGAATTCGCCAATAATAACGGCGATATGAGTAATTTATAAAATTGCATTTTAATTTTAACTGGTTAAAATTGTTGCCATTGGGCAACACATTGCTGGTCGCAATGAAATGCCTTTTGGTGCGGGCGGAAATTTTGCCTAAAGATTGCAAACAAGTTTGCTCTTTGGCAAGCCTTTCCTACTATATCAGCAAAAAGTGTGTACACCTTGCTAAACACTAAAAACAAAGACCTAACCAGCAACAACTAACAACAAGAGAGAAGAACTCAAAATCTTCTTTCTTGTTTTGTAAAAACTATACCACTTTTAATAAAAGTGTGTTATAATGCTTTTACTGGGGAGAAACTTATGAAAACATTATTATTTACTCACAAGATTGATATAGACGGAATGGGCTGTGCTGTTCTTGGTAAATTAGCATTTGATGATATTGAGATAGTTTACTGTGATACTTTCGAAATTAATCAGCAAATACAAAGATATATAGATAACAGCTCAATTTATCAATATGATAAAATTTTTGTTACAGATTTATGTATTAAACAACCTTTACTTTCACAATTTGCAGAAGATAAAGATTTGAGTAGAAAGACAGTTATTCTTGACCATCATAAGACCGAAATTGAAGAAGGAAACGACCAATATCCTTTTTCAACAATAATTGTTCAAGATACGAATGGCAAATGTAGTGGAACAAGTTTATTTTATAATTACCTATTATCACAGGGATTAATAAATGAAAGTGATAATTTAGAAGAATTTGTTGAACTAACACGTCAATATGATACTTGGGAATGGAAAACTTTGTACAATAATGAAAAAGCAAATGACCTTAATATATTATTTTCAATTTTAAAAATAGATGGATATGTAAGTAAATTTTATAACAAATTATTAGATAACGAAAACTCTTCTTTGCTTGAAAATGAAGACTTAAGAATGATTAAAGATTACAAACAAAGAACATTGGAAACTTGTTTGAATTATATAAAAAACTTGCATATAGTTAACTTGCATAATTTTAATGTTGGAGTTATTGATAACATTGATGATGAGTATCGTAATAATATAGCAGATTTGGTAAAGAAAATGCCTAATCTTGACTTAGATTTAGTAGCTTTAATTATCAATGGTAGAAATACAGTCTCATTTAGAAGTATAAAGCAAGATGTAGACGTGGGACAATTCTCCGTTTTGTATGGTGGAAAAGGTCATAAAGAAGCAGCTAGCTGTCCAAAAAATGAAAGTATTTTGAATGCATTAGAAGTTGCAGAAGGTTTGATAGAATAATTTATTCTTAGTTAATTTTCACTCTAACAACGAAATAATCATATCCAATAAACACCTTATGGTTCGGATTCGTTATCAATCGTTGCACCAAGCAAAAATAATCCCTTATGGGATTTTTTTGTTATATGTGTCTCGAACGGTATAATCTACTTGCACCACAGATTGTTGGCACAATCTCAATTGAACGGTACGGACCGCTATAGCGGCGTGAAAAAAATACATACTTGAATTTTGTGTCTACTATGCTATAATGTTATTTGATAATTCGTTAGAGGGCGGTATATGGATAAAACAATGCTAAATGCAATAATATATAGTAGGGCAGATAATTATTTGAAAAAGAATACCGAGAGGTTTAATAAGAAAGAAAAAGAGCAATTTGTTGAAGATTTGAGAGAGTATCTTTCTAATACCAATAGTAACGTATACACTGATAAGGTATATGATTTTTTATTGCACGAAGGATTAGTCGATGGAAAGTCAAGAGAGTCAGAATTCGCAGAATATCTCTTAGATAAACATGGTAATAGTTCAATTAAAAGTGTTCTTGATGTTGGTGCTGGCAGGATGTGCAAGTTGTCTAGTGCTCTGAGTAAAAATGGCTGGAGTATGACAGCAATAGACCCTAAGATTAGGTTGGAGAAGAAGGAACTAAAAGAAAGAGGAATAGAAAAGACAATCAAAGCACCTTTATTATGTGATGAGTTTGTAAAAAATATGAGTGGCGTCAGTGTAATTGAATATGATTTGGTTGTGGGACTGGAGCCGTGTGATGCGACTGAGCATATAATTAGGCAGTCTTTGAAATACGACAAGCCATTCGAGGTCATGCTGTGTTATCAAGCACACAACGCACTAAATGGTCAGCAGTTTGATAAACCAGAGCAGTGGTATGAATATTTAAGCAATATATCCAGCGAAGTAGAGATTGTGAAATGTGGATTTAATTCTATAGCCACAAATGTGAATGAAAGATAAAAAATCCCCTAAGCATAGGGGATTTTTGCTAGTTATTTTCATCTAGTTTTAAGTTCTTTAATTTCTCTTGCATATTTTCAGAGAACATAGCCTTAAGTCTCTGGGTTAGGTATTTGTCAGTTACAGAATTAAGGACTGGTTTGCCATCTGCATTGATCGTCTCGGTGCAGAAAGAGTAATATAGTTTCTTGTTCTCTGAACTTACAAGGTACGCATATTCTGTGCCCTTGAACTCCAAGATGTTGGCAACAATGTATGTTCTATTGTCTGACAATTTTATAAAAGTATTTTCTTTGATTTGCATAATCTTTCACCTCGCTCATTGATTATATTGTATGGCAATTGCTTACAATTGTCAATCATTTTAATTTCGTTTAGCAAATATTATACTGATTGGAAATAATCTAATGTGTCAAAAATAAAACCAGTCAATCTGATTTGGATAAAATATTATTATATGTTACACTACAATAAATACTTTAAGGAATGAGAAATGTATAACGGATTTAATGTAACAGAGAGTGTAGATGTAGCGTTGCAAAAAGCAGGTGCAATAGCTTTGAACTATGGTCAATATGAGATAGGCACAGAGCACCTACTGTATGGTATATTGTCTATATCTAATACTACCGCTAGTAACATACTACAGACGTTCAATGTGACGATAGGTAAGTTAGAGAAGTTGTTTGCTAAAACATCGCCAAAGAAGGTAAAAACTATTGTTGATCCAACAATAGACCTTGCTAATAAGACAAAGGAAGTGTTCCTAATTGCTAATCAATTCAGTGCACAAATTGGCAAAAAATTAGTGACATTGGAACATTTGTTAGTATCTCTGTTGTCGTGCGATGATTGTTATGCTGTGAATATATTACGAAAGAATTTTAAAGTCAATATTAATAACATAAAATCCAATTTAATGCAGCTGATTAAGTCAGAGTATGTGTCAGAGCCAGAGGACGACAATAGTTTATCCAATGCGACAGAATCAGAGGCATTTGCTTTTGGTGAAAGCTATCATATGAATACTAGTGGTGATTATAGCAATATGTCTAGACATGAGTCTTATCAATTGCCAGAAGCACTGCGCGACCTGGGTACAGACTTGACAGCCAAAGCTAGAATGGGCAAGATTGATGAGATTATTGGCAGAAATGATGAAATATCCAGAGTCATAGAAATACTCTGCCGTAAGACGAAGAATAATCCTGTGCTAGTTGGAGAGCCAGGTGTAGGAAAGAGTGCGATAGTGGACGGACTGGCAAGGGCAATAGTAGCTGGTGATGTGCCAGAACTATTGAAGGGCAAGATTATCTTTTCATTAGAATTGGGGCATTTGCTAGCTGGAACTAAGTATAGAGGTGCATTGGAAGAAAAACTAAAGAATTTAATAGATATTGTCACTAACGATGACAGACTGATAGTCTTCATAGACGAGATTCACACTATAATGCAAGTAGGTGGAGATAAGGGCGAGATTAATCCAGCAGATATGTTGAAGCCATATCTGGCAAGGGGGGAATTTCAGACGATAGGTGCTAGTACTAACGAGGAATATCAGAGGTACATTGGTGCTGACAAAGCGTTAGAAAGGAGATTCCAGCCTGTACAAGTCGATCCACCTAGCATTGAGGATACTATTAAGATCCTACATGGACTGAAGGCTGGATTTGAGAACTTTCATCACGTGATCACTCCAGATGAGGCAATAGAC
>CAYSUG010000046.1:0-7557 GCA_964434145.1 uncultured Christensenella sp. | reverse complement strand
AGCCATTGCCAAGCGAATAATATCACTACACAATGGAAATATCTGTGTAGACAGCCAAAAAGGCAAATACACAAAATTCCAAATAGTGTTAAATACCGTGAACAAAGGTGATAATTAAATATTTGCATAGTAATAAAATACTTGTACGAAGTATGATTATATCAATCATATTTTACCGTACAAGTATTTTTTATCTTTATTATTTGTTATTTACTTCGTTCATATAAGAAATCAGTCTCAGGCATTGTGTGCTATAGCCCATCTCATTGTCATACCAAGCAACCAATTTAACGAATGTAGGACTAAGCATAATTCCCGCCTCTGCATCGAATACACTAGCAGTTCTGCATCCTATGAAGTCACTGGATACAACTGGCTCTTCAGTATAACCCATAACATTCTTCATATTGCCCACGCTTGCCTTCTTGATAGCAGCCTTGATATCATCATAAGTAGTCTCTTTAGACAGTCTTACTGTCAAGTCTACAACCGATACATCCAGAGTAGGAACTCTTAGACTCATACCAGTTAACTTACCATTTAGCTTTGGAATAACTACTCCTACAGCCTTAGCAGCACCAGTAGATGAAGGGATAATATTGCCACAACCAGCTCTACCACCTCTCCAATCCTTCTTAGATGGGCCGTCTACAATAAGCTGAGTTGCTGTAACAGAGTGTACTGTTGTCATCAAACCTTCTTCTATTCCAAAGTTATCGTCTATTACCTTAGCAAGTGGAGCAAGGCAGTTGGTTGTACAACTAGCATTTGACACAACCTTGGTTCCTTTCTCATATTCAGTGTGGTTAACGCCGTATACAAACATTGGACAATTCTTGCCAGGAGCAGTAATAACTACTTGTTTTGCGCCACCCTTCAGGTGTCTTTCTGCATCCTCAGCCTTTGTGAACTTGCCAGTAGCCTCACATACAATCTCTGCACCGACACTACCCCAAGATATTTCCTCTGGATTCATACTGCTAAAGAATTGTACTTTCTTGCCATTAACAACCAAGCAGTCACCGTCTACCTCACACTCGCCATCAAACGCACCATGTACAGTGTCGTGCTCGAACAAATATTTCGCATAATCTACGCTAACAAATGGATCATTGATAGCTACAACATCGATATCATCGAAATCGCAAGCAAGCCTAAGTAGCTGTCTACCAATTCTTCCAAACCCATTTATGCCTATTTTTGCAACTTTTTTCATAAAACATCTCCTATATAGTATTATTTTGTTTGACAATATGCCTCACGATATAATTTTAGCAAATAGCATATTTTATATCAAACTTTTTAATCATTATTTTTTAAAATCTATAAAAAACTCATAAAAAAACGACATATGTATGCCGTTTCTAAAAAATTACTTACCTTATTGCTGCAAATTAATCTTCAAGTTATACTTTTCCGCCTTATCATCCAGATTGTTAATCTCTTGGACTTGAACAAAATCTCCTATCCGATACGATAACTTCGTCTTGGTTATAAATATCAGCGACAGAACTGCCGACACCATAATTATCGCTAGCAGAAGTATCTGACCAATCAACCCTAAATCCATACCTACACATAGAGACACTATCTCAAAGCCTAGAGTGACCGCAAATACAATTAGTGTCATAATAAAGAATGTCAAGCTATACTTGTAATTCTTAGAGATATCATTATATTTCTTTGCTACCTCTGTATTCTTGTTAGGCTTGTTATCCACAACGGTTATAACGCTGGACTGAAATCCTACAAAAGAATCTAATATTCTCAGCTGCCTATTCTTCTCCGGCAATTGATTGATAGTCTTCACTACCTCTAGATCCATCAGCTGTATATCTGTCTCGCCGCAGAAATCCTTGTACACCTTGATCATCTTCATGCCTAGATTATAGAACATCAACCCAATATTCTGGAAAAATTTCTTCACTCCAGTCCTTGTCTTCTTCAAATAAACTATCTTATTGCCAGCCTTCCAACTAGTAATAAATGCCTTAATTACATTGGCATTGACCTCTTCCTTTGCAGAATACACTATTGTGGCAGCATAATTCTCACAATACCTCATACCAACTGTTATCAGTTTGTGTTCATTGACATCACTCATCATCTTGATAGCCTTCACAGCATCATTTTCTATAAAATGATTTCTAATATCTGCAAAAATCTTCTGCATATTGCCATTAAGGATATATATAATATCAAAATCAGTCTTCAATTCCTTACACGCCTTTGCAATAGTGTCATATTGCGAAGCAAAATCATATTCATGCATTACTGGCAAAAGAAAAACAACCTTCATGTCTATTCACCTACTATACAAATTTATAAAATTCTATCATTATATAATATTCAAGTCAAACTATTTTTAAGCCAGACAAAAAATATTTCATCATAAACATAAACAAAAGTATATCATATTTGCATATTAAAACTTTGTAAACAAAAGCTTTTTTATTTGATTCTTTTACTTTTGTAAAGTATACTAGAATCATATCATGTTAGATAGGAGAGAAATATGGGATTACAGAATGCAAGAGAAATATTCAAAAAGGCAATCGATGGCAAATACGCTGTTGGAGCATT
Source organism: uncultured Christensenella sp. (assembly GCA_964434145.1). Classification (GTDB taxonomy): domain Bacteria; phylum Bacillota; class Clostridia; order Christensenellales; family UBA1242; genus UBA11490. The sequence goes on along the minus strand of CAYSUG010000046.1, from coordinate 4,974 downwards.
TAATTTCGTTAATATGGAGGTATTGAAGGCAATCTTAAAGACTAGCAATGACAATCATAGCCCAGTCATAGTACAATGCTCTACTGGTGCTATCAAATATGCAGGAGTAGAGACCCTAGTCGCTATGACTAGGAGCATTGCTGATAGCCTAGATATACCAGTGTGTCTTAACTTGGACCACGGCAAGACATTCGAGGACTGCAAAATGGCCATAGATGCAGGATTTACCAATGTCATGATAGATGCGTCTAGCCTACCATATGAGGAAAATATTGCACTAACCAAGAAAGTTGTAGATTATGCACACGAGAGAAATGTTACCGTAGAGGCAGAACTAGGCGTTCTGGCAGGAGTCGAGGAAGATGTAGTAGCTAATAAGAGCATCTATACCGACCCAGACCAAGCATATGATTTTGTTACCAGAACTGGTGTAGACAGCCTAGCAATTGCAATTGGAACTAGCCATGGCACACACAAATTCAAAGGTGATGCAAACCTAAGATTGGATATATTAAAGGAAATTGAAGAAAAACTGCCAAATACTCCCCTAGTACTGCATGGTGCCAGTACTGTCACAAAAGAACTGGTAGAAAATGCAGAAAAATATGGTGTAAAATTGGACGGTGCTAATGGTGTCCCTGAAGATATATTAAGCGATGCCTGCAAGATGCATGTTTGCAAAGTTAACGTGGATAGCGATCTAAAGATTGCATACACTACAGGCATTAGAAAACACCTACTCGAAAATCCTGAGAATGTAGATATCAGAAAATACAACAGCTCTGCTATGAGCGAAGTAGAAAATGTGGTTACACATAAAATCTTGAATATATTTGGCTGTAATAATAAGGCTTAATTAAGCCACAATACAAATATCGTAAAAGAAAGTCGAACACTTTCTTTTTTTATCCCCATTGCACTGGACTATGACAAACACATCATTATGACACCACCTTTGTTTTTAGTATATTTTATATAAATATATAAAAAATAAACTATAAAGGATTTATTTGTCAAAACATGACGTAATATGATATCATGGTTATGTAAATTTGTAAGATACTTTTTTATCAAGAAAAATGGAGAAAGATATGATAAATACTACAATTAAAACACAAACAAGAAGCAAAAATATTCTGGCAGTATCGCTAAGCATAATAATATCAATGATACTGTCCTTACTAATATTTAACACGCACAAGATATCAGCCGCTGGAGAATTGCCAGTGGATTTTATTGTTGCCACTACAGACCTAAGGAAGGCAAACAAGTATCAAAATGACGCTGCAACAGAAGTATATGTAGAAAATGCAAATGGCAAATATGTTAAATGGGCAGTTAATAACAAATATTACAACATTTCTGACGACCTTAGTATCAAAGTAGAATATGCAATGGTAACAGATATTGACGGCGATACATCAACGCCAGAAAGTATTGCAACGCTGAACGAATATTACACGAAAGATAACAATACTGGCAAAGTAGTATTAAAAACCACAGACGATATAACGGATAACAAATATTATCGTTACAATTCTGATAAAACTCTTAATCCATTTGGCGAATTAATATCAAACGATAAATGTACAACAACAAAAAACGTATCTGAGACAAAGACATCCACTTCTGCAGATGTTAGACGAACAACTATAGATGGTGTTACCGTATATATGCAGATAGGCAGAGAAAATAAAACATATAACAAAGAATACAACTTCGGCTACACATACACAGCATGGGACGCCAATACAACCACTTACAATGAAGTTACCGGCACTAGCACAGATATAGAATTTGTAACTGAAATTGATACAACAAATGGATCTGCAACAAAAAGTACATATACATACCCTACCAATATATTAGAGCAATCATCTAAAGGAGATATTGCATACATAGGCAACTCTTGGTCAACAATTACTTGGTGCAACGCGGACGGAACTGAAGACATTGACGGAGATCACGTTGCTATCAAGATAGATAACACAGATCCATCCAACCCAATAATAAACGCCTGGGTAAAGCCTGCAACTAATGTATACTATTACAATGACAATAATGGTACCACAAAACAAACAGCAGACACTAGCCTTCCTACATTCTATACATATGTATTAAAAGATGGCTTGTATCACCAAGTTGACACTGAAACATATGCGGATCTGACAGATGCGACTATAAATAGTTACAATGGCTCTAACTTTAGAATAACATCAACTACTAATGTTTCTTATGAGAATATAACAGCATTCTACACAACAAGTGAATCAGTTTATAAGAGTATTAGCGAAGCTAACAACGATAACACAAACAAAGTCATAGATTATGTAACATATGATTCTAATAGTTTTACTCAAGCAAAAACAGAGTGTAATGAGTTCTTATTTGTAAAATCTATTGAAGCACCAAATATCATAAATTATAACGGAATATGGCAAATAGTAGAATATTGCTATGCTGACGGAAAACAACCTGACACTACATTAGAGAAAACAGAATATGTAATATTGACGAAAGATGCCACTTCTGGTGAGACAACCGCATGGGCAAAGTTGAACACTAATCAATATTATTATGCAGGAGCAACCGAGGCTGTAACAAAGGATAGCAACGGCGGCGAACTACCTACATTATATGGATATAGGCTAAGCAGCGGGCTATATTACAAGGACAATAGTAAGTATTGGGCATTAAAGAATAGTACTATAACTACTGTTAAAAACAATGTAAGTGCATTGTCAGAGTTGCACGTAACAACTAACACTGGAAAACAATTAATTATCAATGATTTTGATAATACACTATACAAGACTGCATTCTATTATGATATCTACAAGGCTGTCAAATACAATGAAAGTATAATAGACTATGATCTATATGGGTATGAACTAAAAGCAAGTGATAACAACAAGACACTAGAAGATATAAGTAGTTATGAAGCATTCATCAATACATATTTTGTTGAAGATGAACTAAGTGACATATATTACGCCAATGTTATTGAAGAAAAAATAACAGACCCAACCGACCCCTCACTAAAATTAACCACTTATACAAAAGAATTCTACAATGTATTCAAGACTGAATATATTAACAATGCAAAAGAGAGCATAACCAACAACATTGAGACAAAGGTTATTCTTGACAACTATAAAAATCAAGAAAAACTATACAACAATACTGATTCGAATTTATATTCGAATATAGAGAACATTTACATCAGTTTTGGTGACATATATTACAGCGGAATGAACGACTCATTTGATACCATTATTACAGAAATGAGTGTATCCATTCGATTGTACAATTCTTACTACAATGGCTTATATATTGTTACTAATGACCCAATTAGGCAAGAAGGAATAAGATTATCACAAGAAGATATAGAGAAGAATAATTGTTTTTGGTTCCAATATCTAGACCTTCAAAATATTAGAGCATACACAGATAGTAAAAGTTCTGACATAATGTTAGTCGAGCAGACTATGGGCAGATACGAGATCACCATAGACTACACAACTTATGACCTATCTACTAAGATCGATTCTGTTAGTACACCATTCACATATAACATCTATATAGACGAAACTAGTAATAAGGCTGACTACCCTATCATCAACGGACTGGGCGAAGGAACTCATCTTGACAATGAGTACAAAACATATGAATATAACTTCCAAACAAAAACTAAGCCAAGTATTATATTCGATGCTAGCGAGTATTCAATTAACTATAAATACAATTATGCAGAATATAGTACTAATTACACATCAGACATAAAGATATACAGAAGAGATAATATTAATAGTCCTGCAAAGGTAAACTACAGCGACGGCACAAACACAGAGGCTATAAGTCAGAGTATAGCATATCATAGCGAATATGCAGTACTAGACTGGGTTGAGAATGGTTACATCAACAATGAAATAATCACAAACAATGTTGTATCCCGAACGAAAATAATTGCAAACGCAAGAATAATAGACAAAGCGACTGAAGTAGGTTCTGCCAAAATAAATATAAATGGCGATAATAAAACAGAATTTGAAAAAGTAGCTGTTATAGAATATACTTACTATACAGATACATCAGCTACAAATAATGACAGCAACACCAATTTCTCATCTGACACTTTTGGAAATTTTGAGAAAAAGATTGTAACACTAGTGGGATTGTACAACTATACAGACAACACAGATCCAGACAACCCAATTACAAGAATAAAATATAGAATATATCACTACATCACATACAGCGAAAATGCTGCAAGTGAGAATTGGGTAAAATATGAAAAGAGATATGAAAAGGATAAAACAGACTATATAACCCAAATATACAATCCTGGCAATTATGAAGTTTATGATAATCTATACACATATAACGGACTAACCAGAGAGACTGCTGCTGATTATGCATCTCTAGACAAGTCGTTTGACAGCAGAGAATACGACTACTATTTTGATTTTAACACAATAGATTTTGAATATATTGCTACTCAAGAATATGACGAGCTAGGAAAATATGAATATGTTATGAGTTATGTAACAGCAGTAACCCCTGTCAATACAAACTCTGATTCATACAAGATATCTTACAACTCTAGTGGAAACTATAACTACACTATAGATTCATTAATGACTATCGCAGAAAGTTATGAATACGATATTCATCCAATAACAGAAGAAATTTTCTCTACTAAAAAATATGGCGGATATAACATCTCTATATATGGAGTAAAGGCATATTTTAACAAATACAACCCTGCTATAAGCAAAACAGAAGAGACTGAGTTAAAACTGGAAAGCGAAGAGATATATAGCGAACTTACACCATATATTACTTGGAAAAAGTCTGACGGCTCAGAATGGATAAAAGGAACAGATAACGAATCTGATAAGGCAATGCCAGTTAAAGGTGTCACACTGAATGCCAAAAACATCACTATTGCCAAAGTACCTAATACTAACCAAG
>CAYSUG010000045.1:0-7670 GCA_964434145.1 uncultured Christensenella sp. | reverse complement strand
CAAGTACCAATTTATTTTGATTATCTGTGTACATATGTATATAACAACAAAAATATTTCTGAGAGTAGAATATACAGATATCCTAATTTCGAATATCAGGATGATGAAAAGTGTAAAGTTACAAATCCAAATAATGTGATAACAAGCTATTTCGACAAAGATTCTAGACCTGAGGATGATGGATACTATGAGATAGTAATTAAATATGAATATAATAGAGCTATTCATTATCAAGTATTTGCCTTTGTAATAAATAATGCATCACCGGAAGTTACATATTCTACGCTAAAAGAAAATATTGTAAGTGAGACTGAAAAATATTCAACTTGGCAAAGCATGGCAAACAACAAGAATACAAATTCTATTGTACGTGCAACATGGAGAACTGCGACACACTTCCAATATGAAGTAACTCCTACCCTAACAAAAGAGAATTACTCTGGAGTAACTGCATATTATGGTTCTAGCGATAGTATAACAAACTATGCTGTCACTGGAGGAACAAATAGCGAGTATATAATAAATCTAAGCAATGGCCTGAAGGTAAAACTATCTGGCAATGCAACAATAAATTATGACCAAACTAAACAAGTCATAAAATATACGCCAATAGACAATATGTCAGAAATAGAAAATTATTATATAACTACGTATAATAACGCAAATCTAACTAAAGTACCTACATTCCAGATAATCGTTAAAGATTCTAATAATCTTACTTCAACCATTACAAATAAAACCGCACGAGATTACTATAGTAACGAAATAGAAAACAAGACTCTATATCCTTCTGACTTGTATAATTCAAACATAGTTAAATTAATACAGGATGCTATAATGAATGACTCTATCCAATTCAAATTGGTTGGATACAAATGGCAATTCATGATATATCCTACTGCCAATTACTATGACGAAGCTGGAGTTAGACAATCTGCTGGAAACGTATGGGGTAGCGGAAATTATGCACTAAAACTGACATATGGCAGCAGTGCTACATCCAATACTACTTCTCAATTTGTAATAGACACACTGCCAATATCTGGCATTACTAGTAAAAAATTAGCTATGGGAGAAAGTGCTAACAGAATATCTACTGAATTTGCAAGTGGATCTAATAATATTATAAGCGACCCATTTACTCTAATATATAATAAAAAATCCAGTGGTGCTGCCATTGAGACATACTATAGAATGATATCACTATCATCATCTTCTGCAGACAATTATGATCACATGACTCTTGCAAACGCATTAGTTGGAATCAGTACTGACGTAAAGTTGACAGCCGACAATGATGCGACACTAAAAAAATATATATATAATCATACTTATTCCTCATTCAACGACGTCGTGCCAGAAGGAAATGAATTCAACCCTAATAGCACTGCACTATATGTATTCTATCTACAGGACAAAGCTGGAAATACAGCAAACTATTATGTACTATATGACAACTCTACCCCAAAGTATGATGTAATACTAAGTGAAGAGGATGAAAAATCTACCAGCACATCACTATATAGCATTATTACAGATAACACCACTCTATTCTGGGGCAACTACAAGGCCATAGAGATAACAGAGGCTACAGATTTTGACCTAGATACAGACTACATCAACAATATATCTCAGCATATCAACTATCAACCTACTGCTGTTGAGCTGGCACTAAGATATATCAATACCAACAGCGATACATTCCTAAAGACATTATATAAGACATTTTGGAAAATAGATGGATCTTGGATAGAAGTAAATTACGGCAGCCAAGATAATATCCAGACATATCTAAATGGACTAAATATACCTACTGATGATAACGGTGACCCAAAAATTAAAATGAATGGCTCCGTGCCAATGGAGAGACGATTCATATTAATCCCATTGGAAAAGACAACTTTTGATTATATATCAACCAGCGGTAACGATGATAGCGAAAAGACATATATCTACGATATGAGTGTATCAGACGCCAAGAATCAAACTATACTATCCCCTTCTGCAAAAGATCTTGCTCTGGCTATTGGTTTGATTGATGAACAATCTAGTACTGCCGCGATAGAGGCAGCAAAGAACACCATTAAATCAGCTGGTCAGGGAATATATGGATTCTACGGTCAAGCACAATACAACTTTGTTATAGAAGATATACTAGGCAATATTGATGACGGATACCTATGGATGAACAACGACCAGACACAAGCCTTTGCTTGGGTATTATCTAACAATTCTGAAACAGAGTTAAGTAATACAAATAGACTGCCTATCACATCAACAGCACAAACAGGTATGTCCAAATCATATGCTGCTAGCCAATTGTATTTTAGTTATCTAGACTCTAGTACTAATAGCAATATTCCTACAGCAGACTTTGCATATAAATATTATCCATTCGAAGATTTTGGTGAAGACGGATTCTATAGCAATTATACTATATCAAACATATCCGTTAGTACCACAGACCAGACATATACTATCCAGTTTGCAAAAAAAGATAAGGACGGAAATATTGTAGATACAAAAGACTATATTATTAGTACAAGAACAACAAACAACTATAACCAAGACAACGAAGAAGTAACCGAGAAATTAAGTTCATATCCATTCTCTCTTACTGCAACGACAGACAGCACATTTGCAGGTTGGCAGAATATAACCTCAACATCCGATTATATATCGAGTCTTGATAAAGATAGAAAATTCACAACATTAATAAACGAACAAGATGCAACATTGACTGAACAGAATGAAAATCTATCTACTGGCAAATACACCTCAGCTGGCCTATATGTATTCAGAAGAGTATATACTAAGTATATCGACAAAGACGAATATAAAAATGGTATAACCATAGTAGATGCAAGTGTAGCAGAAGAGCTAAACAATGACCAAGTAGTTCAGTATTATGTGTACTATATTGACAGATATTCTATAATAGATGTCACAAACTATATAGGTAACGACATTAATATGATATATGGTGACTATATAAATACCGCAACATTAGACAAAGACGGAAATCTAGTAGTAGATAATAATTATGCTACAGAAATATCCGCACTAGAGTTGCAGGCAGATTCTAACACTGATAATTCAACAATCTTGTCTGGAGCAAATAAATCAAGATTTTATGACGCCTCAAATAAAACCACTTCAAAAATATATATTTCTATCAATATGCCTCTGGACAAATACAATCAACCAAAGGTTGTATCAATGTATCTAACTAATAATTCTGTATTGGCTAAATCCAATACAGAGGCTGCAATTAGACAATATCTAGGTCTTGACGATGCGGATAATATCACTGAAAATCAAAAGAACGAATTCTATAACAAGTTCATTGGAAAATATATATTTGATAATAATAGCGGATTTGCTAATAATATAACATATAACAACAAATTCTTATTAGAAGTACACCTTAGTAACGAAAACACTCAAATTATTGGAGATGATAAAGATGCTAATATAATAAGGCCTGAAAATAAATCATATTTAAATTATTATAACGGAACGTCTATGTCAGCCGTAACTGCTGCTAATAGACAAGAATTGACTAACTACCTATCTAGCGACCTAACATCAATTATCCTTAATAGCCCAATGGGAGAAGCAAACTACAGTATAATAATCGCAGACAAAGCCAACACAACAAAAGACGGCAACAATGCAAACAAATTCTCAATTAACAATATAAAAATTGTACCTAAATACCCTACTGGCAACATATTAACGAAATACAACAACGATAACACAACATATCTGACTGACTCTAATATAGACTATGCAACCAGTTTGTTTGCTACGGGTGGAGATATTGAGAGATTGAAAAATATTGACCAATATGATTCTAGCAACGATATAAGTAAATATTATGATAGCAGTAATGGAACTTTAATCTTTTTAATAGACAATACTCAGCTAAATAAATATACTGCAACAACAAACCCATACAATATCAGAATAACTAAGACAAACGAGGCAGGTCAAGTTACTACAATATTTGAGAGTATATTAACATTTAGCAAAGAATCGAATGGCAATATTACCCCTATTGTAGAATATTCTAATGTCTCTGATAAGATTGTAAATAAAGCATTTGTTAACAATGCAAGTGTTAATAACGGAATAGCAACCAAGTGGGCAATTGTAGTATTCGACAGAAGCGCTGCCGACGAAGAGTATCACAACTTACTTGCAAACAACAGCGAGAACGCAACATATAGCATCACAATCAACCACTACGGAACAGCGACAGATTATTTGGGCAACAGTACTGATACATCCAATACTGTATCAAAGTTCTCCGCGACTCAAGAGATAACAATCGATCACACAAAACCTATTGTAAATCAAATAAGTCTAATGGAACAAGACCTTTATATTACAAAAGCAGATATCTCTAGCAAAATAGAAACTTATAATAATGTAAAATATACTAATGTAAATGAATATTATACAATACTATTTAATGCCATTGCTAACAAAGAGATAACAAAATTAACTGCTCAAATGTATTTGAATAATGTATACCAAGCATATATTTCTTATTATGAGAATTTAATGGGCAAGTCAGATAATTTCTTGAAATCTATGACTAACCAATACGGAAATATTGAGAAATATTGGAATAACTACTACTTTACAATCACTAGCGATTTCGAGTTCCTTAGAGCATTACCTAACAAGGATGAATACTATACTAATAATACTTCTAGCGGTAGCGGCGATATTAGTGATGGTTTGGGTCTAGATTGCTACAATTACCTGTATTTCAGAAAAATATCGGATATCGGCAGTTATAAATTTTCACTAACAACAGACGACTACACTAGAACTGAAGATGCTGCTACTTCTGGCCATACTATCTTCTATGATTCCAACGCAGCCGTATACGATGCGAATAAAACAATAACTGAAGACAAATATTACAAGATACAATTATCTTCCAACTCCCCTACAAAAATATTTGGAAACTCTGGAAAAATTAAGGAAAATGGATATTACGAAATAATAGAGCGTGATGTAGCTGGAAACTATAGTGTGTATCTAGTATATTACGATCCAGACAATTCTGGAAATAAATACAAATACAACTATGCTGGAGTATTCTCTAAAGAGTATGAGAACATTGATCTTAACAAATGTCCATTCTATATGTGCACCAAGTGTAACCAGGTTGTAGAAAAATATACAAACAAATGTGAAGAATGCAACGGAACAGTAGTAGAAAAATCTGCTAATGAGATCCTGGGAACAAATCTATCAATAAATAATGGCAATTCGGCAAGTGTCACAGATATGTTCAAGGCAGAGATTACATATTCTTTCAAAACCATCAATGCAGATGGAACTGCAGACAAAATATATGTTAATACATCCAACCCAATTGTAATATATTCTACTATGATGACTAGGTCTGTAGACATATATTATAATAAGGCTGCAATAAGCAATCCAGTAGACATCTCTGGCGACCTATTAGCATCTATTACTGGAATCACAGAAGGCACAGACATTGCAGGAAATCCTGTTAATGTTGGAAATATGATAATTAACAAGGCACTAGAAAGAGTAAATAACATACTTTCTAGTATACACTCTACCTACGAGCAAACAGCACTTGACTTTGAATTTAATATCAAGATATATGATAAAATTAATGGCGTATATGAAATTAATTATTTATGCCCTGGCAAGGAATTGGATCTAGAAATATCAAAGGGAGATGCTGGATTCAATGTTAAGATCCCTAATGATGAAGTGGGAAGAACTACTCAAATCGTCAACTTTGTTGTAAGAAAGAATTCTTCTGATAAACTACAACATGACGATCGTAATCAAGTTATAGGCGATTACACCAACAACTCTGCATCTCTTGGTGGAAAATCTTTTTATTTCAGATATGCTAGTAATTCAGTTGTAATAATAACAACAACAGATAATTTTGGCAGAACAAAATCATATTATGTAACTAGCCTAAATGAGTCGCCATATAGCATGGATATGAATACAACAAAATATTATGATGAAGACTATACTGACGATGAGATAATTATCAACTACAATTCTAGTCTATATAATGTCGTAATCATAGAAGATGTCAAAGATGGAAATAATACTACTTACGCAATGACAACAAGATTTGGTAAAGAGCAAAATAAAATCAATGAAAATATACCTATTGATTATCCAAACATAACGACTGATAAATTAATAAAATATGATAACCATGGTGACAACGACGATAGCACCAATACTTGGACAAGATACTCTATTCCAGCCCAGGACATCGGCGGCAATATAACATATGTCGGCGATGAGATATATACAGTAACAATGACATCTGGCAACAACTCTCTAAAAACATTAACAATTAGACAAAATGTAAATAATAAAACTTCATTTATTATACTATTTGTAGAAACAACGAGCGAAAAAGAGGGTGCAAATAATGCATTTGATACAATATATAAGAATTATCATAATCTAAAGACTGACACCAATAGAGAAAGTATAGTATATGACGATACAACTAATGTTACTATGTATACCTATATCCCAGAAATTAGACTGATAAACAACAGTAATAGAAGCATTGCTTCTAGCAAATCAGCCAATGAAATGTCTAGTCTGGCATATATAGAAGAGCTAAGATACGAAGTAATATCAAACGACGAGCTATTTGACCCAACAGTATCAATAAAAAAGAATGGGACTTTATATGCCACCCCACCTACGGGATTAATGCCTGGAGACAAATTAACTGACGGCGATTATGAGATCATAGTTAGTAACAAACTTGGATACAGCAAGAGTGTAAAATTTAGGATAAAATTAAATGCAAATATATCAGATTACTCTGTGTTCCGTTATGAGGCAAATCAGACAAATCCTACATTTATGGCAAAATCATCATATCTAACAAAAGTATATCTGGATGACAATGGTCAATATTTGTTCGAGACTGCAACTGGCTATATTCATACTGAGAAATTATATCACTACTATACGCTGGCCAATTATCAAAACTACAAAAAAGATGATGGCAATACATATATCCCTGATACAGCAAAGCGTCATATAGGAATTACCACTAATACTAATAACAATATAGCTTGCACACTTGTAGATGTGATTAATAACGATCCAACCTATGGCAATTATGCATTATACAAGGTTCATGACAAAGACAATGACGCAAATGTTATAGAATATTTTGTTGTTCATTTCGTCGATTATAGCAATAATAAATACAACTTCTCTGGAATAAGCATCAATAACAAAAAGTCAATTGTCGATACAACAACTGATATAACCAACAATATGTCTAGAAATGATGAGTCAATATACATTATATTTAGTTCTAACATAAACGACTATGACGGAATCAGTAATGTAGAATACATGAAAGGAAATGCAATAACACTTACCTATTACTATAACTCTGACAAGTCTATTACTCAACAAATAGATGTATCAAAATTAAGCAAATTTATAGAAAATGGCACATCATACTACTATTATGAGATAACAGATACTGGCGTTCATAAATTCGTAATATCTGACTTGGCTGGCAACAAGAAACAATTTGGCACGTTGGAATACTTCAATCTTTATCTAGTTAATAGCATATTATATACCATAAATGATTCTGAGCCAAT
>CAYSUG010000044.1:0-8068 GCA_964434145.1 uncultured Christensenella sp. | reverse complement strand
TCGAACCCTGGACCCACTGATTAAGAGTCAGTTGCTCTACCAACTGAGCTAAGGAAGCATATATTTATATTGAACGCCTCCTATTATATACCAAAAAAAATTAGTTGTCAACACTTTACAAAAAAATTTTTCAACTTATACTAAAAAATTACAAAAGGTTAATTTTTCTAAAAATTGGGTATTGTAATTATGAAATAGTTGTGTTAAAATGTGAGTGTTACTAACAAAAAGGGCAGGTAATAGTATGGAAAGATATCCAGAAAATCTGGATAGATACTATCTGGTGACAGTATGCGATGAAGATGCTGCTGGCAAGGAAGAATATCTATCTGGCCAAAACCCTAAAGCAAGCATTGGCAAGAGTAGAACGAATAGCGTGTTACCTTCAGAGGTAGACCAATTCTATACTGACAAGATTGCTGGTGATATAGAGAAGATGAAAAATGCGGAAGAAACAGCCACTAAATCTACATATTTCTACTACGGCACCAATCTAGAGGAACTGAAGGAGTGTGTGGATCTACTACTGGCTCAGCCTACTAGCGAGGAGGCTATAGACAGATTGCAGAGTGGAGTGGCGGTGCCAGGTGATGCGTATGGTGACAAGAAGGTCACTACACTTATCATGAGCATAGACATAGATATATTTAACAAATTGGTCAGCATGGGTCTAGGAGACACTAGAGGTGCTAAGTACGAGACGCTGGATGGCTCGGTAGTATATCTGGACAACGAATGCTCGTTCGGTGATCTAGGATTCAAGAAGCTGGTGTCAGAGGGCGAGGTTATAGCCTATGGTGGAATATGCGAGATATTGCGTGACACACAGTTCTGGGGCGACAGTGCGGGCTATGATGCAACTAACAATTATGCAATACATAACTATGTTGTAGGCTGGAGCAAGATACCAGAGCCAGAGAGCGAAGTGTCTAACTTATCTCTACCGCCAGAGGTAGCAGACTTCTACCGAAGTATTAAGGAGTCTGGCGATGAGGGCGATATGCTTGTTATCAGAGATCATATAATAGATCAATATGGCGAGGCTGCATTAAGAGATTTAGAATCAGAGGATGTGTCAGAGTCGTAGAGATGAGGAAAATACAGTAGGAATATCGCTGCTGTATTTTTTTGTTCATACAACCAATCCCGATTTTTCGTCTGGCAAAACACCCTTTTTGACAATAAGTCTAAGATGAGATTTTGGGGGCAAAAAGTTTTTCAAAAATCTTGCAAAAAGATGATAAAATCATTAGACAAAATATATTATTTGTTGTACTCTAAGAGAGGTTTTGGAATCTGGTCATGCACTATGGCGAGGTATTAAAAATTTTTTTGAAAAGTATATATTTTTGTTTGACAGCCATATCTATATATGCTAGCATAGAGACAGTTAAACCACAATATCTTGTGTTTATCAAAATCAAAAACCACTAAATGTAGTATTCAAAGGAGAAAGGAAAATGATTACAAAGATAAGAAAGAGAGATGGAAGGCTAGTAGACTATGATATAGCGAAGATAGAGAATGCTATAGCAAAGGCAATGATGTCCATAGGCGATGGTGAGATCAAGGATGTCAAGAAGATGGCAAAGATAGCGGAACTATATATAATAGAGAAGTTCCCAGAGAGTATCCCTACTGTAGAGGATATACAAGATATTGTAGAATCTGTATTGATGAAGAATGGATATGAGGATGTAGCGAAGGCATATATTATATATCGTAGAGATCATGAGAAGATTAGGAATATCAACAATACATTCTTAGACTACAAGGCTACTGTAGACAAGTATTTGAAATTAGCAGACTGGAGAGTAAAAGAGAACTCTACAGTTACATATAGTGTAGGTGGACTAATTCTATCTAACAGTGGTGCTATTACCGCGAACTATTGGTTAAGCGATGTGTATGACAAGGAGATAGAACAAGCACATAAGAATGCGGATATCCACATTCATGACCTATCTATGCTGACTGGTTATTGTGCAGGTTGGTCACTGAAGCAATTGATCAAGGAAGGTTTAGGCGGAGTTCCTGGCAAGATTACTTCTAGCCCAGCTGGTCACCTTAGCACACTATGTAACCAAATGGTTAACTTCCTAGGTATAATGCAGAACGAGTGGGCGGGTGCACAAGCATTCTCATCGTTTGACACATACCTAGCACCTTTTGTAAAGATAGACAATCTGTCATACAAAGAAGTAAAACAATGTATTCAATCATTCATATATGGTGTTAATACTCCATCTCGTTGGGGTACACAAGCACCATTTACCAATATTACTCTGGACTGGGTTGTGCCAAAGGATCTAGCAGAGTTACCAGCAATAGTAGGAGGCAAGGAGCAAGACTTCTGCTACAAAGATTGCGAAAAAGAAATGGCAATGGTCAACAAGGCATTCATAGAGATAATGATAGAGGGTGATGCTAATGGCAGAGGATTCCAGTATCCTATCCCTACATACTCTATTACGAAGGATTTCGACTGGTCAGAAACAGAGAACAACAAGTTATTGTTTGAGATGACAACTAAGTACGGCACACCATATTTCTCTAACTATATCAACTCCGACATGGAACCTAATGATGTCAGAAGTATGTGTTGCAGACTAAGACTGGATCTTAGAGAATTGCGTAAGAAATCTGGCGGATACTTTGGCTCTGGTGAGAGTACTGGTAGTGTAGGCGTAGTTACTATCAATATGCCAAGAATCGCATATCTGTCCAAGTCAGAAGAGGAATATTTCGACAGACTAGGTAAGATGATGGATATCTCTGCTCGTAGCCTTAAGATTAAGAGAGATACAATCACTAAGCTACTAGAGAACGGACTATATCCATATACCAAGAGATACCTAGGCACATTCAACAATCACTTCTCTACAATTGGACTAGTGGGAATGAATGAGGCGTGTCTAAATGCAGTATGGTTGGGCAAAGATTTGACCAATCCAGAGGCGGTAGAATTTACTAAGAAGACTCTTAATTTCATGAGAGATAGACTATCTGATTACCAAGAGAAATATGGTGATCTTTACAACCTAGAGGCTACTCCTGCAGAGTCTACATCATATAGACTGGCAAAGCATGACAAGGAGCGTTGGCCAGACATTATTACAGCAACAGAGGACTGCAATACTCCATATTATACCAATTCTAGCCACTTGCCAGTAGGCTACACTGAGGATGTATTCACAGCCCTAGATGTACAGGATGAGTTGCAGACATTGTACACATCTGGCACAGTATTCCATACATTCTTAGGTCAGAGACTAGAGGACTGGAAGGCTACAATGAATCTGGTTAGGAAGATAGCGGAGAACTACAAATTGCCATATTACACAATGAGCCCAACATACTCTGTATGTGCTACTCATGGTTATATTGCAGGTGAGGTAACTAGCTGTCCTCATTGCGGGGCAAAGACCGAGGTGTATAGCCGTATCACTGGATACTACAGGCCAGTAGCCAATTGGAATGACGGCAAGAGCCAAGAGTACAAAGAGCGTAAGACATATGATATATCTAAGTCTGTAATGAAGGAAAAGCAAGTAGAATGTGGTGAAGGCGGCTGCAATATTCCTAAGAAGGAGAAGAAGGCTGCAGAGGCTACCAAGGCTATGCTATTTACGACTCCTACTTGTCCTAATTGTAAAATGGCAAAAATGGTGCTAAATAACGCTAACTTTGATTACGAGTTAATAGATGCAACTGAGAACAAAGCATTATGTGAAGAGTTGGGTGTAAAGAATGCCCCAACACTAATTATCCCTAATGGCGATATGAACATTATCCTGGATAATGCGTCAGAGATTAAGAAATACATTGAAGGATTGAAAAAATAAATAATTATGTACGATGTTATCATAATTGGCAGTGGGGTGGCTGGAATGACAGCCGCCCTTTATGCTCTAAGAAGCAATAAGCAAGTATTAATATTAGAAAAAGAAAGTTATGGTGGACAGATAGCAAAGTCTCCTAAGGTGGAGAACTATCCTACATTGAAGACTGTGTCTGGGGCAGAGCTGTCAGACAAAATATTTGACCAAATAATCGACCTAGGCGTGACATTTGAACTAGAAGATGTATCAAGTATAGAGAAGAATGGCAAAACATTTGTTGTAAATACTGACTATAATACATACGAGGCGAAGAGTGTAATCATTGCTAGCGGCGTGACTGCTAGAAAACTGAATCTAGATAACGAGGAGAAATACTTGGGCAATGGCGTGTATTATTGTGCCATATGCGATGGACCATTCTTTGCTGGAAAGGAAGTGACGTTAGTAGGCGACGGAAATAGTGCAATGCAATACGCTCTGATGCTAGCGGGATACTGCAGCAAGGTGACAATGGTGACAATGTTCGACCGATTCTTTGGCGAGCAGGCTCTAGAGGATGCTATCCGAGCCAACTCTAAGATAGAGCTGATACACAATGCTGTGGCTAGTAAGCTAATAGGTGGCGAGAAGTTAGAGAAGGTAGAATTCACTACCAACGAAGGAAGCAAGTTTGAGCTGAATACCAACGCGTTATTCGTAGCTATTGGCCAAGTGCCAGACAATGGCAAGTTTGCAAATGTAGTGGATCTAGACAAGGCAGGCTACATTATTGCCAACGAGACATGTCAGACAAAGACCGAAGGGCTGTTCGTGGCTGGTGATTGCAGAGTGAAGGGCATTAGGCAAGTAGCAACAGCAATTGGCGACGGCGCTGTGGCTGGAACCGAGGCAGTGAATTACATTAACAGATGTTATGTCTGAATATGTCGGCAGACATATTGAGGCATCAAAATTATAAAACAAAGATAAGGAAGAAAACTATATGAGGATTAGTGGCATAGAGAAGTTGTCCCTAGTGGACTATCCAGGATATTGTTGTGCTGTCCTATTTACTGGCGGCTGCAATTTTTTGTGTCCTTTTTGCCACAACAGCGGGCTAGTAGAGGGCAAGTACCAGACGCTGGATAATGACGAGATTATGGCGTTTCTGAAGAAAAGATTTGGAATGCTAGAGGCGGTCGTTATTAGTGGCGGAGAGCCAACCTTACAGCCTGATCTAATAGAGTTTATTAGAGAAATCAAAAAAATTGGATACAAGGTAAAACTGGATACTAATGGTACTAATCCTACTATGCTGGCACAAATTGTGGAAGAGGGGCTGGTGGACTATGTAGCTATGGATATCAAGAACGCATTTGACCTGTATCCAGTCATAACTGGCAAGCCACAGATAGATATCCACAAAATACGACAAAGTGTGGAAATATTGAAGTCTGGCGGAGTGGACTATGAATTCCGCACAACGCTGGTAAGAGAATATCATGACACAGACGCCATTCGTGGCATGGCACAGGACATTGCAGGGGCTAAGAGAGTATATTTGCAGCACTTTGTAGACAATGAGAACTGCATCAGTTCTGGGTTAAATGATATTCGCAAGGACGAGGCAGAGGAGTACAGAGGGATACTGGAAACTTTCGTGGATGAGGTGGCGTTGAGAGGCTATGCGTGACTCGGGTGATATACTTATCCTTGTAAATGGCTCGAATGATGTGCTCTTGCTTGTGTGCGGAGCCCAATGCCGCCGAGCACAAACATTCTTACCTTAGATGAATTGGTTGGGAATTTTAATGCCGTCTAAGTATATACACCCTCGTCCTAGTTGATAAGGACGGGAAGTAGATAGTTCGGACGATGTGCTCTTTCTTGTGTGCGGAGCCCAATGCCGACGACCACATACGTCCTCATCCTAGATTAAACGGATATTTATTTAGAAATGTTGACGAATACTATTTAACATAATTTTATAAAATGCTAGTTAATCTCAGTGATTAGCTGGCATTTTTTTTGTGAGGCGGCTATTGACAAATTGTAATGTAGGCTGGTATAATGGATGTGGAATTATTATTAAAGGAAAAATGAAGATGATAAAGGAAATAAAAGCGTACATTGGAAGAAAGAAGGAAATAAAAGAAAACGCACTAAAAATCTGGGACGATGCGGTGAGTATGAGTGTTGCAGAGAGCAGAAAATATGACGATATAGTGGACGGAACAATGAATTATGCTATTACTCAAGAAGTAGTAGCCAGACGAGAGCGTATCAAGCAGACGCTAGAGGGTATGGAGCCAAGCTACAGAGCTGATGTAATGGCTAAGATTAACAAGCGTGCTGACAAATTAGCCAAGGAGACAAATTCTTCTAATTATAATAATGCAAGAGACTTTTTAAAAGATGCATATTTTGATGCTGTGGTAAAGGACGATATAATTGTACACAGGCCATAAACTTTGTATAGAGATATTTTTACACAGAGCTAATTCCTGGTACAAGTTTGTATTAAAAGAGAGTTATTCACAAAAAACAATATTTTGTGTATAACTCTTTTTCTATGTCTTGCAGCATTTCTTGACAAATGGGCTATGGATGTGTTAGGATTGGGGCATAGAGTAAGAAAATAATATTTTTTAGGTGAAAAGATGAAGAGATATTTGACGGGTATCAAGCCTACTGGCATACCGCATATTGGTAATTACTTTGGTGCAATCAAGCCAGCAATTGAGTTCAGTAACAATGAGATTAACGAGGCGTATTATTTTATTGCAGACTATCACGCATTGACTAGCCTGCAGACAGGAAAGGAGCTGGTAGATTATACATACGAGCTTGCTGCTACATGGCTGGCTTGTGGGCTAGATCCCAAGAAGGTTGTATTCTACAGGCAGTCTGATGTGCCAGAGACATTTGAGCTGAATTGGATACTATGTAATGTTACGCCAAAGGGATTGATGAACAGAGCCCATGCGTACAAGGCGTGTGTAGAGCGAAATGAGGAAGCTGGATTGACGGCTGATGAGGGCGTCAATATGGGGCTGTACAATTATCCTATTCTAATGGCGGCAGATATCTTGCTGGTAGACAGTGATTATGTTCCAGTGGGATTGGACCAAAAGCAGCACGTAGAGATAGCCAGAGACATTGCACACAACTTCAATATCAAATACGGCAATTTGTTGAAAAGTCCAATGGAGTACATAGAGAAAGATGTAGCCACATTAGTGGGATTGGACGGACGCAAGATGTCGAAAAGCTACGGCAACATTATCCCACTATTCTGTGACGAGAAGACTCTGCAGAAGACTATTAATAGGATTGTTACAGATAGCTCTCTTCCTACAGAGCCAAAGCCTCTTGACCATACTATTAACACATTATACAAGTTATTTGCTACGACAGACGAGGCGAAAGAGTTTGAGGCAAGGCTGACTAGCGGAATTGGCTGGGGAGAGGCGAAGAAAGCTTTATTTGAGGTAATGAATAGATTTCTATCCCCAATGCGAGAGAAATATAACTATTATATGACCCACAGAGACGAAGTAGATGCAATACTTAGGTCTGGGGCAGAAAAGGCACGACTGGTCGCAAGGGCAACGCTGGACAGAGTAAGGAAGGCGATAGGCAGCGGGGAGATAAAATAAGAAATAAAAAAGAAGGGTTAGTCTAACACTTTTGAAACTAGCGAAATAATTAACACTTTAATCTGCAAAGGCTAAGGTGTTTTTTACACACTCTTACCAGCGAAAAAACAAATAGTTCTGACGTTGTCAAGGATTGTTGCAAAATGCGACATGCACTTTAACCTTGACAACAAAGAATATTTGTTTACCATAATAGAAAAGAGAAGAAAAAAGAAACAACAAAAAGCGAAAGTGTGTTACGTTCACCAACACTTTCGCTTTTTGCTTATATTTATTTAGTTGTAGAGTGTGCTTGTCTGGTGGAGCGAAGCGACACCACTTGTATCAAGACAAGCACGCGTCTAAGTGCCAAATTCTAATCTTTAAAAAATTTTTATTATTTTGATACAAATGCTTATGTTTTATGTTATAATTATTATAGGAGATATAAGATGAATAAGATCATAGATTTTTACAAGAAAACAAGTGAGTTTACATATCTTGGTAAATATAAAGATGAAGCCATAGATTTGTGGGAAAACAAATGTGAAAGAAGTTTGAAAAAACTATGTTTGCATTTAATGAATGTCACAGTGCATAGAGTTATCG
>CAYSUG010000043.1:0-8606 GCA_964434145.1 uncultured Christensenella sp. | reverse complement strand
TACTTGACAAGAGAAGAAATGAAAACACAATATCAAAAGGCAGAGAAACGAAAAAAGAAAGGTATAAGCACAAATATCGTTTCTCTGTCTTAACCAGCAAAAAAGAAAAAATCATTTCAGAGACTCTTGTCAAGTACACCATGGAATAAATTGGCCTTTACATATAACAGCAAAAAGCGAAAGTGTGTTATGTTCACCAACACTTTCGCTTTTTGTCTGCTTTATTTAGTTGATAGGCGTGTGGCTTGTCTGGTGGAGCGAAGCGACACCACTTGTATATGAGACAAGCACACGTCTAACTGCCAAATTATAATTTTAAAAAAATATTTTAAATTTTGATGCAAATTTATATATTATATGTTATACTCTTTGTATGAATTAACAAAGGAGGAGTTTTATGTTTAAAAATTTGCAAGAAACAATTAAAGCATTAAATGCAGATGTTAAAAATGTTACCAATTGCGAAAAGGCTAAAAAATTAAGAAAAAAATTGTTAGCAATAGGATTACCTTTGGCTATTGGTGGGTTTTTAGGTGTATTCATTTGTTTTGCATTGTTTGCGACCGCAGGTTTTGATGCTATGGGGCCAAATGGTTTTTCTGCTAGAATAATGGTTCCTTTTCTGCTTTTTATTCCTTGTGGAGCAGTTGGTGGGATTGGTTCTAAGATTGCATCTCTTGGATTTAAAATTGTCATAACTGGCTACACAACAAATTTAATTAATGAAACAGTTGGAAACAATTGCCCAAATTGTGGTGAAGCTATTAATTCAGAAATGCATTTTTGTTCTAAATGTGGAGCAAAGGTAAGAAAAGAATGTTCAAATTGTAAACACATTAATAACCATAAAAGCGACTATTGCGAAAAATGTGGAACCAAATTAGACTAATTATATAACAAAAAAACAGGTCTTTTTGACCTGTTTTTTACTAATGTTTAACTAGTTTCAAATTACTTAGCCCTTTGCTTCTTTTTTGATAATTATTACTGATTATGTTACAACATATATAGGAAGGTGGAATTATGAGATATGTAATAACGGGTGCGTCTGGGCATATTGGCAACAATCTGGTCAGATATATCAATAGAGTGGATAAGGACGCTAAGATTGTATCGCTGACTAGGCGGATTGTGGGCGAGGAGCTAGAAGGGGCTATATTAGAGCAAGTAGTCGGTGATGTCTGCGATATAGAGTTCCTCCGTGCTAATGTATCCAAGGACGACATTGTGATACATCTAGTGGGATATATAGACCTGACTAATAAACACAGAGATGAGGCATATAAGATTAATTATGTCAGTGCTAAGAATATGTGTGATGTGTGTGAGGATGTGGGTGTCAAGAAGCTGGTCTATGTGGGTAGTGTGGACGCAATATATAGAGAGAATAAGAATGAGCTTATATCAGAGCCAGAAGAGTACTATCCAGAGCGAATGCGAGATGGTTATAGCCAGACCAAGGCAATGGCATCGCAGTATATCTTGAGTAGAATGCGAGCCAATACGGAATTCAATGCATCAATAATTTTGCCTACTTGTGTAATAGGAATTAATGATTACAAGCCGTCTGCTGTGGGAAGGATAATTAGGGATGTAGTGGCTGGCAAGGCGGAGCTAGGGATGAAGGGTGGATATAACTTTGTTGATGTAGATGATGTGTGCCGAGTGATATATGATTGTGCAAATAGTACTAATAATGGTCAATACATAATTAGTGGACACAATGTCACAATTGAAAAGTTTTATGACAAAGTCAATAAAGTTCTTGACAAAAAATCTAAACCCATAATATTTCCAGATTGGCTAGTATATTTGGCGATGCCTTTTGTAAAGGTGTTGAACAAGGTCACTATTCGTGCGGTAAAAGAACCACATAATTATACTAGTGCTAAGGCAGCGGCAGAGCTGGGATATGTAGCTACACCAATTGATGAGACTATTAAGAAAACCGTAGAGTGGTTTAGTGGGAGAGGGGTGTAAAAAAGTCGGAGTCGAATTTTTGGAAAAGTATTGCAATTTTTGGTGTATGTGATATAATGGAGGAAATATATAATTAAGGGGTTAAAAGAGATAATGTCTCCTAAAAATTTAAAGAAAAACAGTAGCCTTATTACAGAATTTGCATTCCAGTTGGTATTGGATAGTGAGGTCAGTGAAGGATTCGACTTCAACACGCGCTCTATAGATTGGAGTGAGGCACCAACAATGTTACAGAATATAGACAAAAAAGTTATATTAGCATTCCTTTCAGATGAGAATACTAGGGTATCTGTAGAAAGGCATGAAGCTGGGCATAATTTCTTGGTTGCAAGTAATTCTGTAGCCAATGAGTCTATAAGGATCAAAGGATTGGCTGATCACTACTTAGCACTACTAAATGTTGTATATCAGGCTTCTGCGATGAGAGAAAAGATAGAAAAGGGAATCAAAGAACCTTTGCTTACTCATGAGATGATATGTAGAACCAATCTTGACTTGCAACCTGTCAGAGCGGGTGAAGTAGCGATTGGCTCCTATCGTCAAGAGCAATATGTTGATTGGTTAGTAGATCCTGTTAGGCCAGAAGTATATCTAAATTCTTATATTAATGATAAGTTTACTCCTGTACGATCTGTGAAATTGGCTACTTGTGATGAGGTGTGTCAAGAAATGGAAGAGCTGGTGGATTGGGTTAATAATACTGCATTTCAAGGCGGACGTGATATCATGCATGATATCGCAGAATTCCATGCTAGGTTTATTAAGATTCATCCATTTAGAGATGGTAATGGCAGGACTGGGCGTTTGTTAATGAATTATCTATTGTTGTCGCTTGGTGAGCAAATGGTGACCATTCCAATTGAGGACAAAGAAGAGTATTGTCTAGCACTGGATTATGCTAATACTACTGGTGTCAAGGAGTCTTGCTTGGATATTGAGAATTTTGCTGAATTCTGTAAATCGCATCATAAGCAAGAGTCTAGGGAAGCTTTCATTGAATTTCTAAGAAGTTCAAAAGAAAGAACTAAAGGTAAAAAATACATGGCATCTAGACCAGAGAACCAAGAAGAGAAGTATCTAGATATGCTGCATAGCAAAAGAGAGAATTCGGACAAATACAGATATTTGACAAAATTTTTAAAAGAGCATCAGATCCAATTGAGCAGCGAGGATAGCATTGAAGAGATCTTAAATAATTATGGAATGAAAAATGTTGGGGAAGATATTAAGATAGGAAGTATATTAGCAGACCAAGTAGAATATATTCCTACAGAATCTTAAGGATACTGCTGATCATAGCAGTATCTTTTTTTATCTTTGTATCTTGATTTTTGCAACACGCTTGTGTTAATATATGAATATGAGAGAGACTAGGAACGAGATATTGAATGCTATAGAGGCGGGTATTACGCCAGAAAATATTCACGAGCTTTATCAGATACTATACGATAGAGAGATTTTTTCGCGAGAAGATTTTGACAAAGATTTTGGCTGGTTCAAGGATTTGATATTGGCACACACTGGCGATTTTGCGGCACAAGGCGCTATGACAAAGAATATATTTGTCAAGAAAATGTGGATAGACAAGTATATTCATATGTCTCCAGCGCTTAATTGGATATTCTCATCTCCTAAAGTGGCTTTTCAGAACCAAATATTCTTTGCAGATACAATAGAGAATATGATAGGTGATGCCAAGGTGAATATATTGGAGATTGGTTGTGGGGCAATACCATATGTATCTATGACATTGGCAGAGAGATATGGATATGTGTCTGCAATGGATGAGGCGCTACGCAGAGGCGTGCAGCACGAGGTGCTGAATAGATTGTGTGTGGATAGCAGCGAGATTAATTTTAATAACGAGACACCTTTGGAAAATGTAGATGTTGTAATTGGGCAGAAACCTTGTCCTAACATTGAGATGATAGTCGATAGGTGTGTGAGCGAAGGAAAGCCATACATATTAGAGGTATGTCATTGCGGAGAGCCAGAAGATGGCTGGAAGAAGTATCTGGCAGGGAAATATGGTTCTAAGATTTTGGATGAAGATGACATGATAGGTTGTATGGATATAGTCTATGATTTGGGATAAAGAATGAAAAAAGTTACTAGTAGGGTTCTATCATTCTCGCTAGTAACTTTTTTTACTCTATTGTCTTTGTTACATCTACCCAAGATGTATATTTGGAGTATTCTTGCAGCTCCATTATGCTTAGCTCTATAGCACTATTGCTACTGCCACAGGCTGGGAATACTGTATCGAATCTTCTTAGAGATTCGTCCAGATAGACGGATATTCCGTTATTAATGGCGAATGGACACACACCGCCTACTGCGTGACCAATGACAGGCTCTGCTTCATCAAAAGACAGCATTTTTGCTTTTGTGCCAAATGTTGCTTTGTATTTCTGATTGTCCACCTTGACATCGCCCGCCATTACTATAAGGATGCATTTGTCATCTATCCAGAACGATAATGTCTTTGCTATCCTTGCTGGGTCACAGCCAAGGGCGTGTGCTGCTAGTTCCACAGTCGCACTGGAGGTGTCGAACTCTTTTATTCTGTCTGCAATGCCATACTTTTGGAAATACTCTTTTACTTTGTCTATTGCCATTGTTTTCTCCGTTTTTTTGAAATTATGATTATGTCATATATTGTAGCGAATATGTGGTGTATAGTCAAATTATTTGGTGCTGCTGTGGGATACTAAGAGTCTAAAAAGAGCAATAAGAGAAGAAAAAGAAGCAGAGGCTGAGAAAGAGGCGTAAAAAATAACGCTTCTTTTTTTGTATATAGCATTGTGTTTGCAGTTAGTATATTAGGAATAATCCTTGCAAAAGATGCAAAAGAGAGATAGAATATATGTATGGTTAGATACAACAAATTGGCAGATTATTACAAGGCAAGGTTTGGCGAAAGAGTCTTAAAGATATGTGTGGACGGGGGATTTACGTGTCCTAATAGAGATGGCAGCAAGGGCGTGGGTGGCTGCATATATTGCAGTGCCAAAGGTTCTGGCGAGCATATAAGGCATAGTGATGTAGCAGAGCAAGTACGTAGGCATCTGGATAGTTACAGAGGGATGAGGGCGAACAAGTTCATTGTATACTTTCAGAATTTTAGCAATACATATGGTAGCATAGATAGGCTGAAGGAGATATATGATAGTGCTTTTGTTTCTGACAAGATAATAGGGCTATCCATTGCGACCAGGCCAGACTGTATAGACGAAGATGTTGTGGCGTTATTGCAGAGCTATACAGACAGATACTACGTAATGGTAGAGCTAGGGCTACAGACTGCAGATGAGAAGGTGCGGGCTGGGCTAAATCTGAACTATACAATTGATGACTGGAAGAATGCTGTAGAGATGCTGGCGGGTGCTGGGATAGATGTGGTGACACACATGATAATAGGTCTGCCGGGGGAGACGAAGGCTGGGCTAGATCAGACAATAGACCTAATCAATTCGTCGTCTGTAGTGGGGTTGAAAATACACAATCTATACATAGTAGAGGATACAGTGTGTGCGGAGATGTATGCTGCAGGACAGCTGGGTGTAATGGAGTGTGAAGAATATCTGGATACACTGGAGTATGTCATTACGCACCTAAGGTCAGATATTGTGCTGCATAGGATATCTGGTGACCCGCCAAAGGATATATTAATATCACCAACATGGACTACACATAAGAAATATATATTGAATGGCATAGACAGAAGGCTGGCAGGACGAGATTTGCATCAAGGGATGTATTACAAAGAGCTAAAGAAGATATAATGTATCGTAGATTTACTCAATGCATTTGAATCTATTTTTAATCTAAAAGCATAAATACTGTATGTGTGAGACAAATAGGCTAAAGAATACAGAGATTGCATATTTTTTTGATAGTTATAAAAAAATGATATACATTTCTAGGAAATTATGTTATTATTTTTTATATAAGTAGTGAAAAGGAGTTGACAATGGTTGTACAAATTGGGACAACTTTAGCAAGCAAGCAAGCAAGCAAGCAAGCAAGCAAGCAAGCAAGCAAGCAAGCAAGCAAGTAGAGTAACTCTACCTTTTTTTCGTTGCTTATACAATAGATTAGACAGAAGGACGCTTATCCTACAATCGCCATAGGATAGGTGTCCTTTTTTGCGTCTAAAAGGAAAAATACTCAAGGAGGAAAATATGAGAAAATCAATTTCAAAAATAGTTGTATATGCATTGGTTCTTTGCCTGATTGTTCCTTGTATGTTCATGCTGACTGCTTGTAACACCGGTCATACGCATGTATTGTCCAAGACAGATGCAAAGGATGCTACTTGTACAACAGCTGGTAACACATCATATTACAAGTGTACTGATTGTAGTAAATATTTCAGTGATGACAAAGCCCAAGTTGAATTAGCAGCTAACGCGTGGGTTGTTCCTGCAACTGGCCATACATTAGTTAATGGTGAATGTGCTTGTGGATATACAGATTCATCACAGTCTGCTACAACATATACAGTTACATCTAGTGAGTGGAATGCGATATTTAGTACTGGATTGAATAATGTAACCCATAATAGGTTAAAGGAATCTAATCTTTCAAGTGCTCTTATAGAACACACATTTACTGTTAATGCTACAGAATCAGCTATTCGTTATGTACAGCATGATGAAGACAATCCAGGTGAATTCTATTGTGATATTTATATGGTTAAGCAAGGAAATGTTTACTATCAGATAGAAAAAACTGGTAATGTGTGGTATGGAGAGGTTATATCAGAATCTGTATATAATAATCATCATGGTAAAAGCGAATTTTCAGAGTTTATAGATAAATATTCATTGTTTACATATGATAGTGATAATCATTGTTATTCGCGACATGAAGGTGGCGTGGCAGACACAAATTATGATTACAGAATATATATCGAAAACGAAAAACTTGTTAAATTAGAGATTTTTATAACATATTCAACTTCAAATGGCTATGGTCAAGAATATTTTAATACTACATACACATTCTCTAACCATGGCACAACAACTATTGATGTTCCTACTTGGACACTTCAATCATAGTAATTATTATTGGCGATAAATAATTAACTAATGAAAATAAGAGTATTGGTGAATTTTTTTCACTAATACTCTTATTTTTAGTATAACAAACATTTTGTGTAGGGTTTATTTTTTGTAAGCTGCAAAACGTGATTAATTTGCAAATTTGACATATATTGTTGCGTTTTTAACAACAAACCATATATTATTGTCAAAAACCATTATTCTACATCTGTGGACCACATGCCGTGCTTATTGCAATATGCATATACTTTGCTGCCAGCCACATGTGGAAAGATTGCCTTTGGTGTGCTGCCAGCATTGAAGAATTTTTTGCCAATAGTGCCGTTGCCTTCCATTCCAATCCATTCGATATAATGTTCTTCTTCCATTACATGAGGTACGCTGACTATAATATATGTGCCTACTTTTTCCACAACTGGCATATGCTTTTCTGTAGATGCATCCATTGTGTTTGGAACGACTGAGGACATAACCTCGCCACAACATTTGATTCCACAATTTTCGCACGTGCAATCTTTTAACACCTCTATAGTTGCACCACACTTGGTACAAGTTCTAATAATAAATTCTCTTTTCATTGACATTCTCCTTGTATATATTTTTTATGTATTATAGCTAAAATCAAATGTGATTCAAAGCAAAATTTGTCGAATGGTTAAATATAAGAAGTTAAATCATGCAGCAAGAATGGATGTTTGAGTTTAACTACCGACCATTTCAATCTGCGTGTGCTCTTTTATAACGGCATTGTATTCATTGTTCTTAAAAAAAAACTATACAATAAATATATGTACACAAATTTTGCTTATTAATGATTGCATTTGAGATAATTTTATGATATACTACATCGTACTTGGGGTAGATTTTTTTGTAACAATGTTTGAATTATGGCAATTGCACACATCCCAGCGTTGCACATGATCTCATAGTTAAACGGATATAACGAAGCCCTCCTAATGGACAGAACTATGTTCACATACTCAAAATAAACGAACCGACTAAATTCCTGAATTTATCAGGGTTTTAGCCGGTTCGTTTTGTAATCCAAACTAGCGGCGCCACTACATTTTTTATAATTTTCCTACGAATTTCCTACGAATTTTTGAAAGTGTTAAATTTCCTTGTTTTTATTAGAAAAAGGATGGTTAAAACCCACCCTTTTTTAACGAATCAAATTTTCACTTGGTGTTCCCTCCGGTAGTCGAAACCAGATCTAGGACTTAGGAGGTCCTTGTTCTATCCATTGAACTAAGGGAACAAATACTACTTTAACACAACTAAAAGTAGTATAACATACAAATAATAAAAAATCAATTTATTAGCAGTATTTATAAAGATATTTTATCTTTATATTTTATTAAATTTCTAAATCTAAACATTTTTCGTAAGTTAATAAGTATTCTAAATAGTGCTAAATCAAAACTTTCATACATAAATTTGCCATATATTTTATATCATCGTCCATATTGTTTTTCGTCCAATAAACTATGATATTTGTTAACGCGCCTAAATTTGCCACCATTCGATAACATTCTTCTTTATTTAAAAATGTCATTTTGG
>CAYSUG010000042.1:0-9096 GCA_964434145.1 uncultured Christensenella sp. | reverse complement strand
ATATTCTTTTCAAAGTCAGATTCTAGTTTTTTAGTAATCATAGTTGTTTTATTGATTAACACTAGATAATTATTATTCTTTTCTTTAACAAGAAAAGAATATACCAATCCTGTTCCAATTAAATCAGCAATTTCTATTGTGCCAGGAGAAGGTGTACAGAATATATCAAATATATTTTGCCAAAATGTTAATTTCTTTTCTCTACTTAACATCTCTATACTATCTGCATTTTTAAATCTTGCTAACACAAATTGATTAACTTTACTATGTTTAGAGTTTTCTTTATTAATAGTTTCTTTTGATGTATCTAATTCTAATTTAATTTCTTCTACTTTATAATCCAATAATTCATCTATGCCAGCATTAAATATAGAAGAAAGTTTTTTAATATTGTCTAAATCCGGCAGACCTGTTCCATTTTCCCATTTAGTAATGGCTTGCCTTGATACATTTAATTTATCAGCTAAATCATTTTGTGTTAAATTAGCTTGTTTTCTTAAAGATGATAATTTTTCACCAAATGTCATTATACGATCCTCCTTGTTTGACACTAATAGTATAACATAAAATTATTCAAAAACAATCAACAATAGTTTACATTGTGCTACTTTGGGTTGCAAAATTTTTAAAAATGACACTTAGACGTGTGCTTGTCTTGATACAAGTGTTCTCGCTTCGCTCGAACAGACAAGCACACGTCTATAAATTAAAGCAGACAAAAAGCGAAAGTGTTGGCAGAGCGTAACACACTTTCGCTTTTTGCTATTTTATATAATAGCTAATTTATTCCATGGTGTACTTGACAAGAGTCTCTGAAATGAGTTTTCTTTTTGCTAGTTAAGGCAGAAAAACAATATTTATACTTATGGCTTTCCTTTTTTCGTTTCTCTGCCTTTAGATATTGTATTTTCATTTCTTCTCTTCTCAAGTACCTTTCACGGCATAAAATAGTCGTTAAAAAAGAGAACTAGATTTTGTATTCTAATTCTCTTAATTATTGCACTAGTTTCAAAAGTGATAGACTAAGCTCTGGATTTTTTTGTTCTTAAAAATATTTATGTTTATTTGGCAGTTCTTCTATCAATACTTGGATGTATTGATTGTCTATTCTTACTATATTATCTACTGAAACGTCATCAAAATTGTCAATCAGAAGATTGCTAATATAATGTTTTAACTCTACCATAGTGCTAAGATGTAATTTTTTTATCATATGTCCTCCTAATAAAGTAGTCATTATCAGACTACTTTTTTTGTTGTAATTTTAGCTTGCTTTCCTTTTGGAAAAAATACTACTATCTCATTCTTGTGATACTCGACTAGTGAAGATACTTCTAGCAGCATCGCACTTGTAATAACATCCATAATTAATTGTTCCATTTAGTCCTCCTAACTATATAACTCATGCAACTAGTCTTAATAGTTACACATAAGGATTATATCTTAATTTTCGATACAATACAACAGAAACAGAATGTCTAATATTGAAAATTTTGTCAATAGTTGTCGAAGTATGTTGAAAGAAGGTGAATTATGAATACATTTAGTGATATTTTGCGAGATTTGATTGCTGATGAGCGAGTGTCTCTGCGTAAATTGTCAGAGAGGTCAAATGTTGCAGCCATTCAATATAGCAGATATATTAGAGGTAGTTATCCCACGATAGATGTTGCAGTTCGTATTGCTAATTATTTTCATTGCTCATTGGATTACTTATTTGGGTTAGTAGATGATAGACAATATGTAGAGTCTAGTGATTACAACATGAATGTATTTGTGTCTAGATATATGGCGGCGTTGAAATTAAATAATATCACGCATTGGAAATTTGCTAAGTTATATAATATTAGTGAATCAAATCTTCGACACTGGAAATATGGAGAGATACCAAAAATAGAGACACTGATAAACATTGCAAAGAACTTGGATTGTTCTATAGACTATCTAATAGGTAGAAGTGATACTATGTAGCAAAAAAATCCAGAAAACTCTGGATTTTTTTGTCCATTTTTACCACAGATTGTTACATCGAAGGATTGCGTTGCATCCGTATTTGGAGCGAATCTTGGAGCAAGTATCGTCTAGAATCTCTTGTCTGGCTATATCTGTGCCTCCGTCAAGTAACGATGTCTGCAGTTCTTCGCTAAAATCTTTTAGTCTAATTCCTAATGCACGAATAGGTAGGTGGAAATCGCACATGCGGACGAATAGAGACAAGGCATTGGTTGCAATATCCTTGGATGTGTCGGTAGAATATGGCAGCTTGCACTGATGCTCGATAGAGGACATATCGTTATATCTGACCATTATTTGTATTTCCTTGCAGTACATATTCTCTTTTCGTAGTCTATACGCCACTTGTTCTGCCAAGGAGTAGAATACGGCACTGACCTCTTTGATGTTATTTAGGTCTTTTGGACAAGTCGTGCTATTGCCGATAGACTTGATTTCGTCTCTATCTGCATATAGTTTTACAGCACTGTCGTCTAGTCCATTGGCGTATTTCCATAGTTTTCCTCCAATGACGCCAAAATATTTGGTCAGCATATCTGGATTGGCTCTGGCTAGGTCGCCGATGGTGCTAATATTCATCTTCTCCAGCTTCTTGGTCGTGGCTCTGCCCACTAGTAGCAGTGTATTGACATTCAGTCCCCATATTCGGTCGCGGAAATTACCCCTAGTTATTAGTGTAATAGCGTCGGGTTTCTTCAAGTCGCTGCCTAGTTTTGCAAAAATTTTGTTATAACTAACGCCTATACTGACAGTGATTCCTATAGTCTCCTTGACCTCTCGCCTAATCATCTCTGCTATCTCCATTGCCTCTTTATAATCTCTGGCGATTTTTGATATATCCAGCCACGCCTCGTCTATGCCAAACATCTCTACATAGTCAGTGTATCTTAGATATATCTCTTGGACTCTCTTAGATACCTTCTCGTATAGCGGCAATCGTGCGGTCAGTCGCACCAATTTTGCATCGCCTAGACATTTGTTCTCTGCCTCGTACACAGTGTCACCAGTCTTGATGTCAAAAGATTTCGCAATATAATTCTTTGCCAAGACTACGCCACGCCTTTTCTCCACATCACCCACGACTACAACTGGCTTGTCCTTAATCTTTGGGTTAAGTAGACATTCTACGCTAGCATAGAAGTTGTTAAGGTCACTATGCAGTATTATCCTATCTCTATCCACCTATCTATCCTCCGCTATTGTATTAACGGCTGTATTATATCAAACAAATGTTCGATAGTCAATAGTTTGGTATTAAAAAAATAAAAAACACACTGCGATATACAGTGTGTCATGGCTAGTATCTGATAGGGCGTGCAGCAATGAATTCTCTGAACAGAGCAAATGCGTTATTGCGAAGGGTTAGGGCGGTGTTATAGTTCGGGTCGTTCATTAGGACCAGCGTTAGGTCGCTAAGGTTCTGGGTTAGGTCTATCCAGTTCTCTATAGTTAGGTATATTAGCTGGTTATAGTTGCAGAAATTATACCTTTCCATATTGCACACAGTGTTGAACGTGTTATTGAACGTACGCATATCTACTGCTATTTGAGCAGCGATTCGCTGATAAATTTCCCTCTTGCTAGAGGATGTCTTAGATATAATATTTTCCAGCAAATTAGCAATATTGCAATAATTGCTACTAATTAGGCTGTATAGCCTAAAGTTCTCTGGCGATATGTTGTTGCTAGGCGTGGTTGTGGCTGGTGGGGTGGTAGGCTGGGCAGTATCCTCGTTCTGTAATGTCTTCATATTAGCTCCTTGTAATATATGCTGCAAAAAAGATGCGCGTGGGGTACTATATTCGTGTGTCAGCTTCTCTATCACAGCGTCGGAATAATGTTCTGGATAATCTACATAATTTCTCATCAGTGTATATATATGCGATAGAGGATAAAAAATTGCAAATAGTCTGTTTTTTCTCAAATTGGAAATAAGGTATATTTTGTTTTTTTAAAAATAACAATATGAGGTATACTAAGGGTAGTTAACTATGTTAACTAAGCATACTAGAATACATCTAGGAGAAAGTAATGAGAGATTGGTGGAAAAAACTAGCTGGTACTATGGCGGTAATGGTGGTTGCAATGTTGCCGGGCTGTAGCTGTGGTGACAAAGTGTACAAAGTAACATTTGACTATGGTACAGATGCTAGTGATATGACTATAGAGATAACAGACAAAGGGACTATAACCCAGCCAGACAATCCTACAAGGGATGGATATGTCTTTGCAGGTTGGTACAAGGATAGTGAGTATACTATTCCATATGATTTTGCTACTGCTGTGGGCGAAGACTTCACTCTATATGCTAAGTGGTTGAAGAGACTGACGATAACCCTAGCTGAGGTTGAAGATAGCTATAGGATGTATATGCCGGAGGGTCAAAGTGGTGATGTCGTAGAGGGCGACTCTGTCACTATATATCTGGCTCTTGCTGCAGACTATGCAGATGATTCTAACCCTACTATTGCTATTGGCAGCAAGACATATACTGCAATATCCAACGAGATAATAGGCGAAGAGAAGGTGTACAGATATGACTTTGTGGTCGAAGAGGGCGGAAGTGTGTCTGTCAGCGGAGTAGTCTTAAATTCTTATACTATAACGCTACCTACATTTACTGGCGGCAGGTTGCAATCTGTAGTGGGTTACGACAACAGCAATGTGGCAAAATACAGCGATTACAAGTTCGAGATAGTGCTGGACGAGGGATATGAGAAGAGTAGTGCGGTCGTGACTATTGGTGGTCAGACTGTTACTCCGTACAATGGAGTGTACATGATATCCAATGTGAGGTCTGACATATCTGATATAGCAGTCAGCGGTATACAGCAGATAAGATATGATGTGACGTATTACAATAACGATACGCAGATGACCTCGGATGCAACAGACATAGTACGCCTAAGTAACACAGATAGCAGTGTGGCATATAAGGGCGAGATGTCATTCGATATCCAGATTGTTAGCGAGGCGTACAGCCAGATAACGGACATAGCTAGATATGTTCAGATATATGTCGGAGAGGGAGAAGTAGAGTACAGCCATACATACACTGGTGACAAGTGCAGTATAGTTATTCCTAGCGGCGTCATTGTGGGAGATGTGAAGGTGGTGGTAGATACAGATAGTATGCCTATCAATACATACACATTGACTTTGCCAGAATCGAGTGTAGAAGATGACGGCTACGATATATATTTTTCCAAGTACGAGATAGGGGTAGAGACTACCAATGTACCTAATAACACAGATAGTATAGTGGTGCCTCATGGTGCCAGGGTATATCTGGGTGCAGATATAGACACAGTGAATTATGATGTGGCTAGTGTGCAGTTGGCACAGGTATATAGCAATGTGATAGGCAAGAGTTACAATGGTGAGGGCATTGTATCATTTATTATCAAGCAAGATTGTTCATTCGATATATATGGCCTGAAAGTGAAGTACAGTAATGTATCGTTACCTAATGTGGATGGAGTAGAAATAGACAGTGCAGACGGGTACACCAATAGGGCGTACTATCTGCCATACAATGGTCAAGAGGCAAGGACATACAAATTTACGCTAGATATAGATGAGGCATTGTACGAGAAGACAGCGGAATTTGTTGTAAAATACAGCGGAGACACAATTCCTGAGACTGCGATAACTGCCGTAGATGGCGTATATACTATCACTAATATAACAGAGGATATCTCTATATCTGTAGTGGGTGTGCAAGAGAGAGAGTTCGATATAACCTTGCCTAGCAGTATAGCTGGGGTAGATAGCATAGCATTTCTAGGCAGTAGTGACACGACTATATCTGTGACTAATGAGGCAAAAACCACTATAGTTGTCACAATCAGCGAGGGGTATACCCAGAGTATAGAGGACATAACCTTAGATATGACTGGTGCGGACGTAGCTAGAATATCTGCTGAGGGCAATGTTATTACCTATCAGATCAGTAATGTGACATCGGACATAGCAGCTACAGATATTGAGATTGGTGGCATAAATATCAATACATACACTCTGACTCTACCTTCGCAGAGAGATAATTATTCCTTAATAGATGGTTCTGGTGTGAGCATTGGTGATATGGTGGTGCTGGAGCATGGCGAGGACTATGCTATACACATTGTAGCAGCAGCGGGTTATGATGAGGACAAGTCTTACGTTGTGACTATCAATGGCGAGCCAACGAGTGTAGTAGACGATGCAATAATTATAGAGAATATATCTAGTGATATGGTCATAGCTATTAGCGGAATTGATACATTGAATACATATAGTATTACCTATTATGATTATGACGGCAGTGTTATAGCTGATTTGGCAGAGACTATACAATATAACGAAGAGCTAAATCTGGCAGCAGATTTGCAGCCTAGTCTAGAGCATTATACATTTAGCGGCTGGTTCGTAGCAGATATGACTAGTGGCACGCCTACGGCGACTAATGAGAGGGTTGAGGAAAGAGTTCGAGTAACCTCTGACGTAGCGTTAATTGCGGTGCAGAGTCCTACGCAGTATGCTATTACATACATCTTTGACGAGGACGAAGATATATCTGATACTATAGCTACAGGTAACCCTAATATATCTTCGTACGATATTCTAGACCTAGCCAGTGGCAACATTTTATTACAGACAGATGCTATTATGAATGGCATATACACGGTAGATTATTTTACATTAGTAAGTAATGGCGAGGATACTGGAGCAGTTGTGACAGAGATAGCCGTGGACAATATTGGCGACATGACATTGCTGGCGCACTGGAAGATAGTGGTAGAGGATGGCAACGAGTTGAGTCGTGCTGTTGCTGGCGCAAAAGAATACGATGTGATAGAATTGACGGAGAGTGTCTATGCTATTAGTAGCAGACTGAATATAACCAAGTCACTGACTATCAAGTCTAGTATGGATGCTAGGATAGAGTACTCTGGTATAGGCGCTGTAGTCACAGACTCTATAGGTGCAGAGTATCATACGATGATAATGATAGACGGTGGCAGCAAGACTATAGATGTAGTTTTACAAGGCATAAAACTGGGCTATGGCTACACAACCACAAGCAATGTAGCTAATATATACGCTACATCTGTCAATCTGACGTTGATAGATTGTGAGATAATTGCCAAGGCGAGTGCGGTCGTATTTGACGGCAAAGATAACAATGCGTTCAATATATCGGATACTACTATCAGAGTGACAAATGATACTACTGTTGTGGGTGAGAATGTGGTAATTAATAGGGACTTTGCAATCAAGTTAGTTGCTGCTGGCAGCAATGTCTCGGCAAATATTGGTGGAACCATATACAATAATGCTGATTGCAAGGATTTTAAGGGAATATATGTGCCAAGTACTGGCAATCTGGCCAATATTTCGCTGCAAGGATTGAACCTTCGTGGCTCTGGCGCCAGTGGTAGAGTCATACTTATATCAGACGACCACGAATTGAATATTACGGATTGTACTGTATACAGCGGCAGTTGGCAGACATTTGTAATGAGGGATAAGGCCATAGATATATCTTCGTCTAGTGACAAAGCATCAGAACTAAATGATGTGATAGAGTATGCCGAAAGTGTCATTGCAGCCAACACATTGTATGGCACATATGCAGTAGCACAACGCTTTGCAGACAATGGTGATATTGTCTACTATGTAGCCACAGACACAGACGGAGAGTTTGCAAGTGTTAATATGTCGTTCTCCAAATTGGCACATATAACAGAGTATCTAACATTGGGCTACAATATGTATTATGTTGGCAAGTCCGATGTGACATATCTTACAGATATTACAATCAACCAGACTTTGAATATGGGTGGATATAACTTGAGTGTTAACGGCACATTAATCAATAATGGCAATTTAGAGAATGCAGCAACGCTTGATGTAACTGACATGACTAATTCTGGTAATATAACTGCAAGCAGTATATCTATAGGCGGTGAGGCAGCCAATAGCGGAATTATATCAGTGGATACGATGAGTATTGCCGACATAGCGACTATAACTAATGACGGCGTAGTCAATGCAGACAATGTCATTAATAACGGCACAATGACGTCAGTGAATAGCCTAGCAATAGCGGATACATTAACTAACAATGGCACTGTATCCATAGATCAATCCTACGCAGATGTTGCCAATATTATCAATGGCGGCATATTGCATATATCCACAGATATGGAAGTGAACGGCAATATTACTAACAATGCGGGCGGCGTTATTAATGTGGCAGCGGACTGTACTCTAACGATATCCTCAGAGAATCTGACCAATGGCGGAGTTATCAACAATTATGGCAGTATTGTGGATAACAGCGAGGGTAAGGTCGTTACAGGCACAATCAATGATTATGGGATATCTCAGTCTCTTAGTGTCACATCGTCTACTAGCGGCAATATAAGCTATATAGAGGGTAGTGTAGAACTAGTGGCAGAAGACGCATCGGTAAGAGATTTGTATCCTACTGGCAGCGGATATTATATGGGTCTGACTATCTGCCTAGGCTATGCTAATTATAACAAGGATGTGACTATTACATTCCAGAGAGCAGACGGCTACGAATATACAACCAAGACAACCACAGACAGGACCGATAGTAGCGGTAGATTGGAAATTATAATTGACACTAATTATAATAACCTAACATCCATGACGATAACAATAGACGACATAGACTACGTACTGAGTATTGATGTGTAAATAGATACAGAATTGTGTCTAAACAAGCAAAAAGGCATTCGGAAAGAATGTCTTTTTTTTATATCAATATTTATTGAGATGATATTTACTATTTCAAAATACTATTTACTTTTTGTGTATTTAATTATCAAAATATATTGTACAATGGTGGTTCTTCAGTATAACATAAAGATCTTGTGTCTTTGAATATATCTATGTCACTTCTATAATATATATTTGCAATATAAAACACATATCCCATAAGTAAATGTTCTATCAATTTGTTTTCTTCGTAATTATAAAATATATTTTTTATCATTTTTTTATAAACTAAATTGATTTCAAAAAATTTTTTTATTTTTAATATACTATTATTATAATTTTTATTACGAT
>CAYSUG010000041.1:0-9257 GCA_964434145.1 uncultured Christensenella sp. | reverse complement strand
GCTCGAAGAGCGTGGAATTAAACAAACTTGGCTTGCTGAACGGCTCGGCAAGAGTTTCTGCATAGTGAACTCTTATGTTTGCAACCGCCGCCAGCCTAGTCTCGAAGTCCTCTTTGAGATAGCGAAAATATTGAATGTTGATCCGAAAGATTTAATTGCAAATAAGTAAAACTTCATTAGAATGGTTAATATTTTCAACATAAGTAATCGACGCTATTTAGGAAATAAATATAAGCTACTTGATTG
Source organism: uncultured Christensenella sp. (assembly GCA_964434145.1). Classification (GTDB taxonomy): domain Bacteria; phylum Bacillota; class Clostridia; order Christensenellales; family UBA1242; genus UBA11490. Next base: position 9,011 of record CAYSUG010000041.1, on the reverse strand, counting down.
GATAAAGAGTATTGTTGATGAAAACTGTACCAATGTTCAATCGTTCTTTGATGTATTTTCTGGGACAGGTAGTGTTGCATCAGCTTTTATCGATAAAAGGTTGGTGGTGTGCGACTTGATGAAAAGTAATTATTATACTGCTTTATGCTGGTTCTCCCCAGAAAATATTGATAGGGAAAAATTGACTAAGCTTATCGAAGAATACAATGTACTTGATACAACACTTGAAGATAATTATATGTCTCAAAACTTTTCGGAGACATATTTCGACAAAAAAACATGCCAAAAAATAGGGTATATCAGAGATGATATAGAGAAGAAACTTATAGATGGATTTGTTAATAAAAGGGAACATGCTTGTATTATTACCTCATTGTTTTATGCGATGGATAGAATCAGTCATACATGCGGACATTATGACTCATTCATTCGAGATGGTAAATATGATGGTATTCTAGAGCTTAGAATGCCAGAAAATGACTATCCTTTAAATGCGGATAATCGTATATATTGTGCAAACAGCAATGATATAGCAGGCATTGATGAGGTTGATATTGCATATTTAGACCCGCCATATAATAGTCGTCAATATTGCGATGCATATCATTTACTTGAGAATGTCGCACTTTGGACAAAGCCTGAAGTGTTTGGCGTTGCGAAGAAAATGGATCGCACAAATATGAAAAGTAAATACTGCAAAAGCATACAGGCAGCAGTTGCCCTTGAAGACCTCGTTCGCAAGTTGAGATGTCGCTATATTCTATTCAGTTATAATAATAATGGAAAGAAATTGCAATGTCGAAGCAATGCCAAACTTTCGGACGAGGAAATAATTAGAATACTTTCACTGAGAGGTGATGTTCAGGTATTTACCACCGAATATAAAGGTTTTGAAGCTGGATACGAGGCTAAAAACAAAGATAATCAGGAGAGACTTTTTCTATGCAGCGTAAACAAATAAAAAATTATATAGCATCTCCATTAAACTATATTGGTGGCAAGGCCCGCATTCTTGATCAGATGCTGCCATATATGCCTGTGAATATAGATATTTTTGTAGATTTATTTTGCGGAGGATGTAATGTGGGTATGAATGTACCTGCAGAATATACCATTTACAATGATACATCTAAGCCTCTAATTAATCTGCTGAAGGCATTGAAAAGGATGAGCAATAAAACTATAATCTCAAGAATCAATACCCTTATTGATGAGTTTGATTTTAGCAGAACTCGTAATCACAACTTTAAGTACTATGGAGGAGATGCTAACAAAGGCGTGTCTGCATATAATAGAGAAAAGTTCCTTTTGCTTAGGGAGCGGTTTAACACTTACCCCAAGAAAGATAACCAATACTATATATTACTATATACATTAATACTTTTCGGGTTTAATAATCAATTAAGATTCAATGAAAAAGGCGAGTTCAATCTTCCTGTAGGCAAACGAGACTTCAATACAGCTATAGAGGCAAAACTTGTAAGGTTTTTAGATGCACTACGCAACCAAAATCACGAGTTCCAAACTAAAGATTTTAGAAGTTTCAACTTTAACAATCTAACAGAGAATAGTCTTGTATATTGCGATCCACCATATTTAATTACAACTGCGACATATAATGAAAAAGAAGGATGGACAGAACAAGATGAGATAGATCTCTTAACAATACTAGACAATCTTAGTGAACGCGGAATAAAGTTCGCTCTTAGCAATGTGCTTCAACATGAAGGGAAACAGAATATATTGCTTCAGGAATGGATTAGTCAGCACAATTATGTAGTCCATAATCTATTTATGGATTATCATTACAGTAACTATCAAAAGAAGTCAAAAAAAGCAGAATCACAAGAGGTTCTTATAACTAACTACTAATATGGCAGAATATAAGAAGTTTATCGGTAAATATGAGAGAATACCATATAGTTCATTCGTTTGGAAATTCGGCACGACTTCTTTTCGCACAAGGGAGTTCAATAGGATGACCGAATGGCAACTCCAACTACTTGATGACTTTTGGAAGAAACCTGAAAATAAGGATCAAGGGTGGGAGAAAAAATATATGGCACCTGGTCAAATAGATATCTACGAAATTAAAAACAGATATTATGACTGGCTTGTTGCAAATGGTTTCACCAAGGGTGATGATAAGGTAAAGTATAAGGCCGCACGAGAAAAAACGAGCGGACTATATGATATGGGGCTTATTAATGAAAATCATCGTCTTACGGATGTTGGTAACCACCTTTTGCAATTAACCGCAGAAGAAGAGTCTTTTTTAAGAAAAACCCCATTAAATATATCTGAAGACTCTCTAATATACCTTAAGCAACTTTTGAAATTGAGCTCAAATGACACTGGTAATACCGTGCGCCCATTCATTGTTGTTTTATATCTATTGTCTAAACTCGACTATCTAACATATGATGAGTTTAGATATCTAATGCCATTATGCACCTCTTCATTCAATACAGAATATATATTGAATTGCATTCAAGAATATAGGGCAAAAGGAGGTGCGATTGACAATATCATTGTTGATTTCTTGATGAGTAAAAGCAATTATCAAGAAGGTCTAAAACGTTTTGTTGAAGAACCGTTCTCCGAAGAATTGCTTTTATCTGTTGGCATGAACAGAAAAAGTGCTGATTATGATAAAGCGTATATTCCAGTGTATCAAGAAATGTACGCTGTTTATATGCAACAAGACTATTCTCGAATAACTCCTCTATTTGAGGCTATTAATAGTTTGTCAACTTCAATAAAATGGAAAGCTATTACGTTCAACACTAACCATGCCTCCATTGTTAAAAAAGACCCTATAAGTAGTATTTTGCCATTGCCTGAAAAGATTACGCAATCAGAAAAATCCTTTAAGGAATTTTTCTATCTAACGATGCATCTAAATAAGGCAAAATCAATGCTTGAAGATTATCTAGATCTTAATAGACGTTATTTAGGGCTAACCAACTGCTTTATCTTCGAAGATGAGCAGGTACGTCTTGATATCGTACCAAAACATTTCTTTAATACGTCTATTTCTGAATTATATTGTCTCGCTTATGAAGAGTGTAATTTATTATTTGAGAATTGTTCTTTTTCTGATATTTGCCCTGCATTGACATTCAATGAAGACGAAATTATTGACGGTATTAACAAAGAACTTGGAATCCACATAGAAAATATTGAAGAAGCTTATGATGAAGTAGACAAAGTTAGATACGACCGTTTTAATAAGTTAATTGACGAAAAGTTTTCGAACGAAAAACTTCTAAAATTACTTGATAACTTTGACAATAGGACCGATTCAGAAATTAGTCAGATGGTAACAGACAACGCAGATATACCTACGATATTTGAATATGTGCTTGGTATAATCTGGTATAAAGTAAGTGGAAGAGTAGGCAAGATTCTCGACTACTTAAAGCTATCTCTCGATGCAAACCTATTACCTATAACTCATGCTGCAGGAGGCGAAGCAGATATTGTCTATGAGTATAACGAGACAACAGATTATCCAATGCATAGCCTACTTTTAGAAGCCACTCTTGCAGATAGTACAAATCAACGCAGAATGGAAATGGAGCCAGTTTCAAGACATCTTGGAAATCATTTATTGAGGACTGGCAACAGAAATAGTTATTGCGTATTTGCAACTAGTTATCTGCATATCAATGTAATTGGTGATTTCCGAATGAGAAAAATGGTAATGTATTGTGATCCACAAGATACAAGTAAGTATGTTTCTGATTTGAAAATCATGCCACTTTGCACCAATGATTTAAGGTGTATTATTGAAAAGAATATTTCATATGCTCAGTTATATAAACATTTTTGTATAGCATATGAATCTCAAGAGATGCATCCTCAGAAATGGTACAATAAATATGTTTGCATAGAGAACTCTAATCTATTCTATAATCTAGAAGAAACCCCAATGCGTATGGTTGCAGATGTAAAGGTAAAGTATAATGAATAAGTATAGCTCTTCAATAAAACATGAGTAGAATAGAAACCGCAATAAATAATCTCCTAAACAAAACAAATGGAGCAATCAATTCTCGCATTGAAGAAGTGCGATACTCTATTGATATACCTGAAACTAAAGCAAAAGGCTACTGCTACTGCATAAAGATTGACAATAATGGCAACCTAAGACTGCAAGATTTGATAGAGTATATTGACACCAGAATTGTTGATTATGCGATTCCTAAGAAAGAAATAGATGAAGCGGGGTGCGACTATAATAAAACAGGCTCTACTAGAAAAATACTTGAATTACAAAAAAAAGCAGAGAATCTTTTTACAGATTTGAAGAATACGGGTGAAGGAGGAGAAATACTATTATATATCCTTACGCAAGATATTCTTAAATTACCTCAGCTTATAAGTAAGATGTCGTTAAAAACTTCAGGCAAGTTACATTATCAAGGAGCAGATGGCATTCATTTTCAATACAATGAGACAACAAAAGATCTTGAGCTGTATTGGGCAGAATCAAAGATGTATAAAGACTTAAATACGGCCATAGCAAAATGCTTCGAGAGTATAAAAGGGTTCTTGCTTGATCCGCAAGGTTATACTTCAACACAAGAACGAGATATTGATTTAATAACCTCAAATATCCATCAAAATATAAATAATGAAGAATTAGAAAATGTTCTTCTGACATTCTTTGACAAGGATAGTGAGCTGTCAAACAATTTAATATACAAAGGTATTTGCTTTATAGGTTTTGATTATGATAAATATCCGACAAAGGACGATATAACAAAGACCACCAATGATATAAAGAATGCGATACTGGCTGAATATGATAATTGGCATAATACTCTATGTGAAAAAATTAAAGCGCATATTAACCTAGATAAGAAAGAAATACATATATTTTTAATGCCATTCCCTTCGGTAGAAGACTTTAGAAAACATTACCTCGAAACAATAAAATAATGTTAGTAGAAAAGGTCTATAATTTAAATAGTTTTCAACAACAATATGAAGCTTTGCTTACATTGTCTGTGTGTGACACTATTCCCAATCTAATTTGGAATAAAGATAAGTCAACTTTGTTATCTCTAATAGATTGGGATAATATGCTAAGTATTGCTTCTCTATTCTGTTATAGCGAAGAAAACAAATATGTTGATGTGGCCTTACGTATTGCTCAAACTTGCATTTTGCAAGAAGATTGTACGGAGAATCAAAAGAATGCCTCAGCATTTATTTTAGATACTCTAACTAATAAACCAGCGATTAGACTTGCAGTCAAGAAACAATATCTCAAAGAGAACTACAAAGACAATTTGCCTTTCTCGCTAAAACTCCAACAATGCAAGTCAGATTATGAGCATACAATTGTTGTCAATGAGGATATCATTACTCTAAATAGATTCCAAAAAGAGGTGTATGCGGCTTACAAAAGTAACGAAACTATCAGTATCTCTGCTCCTACATCCGCTGGGAAATCTTATATTCTTTGCACCTTAATTCTAGAGGAATTATCCAAAGGAAATAAAAACATTGTTTATGTTGTCCCTACAAGGGCTCTTATAAGCCAAGTAGAAGCAGATTTAAGAGTGTTATTAAAGCAGTATAATTTAGAGACTCAAACAAATATTACTACCGTTCCTCCACAAGAGGAAATTAATACCGAAATCTCTAATGTCTATGTCTTTACACAGGAGCGTCTACACTGGTTTTTATTTGGAAATAATTCGACTAACATCGACTTGCTTATTGTTGATGAGGCTCATAAAATTGAAGATGGAAATAGAGGAATTTTACTGCAACAAAAAATTGAAGATGTTGTAAAAGCCAACCCTAATGTAAAAGTTTATTTCTCAAGTCCTTTTACATCAAATCCTGAGATATTATTAGATAATGTTATAAATAATAGCCGAAAATGCAAGGTCAATACGCAATTTGTATCAGTAAATCAGAACTTATTGCATATATCACAAGTACCAAGAAAAATTAAAGAATGGCTCATTCATTTATGTACGATTGAAAAAACTATTTTATTGGGTAAAATAGTTATGACCGATCGTCCCACTTCTGAATTACATAAGATTGTCCACACCGCATATCAAACATCAAACAAGGGTGGATGCTTAATTTATAGTAATGGCGCAGCAGAAGCTGAGAAAATAGCTATTCTATTGTCTGACATACAAGCTAATACTGAAAGTGATGAAGAGATAGTAGAACTTATTAAACTGGTAAAAAAGACAATACACAATGAATATGTTTTAGCCACAGTTTTACAAAAGGGCATAGCATTTCACTATGGTAATATGCCGCTGCTGATACGAAATGAGATAGAAAGACTATTTTCTGAGGGGAAAATAAAATATCTTATTTGTACATCAACACTATTGGAAGGCGTTAATCTCCCTGCAAAATCAATTATAATCAGAAAACCGTCAAGAGGAAAGGGGAAACCTCTTAATCAGAATGATTTTTGGAACCTTGCTGGGAGAGCAGGAAGATGGGGGAAAGAGTATAGTGGTAATATTTTCTGTATTGAGCCATCTGAATGGGATATTCAGCCAGAACCAAATAAAACAAAACAAGAAATAAAGAGAGCTATCAATACTATAGAAAGCAATGGGACTGAATTGTTAGAGTATATTCGCAAGTCTTCACCTAGGCACGAAGCTGAGAAACGACAAGACTTGGAATTTGCTTTTGGATATTTTTATATCAAATATATATTAGATAAAGAATCAGCTCCCAATAATCCATTTTATAATGAATTAGTTCAAGAACTGGAAGTCGCCAATTCATCCATTCAACTACCTGGTTATATCCTCAAGAAGAATCCTGGTATATCTCCACTTGCACAGCAAGCTCTTTTTGAGTATTTTAATCAAAATATTGATAGAATTGATGAATTAATTCCTGTATATCCAAATGATACGAATGCTTTTAATGAATATAAGCAACTTGTAGAGATTGTAGGACAAACGATATCAAACTATCCACAGCAGATATGCGCTTCTCGTGCTATATTACTAATTGATTGGATGAAAGGTAAACCGTTATCTAGTCTTATTAGTAAAAGCTACAAGTCATATCAAAAGCACGGCAGCGACAAAAAGCTTCCTGCTGTAATTAGAGAAGTAATGGATAATGTCGAGAATTTTGTTCGATTTAAGTTTGCTAAAGATTCTAGTTGCTATGTAGATATTTTACGATATGTACTGGAGATAAATGGCAAACAAAATTTAATAGAAAATATCCCTCAATTAAGTTTATGGCTTGAGTTTGGTGTTTCACAAAAAACACACCTTTCGTTGTTAGCATTAGGCTTAAGCCGTAATACTGTACTTGAATTAGCGCAACTAACTATTTCGACAGAGAAATCAATTGAAGAGTGCTTAGCATGGCTAAGGTCATTAAATCTTGAGGAATTAGATTTATCACCGATAATAATTAACGATATTAAAAAAGTACTATAAACTAACATATATGTCAAATATATCCATTCAATTCTATAAATACCATAAGGTGATGGCTCTATGGGATGAGGGTATTATAACTCGTACAAGTCAAATTTAATTGTAGGATGATTGAAGAAAACAACATATTACCGATGTCTTCAGACTTTGAGAAGATAAAAAGGATTGCGGAGGACGGACAAGAGTATTGGACATCTAGGGATTTGTGTAATGCTCTTGGGTATAGCACATATCAGAAGTTTACTCGCATTCTGAATAAAGCTATTATAGTAGCCAATAGTAAAGGTATGAAAGTGACTGACCATTTTAACCAAACGGTTGAAATGGTTAAGTTAGGTTCTGGCACATTCCGCAAGGTTGAGAATATGCACTTATCACGCATGGCTTGTTTGATAATTGCAGAGAATGCTGATGGAAAAAAAACTCTGGTGCAAATTGCTAGAGAGTATTTCAAGCAAGAAGTGCCTACCACAGAACTTGCTATTAACACGCTATCATCCAATATATTATTATACAAAACAAGACAAGGCGAGGCTCGTATTGAAGTTGTTTTCAACAACGAAACTTTCTGGATGTCGCAGAAGCGAATGTCTGAATTGTATGATGTGGATGTCAGGACTGTCAATTATCATCTCGCACAAATCTTTGAGTCGGGCGAACTGCAAGAATCGGCAACTATCCGAAAAATTGGGATAGTTCAAATGGAGGGTGACAGAGAGGTTAATCGTCCTCAGATGCTATACAATCTCGATGCAATCATTGCAGTTGGCTATCGTGTTAATAGTTATCAGGCAACCCAGTTCAGAATTTGGGCGACATCGGTCTTGAAGGAGATGATTATCAAAGGCTTTGTTCTTGATGATGAACGCTTAAAGCAAGGCAAACATTTCGGCAAAGACTATTTCGATGATTTATTGGAGCGCATCCGTGAGATTAGAGCTTCGGAACGCCGATATTATCAGAAGATTACCGATGTGTACGCAGAGTGCAGTGCCGACTATGATCCAAAGGCGGAGACGACTCACATCTTTTTCAAGATGGTTCAGAATATGATGCATTGGGCTGTTACACATCAGACTGCAGCTGAAATCATCTATTCAAGAGCCGATGCCGAAATGCCTCATATGGGACTCACTACATGGAAGAATGCCCCTGATGGCAGAGTACAAAAGTCAGATACCATTGTTGCCAAGAACTATCTATCTGACAAAGAAGTTACTGCTTTAGATCGCTTGTCAACGAGTTTCCTTGATTTAGCAGAATCACTCGCATCGCAGCAGATACTTTTCACGATGGCTGATTGGAAAAAGAAATTGGACGATTTCTTGACTATGTTTGGCTACGACAAGTTAGATAATGCAGGCACTATCTCGACAGAACAAGCAAAAGAAAAGGCATATGCTGAATATGACAAGTTCCGCATTATTCAGGATAGAGAGTACCTTTCAGATTTTGACAAAGAAATCAAACTCTTGAAAGATAAGGGGCTGTTTGATTGTGAATAAACAATTAACATTGCAATATGATTGACTTTGATACATACATAAAAATGGG
>CAYSUG010000040.1:0-9364 GCA_964434145.1 uncultured Christensenella sp. | reverse complement strand
TTGGGTAAATCCACCTAGAGCTAAGGCATAGCCGTTATCCTCACTCGTCAAATCAATTCCAAAGTTTGTTGCAAACTCTTTGGCAGTATCTATTCCTAAGTCTTGCATGATTTTTACAGCAGGAATATTAAGGCTATATGCCACGCTATCCCTAATAGTGGTATAGCCGTGATATGTATTTCCTACATTCTTAGGGGAATAACCATCAATATTGATTGGTTCGTCCATGACCTTGGTGCTAGTATGGATCAATCCTTGCTCTAGGGCTGGTGCGTATACCATAATTGGCTTGATTGCCGAGCCCGGCTGCCTTAACATATCTGTTGTGCTATAACAACTATTTCCAGCCAACGCCACAACTTGATTGGTCGCATTATCTATTACTGTTATTAGTCCTTGACATTCTTTTCCATTTTCGTTTTTAATCTTATAATTATTTACTATGCTATACACTTCGTTCTGAATATCTTGGTCAAGGTATGTGTATATATGATAATCGTTATCTATTATTTCTTGTTTTGATAGATGAAGGATAGCCATAGCCTCGGACATTGCCTGATCTATATAGTCGAAGTTTATTATGTTATTAGTACTGAATGTATCTTTGACATAATCTTTTACAGTAATTTTTTGAGATATTGTATCTTCATATTCCGTTTGTGATATCTTCTCATCCTTTAACATCTCATTTAATACAAGATTCCTTCGCTTGATACAAGATTCCAAATCGCTGTAAGGGGAGTATAGTCCAGGCGATTTTATAATTCCCGCCAGCATTGCACTTTCTGCCAGATCCAATTCGCTCGCATTTTTTCCAAAATAGTTTTTAGCAGCGTTCTGAATCCCATAAGCCGAGTTGCCAAAATATATATTATTTAGATACATTTCAAGAATTTCGTCTTTGGAATATTCTTTTTCCAATTCTTGTGTTATGTACATTTCTTTAATTTTTCTTTCAATTGTCTTTTCATTACTTAATTGAGTGTTTTTTACTAGCTGCTGACTGATTGTACTAGCACCTTCACTAAAATTGCCATTTTTTAAGTTGTTTAGCAATGCTTTTAATATTCTTTTGTAATTAAGTCCATTATGATTATAGAATTCTTTGTCTTCTATACTAATGAAGGCAGATACTGTATAATCGTGTAAGTCTTCAATTTTTATGTAGTTATCACTATTTGTTATAAGCTCAGAGTTGCTATCGTACAGGTTTGCGACTTGATACCTGTCATTTAATTTACTCTTGTCTAGATTGTTTAGTCTAACACTGCTAACTATATTGCCAAAATATACAAAGCCAACCACTAAAACAACCAAAAACAAACATAATGCAATAATTGTAATCAATCTAATCGTCTTTTTCATATTTGTACACTCACTAGTATATTATAGTAAATTATTTTATGTTATTATTATGTACTAAAGTGTTGAAAATATAGATATTTTTTGATATAATAATTTCGCAAATTAATAGACGGAAGGAAGAAGACATGTACAAATTGTATTGTATAAAAACGTATGGTTGTCAGATGAATATACACGAGAGCGAAAAATTGGCCGGAATGTTAAAATCATTGGGCTATGAGCCAACCGAGGATGAAAAAAAAGCGAGCATTATAGTATTTAATACTTGCTGTATCCGTGATGGTGCAGAGCAAAAAATATATGCACATATAGGGGCTTTAAAAGGATTGAAAAAACAAAATCCTAATCTAATTGTAGCTATATGCGGATGTATGACTCAAGTAAAATCTAGACCAGAGACAATAAAGAAGAAGTTCCCATTTGTTAATATTGTTTTTGGTACTCATAACTTGAATGAATTTAAGAATTATGTGATACAATATGAAAAACAAAAGAAATATATTTGCGATATTTGGGATGAGGCAAAATATCTGGATGAGCATATAGATACATATAGAACGTCTAATAATAATGCTTGCGTCAACATCAGCTATGGTTGAAATAATTATTGCACATCTTGCATTGTTCCATATGTTCGTGGCAGAGAGAGAAGTAAGGCATTTGACGATATTATTACAGAATGTAAGGATGTTATTGCCCAAGGTTATAAGTACATTACATTATTGGGTCAAAATGTAAATAGTTATGGCAATGATATAGATGACGATAAGACTACTTTTGCTAATTTACTCAAAGCAATTGCACATCTTGAAGGAGATTTCAGAATCAAATTCATGACTAGTCATCCAAAAGACTTGACAGAAGAGGTCGTAGATGTTATTGCCACTGAACCAAAAATTGCAAAACTAATACATCTTCCCGTCCAAGCAGGTAGCAATAGGGTTCTTAAGATGATGAACAGAAGATATACTAGAGAACATTATCTTGGACTTATTGAAATGATTCGTAACAAAATCTCTAATTGCTATATTTCTACAGACATCATAGTTGGTTTTCCAGGAGAAACAGAAGAAGAGTTCTTAGAGACTTATGACCTGGTAGACAAAGTAAGGTTTGACGGTGTGTTTGCCTTTATGTACTCAAAAAGAGATGGTACAGTTGCGGCAGATATGGATGGTCAATTAGATATAACCACCAAGCGACAAAGAGTAAATAAATTACTTGCTCTATCCAAGAATATAATTAAAGAAAAAAATAAAGAAACTATTGGCAGTATGTATAATGTTATTATAGACAGTTATGATTGCGACAAAAATGAATATCATGCATCTACACATAGTGGAAAATCAATAACATTGCAAAATCTAACAACTGAACTTGTTATCAATAATTTTTACAATGTTAGGATAACTGAATTTAAGAATAACAAGTTATATGCAGAATTAGTAAAAAGCGAGAATTAAAATGATTTTTTTAGACAATGCTAGTACAACACAGATTTCAAAAGAAGCACTGGATGTATATAATGACTACTCTATCAATTATTATTTCAATCCTAGTGCACTATATATGAAAGGTGCTATTATACACAAACAAATAAATGAAGCAAAGCAAAGAATATTGTCTGTTATTAATGGAGATAAATTCGATAATATTATATTCACCAGCGGTGCAACAGAGGCCAATAATATGGCTCTGAGATCATACATTAAATACAAAAACAAAAAAGCATTAATAGGAATATCAGAGCATCCATCAGTGTACAATGTAGCAAAGAATCTGGCAGATAACGGATATACAATTGAGTATATTAAGATAACACCAGAAGGTATTATAGATCTGGACGATCTGAAAGACAAGTTGACTGATGATGTGAACTTTGTATCTATTATGCATGTAAATAACGAAACTGGTGCCGTTAATCCAATCCATGAAATAGCCCAAATAGTAAAAGTAAAGAATAAAAATATTATAGTACATTCTGATGGTGTACAAGCATTGGGTAAGATCAATGTTGACTTAGAAGATTTGGGTGTAGATCTATACACTATTAGTTCCCACAAGATTTATGGACCTAAAGGAATAGGCGCGTTATATGTGAGAAAGGGTGTTAGAATAGATCCATTGCTGCTAGGTGGTGGACAAGAAATGAATCTTCGTAGCGGAACGGAGAATACTCCTGCGATATTTGCTTTTACCAAGGCAATAGAATTGGCTAATTCTAAACTGCAAGAAAATTATGACAATGCTAGAGACAAGAATAAATATATAAAAGAGAAAATATCCTCTATCGAAGGTCTTTGGGTCAATAGCAACGATAATTGCTCTCCTTATATAGTATCATTTTCTTACCCACATACAAGGGCAGAGACAATATTACGAATGTTAGAGCAGAATAATATCTTAATCGGTAATGGTTCTGCTTGCTCTAGTCATAGTAGAGGCAATAGAGTGCTAAGTAATATGGGGTTAAAGGATCAATATATAGAAGGCTCATTAAGGGTTAGCATGAGTTATTCTACAACATTGGATGAAATAGACCAATTCATAACTGCTTTAAAAGACGCAATAAATGAATACAAAAACAATACAAATAGGTGATAAAATATGCAAAATGCGATATTAGTAAGATATAGTGAAATATTTTTAAAAGGGAAAAATAAAAGTTATTTTGAACGAGTTCTGTTGAATAACATAATAGAAAGCGTTGAAAAATATCCTTGCTCAGTTCAGAAAATAAGTGGAAGGTTCCTGATCAGCCAATATGAATCCAGATTAGAGAACAAGATAATTAATGCGGTAAAGAATGTTTTTGGTGTGCATTCACTTAGTCCAGCAATATTTTTTGAGACTTCAATTGAGAATATTGAAAATTATGTAGCCTCTATTAGGCTTCAGGAGAAAACATTCCGTGTAACAGTCAAGAGAGCGGACAAAACATTTCCTATTAATTCTACTGAATTCTCAAAAAGATTGGGTGAAATTGTACTTAATAACAATCCTACAATTAGAGTTGATCTACACAACTTTGACATTGATATCAATGTTGATATAAGAGAACAAAATCGTACCTTTGTATTCTATAAGACTGTATATGGTGTAGGCGGAATGCCAGTAGGTACTAGCAGCAGTGGATTATTGTTACTTTCTGGAGGCATTGATTCACCAGTTGCTGGCTATATGATGGCAAAACGTGGAATGCCTATATCTGCACTACATTTCCAATCAATACCTTATACTAGCGAGATGGCAAAGGAAAAAGTTATAAAATTGGCCAAATTATTAAGTGAATATACTGGAAATATTAAATTACATATATGTTCATTTACTAAGGTCCAAGAGGCAATACATAAACACTGTAAACCTGAATATATGATAACTATTATGCGAAGGATAATGATAAGAATCGCTGAAAGAATAGCTGAGGCAAATAACTTAAAGGCAATTATTACTGGAGAGAGTCTAGGCCAAGTTGCTAGCCAGACTATAGAGAGCATCACATCCACTAATATTGTTGCAAATAAAGTTCCTATCTTAAGACCATTAATTGCTATGGACAAGGAAGAAATAACTGTTATCTCAAAAGCTAGGAACTTCTTCGATACTTCTATATTGCCATACGAAGATTGCTGTACAGTATTTTTGCCAAAGTATCCAGTTATTAAACCAAAATTAGACAAAGTAGAAAAGGAAGAGAGTCGATTAAATATTGCCCAATTAATTGAAGAGGCACTACAGACCATTGAGATTGTCGAAACCAAAAACATCTAAATAATTTAAAGTCAAACAATTCTAGTTATTATAATTAATTGTTTGACTTTTTTGCTTACTCATTATACAATAAAACATAGTGTTTATCACTATACAAATTTATTCAATTATAATTTTGAAATACATATTGTAATTAAAAGGAGATAACAATGCAAAATATTGCAAAAATATTTTCGTTATCTGCATTTAGTTTTACGACTGCAATTATTTCAGTGCTGATTACTTGTGCAGTTGTAATTCCTATAACATATTTTGTAATGAGAAATATGTCACAAGGATCTTTTTCGAAAAATAAAGCAAAAGCTGAAGAGATTATGAAGTTAGCAGAATCAGATGCTAAGAATATGAAAAAAGAAATAATTTTGGAAGCAAAAGAAGAAGTTCATAAATTAAAGGCAGAATGCGAAGAGGAAATTAAGGAAAGAAGGGCGGAGATACAAAAGACAGAAAATAGGTTGATAGCGAAGGAAGACCTTCTTAACACCAAAGAGGACTCAATTGATAAGAAATTAGAGAATGTTGAGAAAATTAAAGAGGAATTAAAATTAAAGGAAGAGTCACTAGCAAAAAAAGCTGCAGAGCATGATGAAATTACTAAAAAAATGACTCAAGAATTGGAGAGGATTGCTAAACTAACCAAAGAAGAAGCTAAGCAAGAGTTGATATCCAAATACGAACAAGAAGCTAAGAAAGATGCTGCTATCATTGTTAGAAATATAGAAAATAATGCAAAAGAAGATGCATTGAAGAAAGCAAAAGAGATTGTTACTCTTGCTATTCAGAAGACAGCTGTAGACCATACTAGTGAAGTAACAGTATCATCAGTAGATCTGCCTAATGAAGAGCTGAAGGGTAGAATAATAGGAAGAGAAGGCAGAAACATACGAGCGTTAGAGAATGCCACAGGAGTAGATCTGATAATAGACGATACTCCAGAGGCGGTTGTTATCAGTTGCTTTGATCCAGTACGTAGAGAGATAGCACGATTATCTCTAGAGAAGTTAATTCTGGATGGAAGAATTCATCCAACCAGAATTGAGGAAATGGTAGAAAAAGTAACTAGAGATATAGAAAACACGATCAAAGAAGAAGGTGAGGCAGCAGTATTTGATGCAGGTATTCATGGAATTCATCCAGAACTAGTAAAGACTCTAGGAAGATTAAAATATCGTACTAGCTACGGACAAAATTGCCTTAAACATTGTCTCGAAGTATCCTATCTAGCTGGTTTACTAGCTGTAGAAGTAGGGGCTAATGAGAAGATATGCCGTAGAGGAGGACTACTGCATGACATTGGAAAGGCAGTCGACCATGAGGTAGAAGGCACACATATCAGTATAGGTGTGGATCTGGCTACTAAGTATAAGGAAAGTAAAGAGGTTATTCACTGTATAGCTGCTCATCACGGTGGGGTAGAATATGAGTCGTTAGAGGCTATTATTGTTCAAACCGCAGATGCTATTAGTAGTTCTAGACCAGGTGCTAGAAGAGAATCCTTAGAGGCTTATATTAAGAGATTACAACAGCTAGAGGAAATCGCTAATAATTTCAAAGGCGTAGAGAAGAGTTTTGCAATACAAGCAGGAAGAGAGATTAGAATAATTGTCAAGCCTGAAATGATTAATGACGAGGACGCAATGTTCTTAGCAAAAGATATAGCTAGAAAAGTAGAAAAAGAAATGGAGTATCCTGGTCAAATCAAGGTAAATGTGATAAGAGAAACTCGTAGCGTAGACTATGCAAAATAAAAAATAAAAAGGTGATGTTTTATTAAATTTCACCTTTTTTATTTTTTTAAACTAATTTTCTAAAACTTTCTAACTAATCCAACTAATTTGCCAATAACTTCTACATTATCAGTATATATTGGATCCATAGTGTCATTCTCTGGCTGCAACCTATATCTGCCGTTTTCTTTATAAAATCTCTTTAGGGTAGCGCTGCCGTCTATCATAGCCGCCACTATTTCTCCATTTGTAGCAGTGGATTGCTGTCTAATGACAACTTGATCGCCGTCTAGGATACCTGCATTTATCATACTATCACCATGTATATTGAGCATGAATAGCCCTTCGCCCTTAAACATATTAGGCGATGTGTAGAAATATTCTTCACATTCCTCAATAGCTAGAATAGGAGCCCCTGCAGCAATTGTGCCCAGAACAGGGATTGCAACCATTTCCTCTGAAGGATTAATAGGGGTCACTTCTTGTTCTTGTCCTACAACTTCCAAAGCTCTATTTTTATTAGGATTCTTCTTTATTAGATTCTCTCGTTCTAACTTATCTAGATAATACGAAATAGTACTAGTACTGCTAACCTTGATTGCACGACACATTTCTCTGACTGTAGGGGGGTAACAATTGTCCCTAATATAGTCCTTAATATATTGCAGTAATTGTTCTTCTTTATTTTGTTTCATACGTTGCCTCAATATGTATAAATTTTTGTGACATTTTCAGAGTAAGTCACTTATTTAATTTATCAGATTATAACATATGATATAATTCATGTCAAACATTTGTTCTAGCTTTTTCGAATATTTTTAATTATCACGTAATTTAACATTTCTAGTCAAGGCATCACGCTTGATATCATCCGTTATTGCAGCATAATGCTTTCTTGTCACATTAATATCTTTGTGACCCAATACAGACGCTACAACATATATATCGTTGGTCTCTCTGTATAGGTTGGTGCCAAAAGTACTACGCAATTTGTGTGGAGTGATTTTCTTTAATGGATTTATTATTTGAGCATACTTTTTTACAAGTATTTGTACTGTTCGTACATTTATGCGTTTGTTCTGTAAGCTTAAAAATAATGCGTGCTCGTCCTCAGGTAGATTTTTTATTTTACTTCTAATATTTAGATATTGTAGTAGGGCATCTGCTACTTCTTGATTAAAATATAGTGTTACTTTATTTCCGCCTTTTCTAGTAATATTAAATGCATTTTGAGAAAAGTCAATATCTTCGACATTTAATCCAACACATTCTGATATACGGATGCCTGTTCCTAAAAATAGAGATAGTATAGCATAATCTCGTTCTTTTGTGTGTTTGTGAAAACCTTGTTGCATCTGTGTCATGCTATATCCGTCTTCGGATAGATTTAGAATCTTTACGACTTCGTCGACCTCTAATCTTGTTATTGGTTTTTCGTGTAGTTTTGGTGTGTCAACCTTAGATGCAACATTACTATCAATTTTATTTTTCTTATAGAAATATTTTAGTAGACTTCTAATACTACTCAGCTTTCTAGCTACAGAACAATCACCATTCTTTACATAAGTTTGCCTTTGCTTGTATAACCTTAGATAGGATAGAAACATCTCAATATGCGTCTGTGTGATTTTGGATAAATCATCTATAGTTAGACTTTTTATCGACTTTCCTCTAAACTCTATAATATTACCAGTAAGATATTCCAGGAACAGCCTTATGTCAGATAAGTATCCCAATCTAGTCAATACCGATGTCCTTTGCTCAATTCCTCTAACGAATTCAGTACAAAATTCTGGCAAAATATTCAATAATTTGTCAATTTTGTCTAAATTATTAAAATCTCTTTCTACAAAATAATTTTCCATTTTTTTCACTTCTTAAATATTTGATATATGTTGTTTTGTTTTTAAAGAATATTTGATATAATATACCGGAAGTTTTAACAACTGTCACTAAAGTGACGCTTGATTAAAGCGAGACTATTTCAATCTATGTTGATTTTACCTTAAAATATGGTGTCCTTTGTTAAAAAAACAACATTATATATGTATATACTTATGTTATAATATTTTAAAAGAAAAGTAAAGAAAATATTGGAAGGGGAGAAATGAATAATATTTCTGAAGAAACAAATAAAGAAAAAAATATTAAATTAGATCAAATCAGATATCAATTCAAATTTATAATTAACGATATATTTGCAGAATATTTCGCCACATTTTTGCCTTCTTTTAACGTAAATAACAATTTGTACTCCTACTATTATGACGACTATGAACTAGGTACCAATATAGACAATGAGGGCGAAAACACATTATACGTTGTTCTAAAAAATGTTGAGTCAAAAATAGCTATAAATAAAAATTTCCCAGAAAAAATATCTATAGATAATTCTGGGATTCAAGTTATAACTATAGATGAGAAAACAACTAGATACATTGACGGAGATATTGTGGTAGATGATGAATGGACAGACGATTACAGGAAAATTACCACATACA
>CAYSUG010000039.1:0-9533 GCA_964434145.1 uncultured Christensenella sp. | reverse complement strand
AGAATAGAAAAGCAGAAAGAAGAACATTCTTTCTCAAAAATTTAGAATAGAAAATGACAACTTAATAGAACTAAAAAATAAATTGATGAGAGGAATATAATGATTTACTTAAATGAAATAAACAATGAAAATACATTTAATTTAAAACAAACAAAAGCATTCTTGAAAGCCTGTAAGGGAAATAAATATGAATGCTTTTTTAAATTGATAATGACTTATGGATTATCAAGAATTGAACTTGTTTGCTTAGAGTGGGACGATATTGATTTTGATAACAACACTATCACAATCTATCCAATTTCACAAGAGCAAACAAATCAAATTTATTACAAATGGGAAATGGAAAAGAAAGAGCATTTAGGCAGAACTTTTCCACTACTCCCTAACTTGAAGAAACTTCTTTTGGAAGTTAAAGAAAAACAATCAATTTACAAAATCTTGAATGATGATTATGACTTCTCAAACGAACGATTTATCTGTCTAAAAAATGACGGAACAAGATTTAACTTTAATACATTAAGTCGCAATTTAAGATACATTGCATGAGATAATAACTTGCCAGAAATTTTGCTTTCAGGATTATCAATTTGTCTTGATAAATTTATTTGTGAAAAGGCACGAGATTATGACTACTATCGTGCTTGGACAAGGTTTGATTGCAAGTATAAAAAATCAAATAATAACTATGTTGATTTCAACTTTAACAAAAACAAAAAATTCCTAAATGCTCTAAATGACTTGCTTGAACATGAAAATCAAAGTCGCAAGTCGGATATGGAAATGTGAGGTGCTTATGAACAATATGAAAGAACTATCTGAGGTTATGTTTATTAACTATCCCGATTGCGTTGGCGTTCAAGAACTTGCACAAATGTTAGGAATTAAAAGAACTAAAACATACGAACTTTTAAAGAACGGAATTATCAAATCAATCAAAATTGGCAAGGACTACAAGATTTCAAAATTTAATGTTATTGCTTATCTTATGGGAGGTGAACAAGTATGACAGGAGCATTAAAAGTAAAGCGAGGATATTATTATGCAGTTATCAACTACAAAGATAACTATGGCAAATACAAACAAAAATGGTTTAACACAGGGCTTAAAGAAAGAGGCAATAAAAAAGAAGCTCAAAAAATTCTAGACGAAAAATTAAATACTTTTCAACCCGACTTATTTGAAGCTCAACCAGAGCCATTGGTTAAGAATGATATAGTCTTTATGGATTATGTTGAAGATTATGTTAAAAACAAACAAAAAGAATTATCGCCAGCAGTTTATGTTAGTTATATGCACTGCGTTGATATAATGAAAAAGTTTTTCAAAGACAATTTAAAACTTAAAGATGTAACATATCATCACTTGCTTGAATTTTATGATTACCTTAAAAATGAGCGAGGAAATAAAAATGTCACAATCAAACATCACGCTGTTATATTATCCCCAGCATTAAGACAAGCATATAGAGATGACTTGATTGCTAAAAACCCTTATGAATTTATGCCACCAATCAAAAGAGAAAAATCTCGTATGAGTTATTACAACAAAGATGAACTTGAAGAATTATTTAAGTATACAGACAACTCGCCACTAAAACTTATTGTGCGTGTTGCTGCCTATTATGGATTTAGACGAAGTGAACTTATTGGACTTAAATGGGAAGCAATAGATTTTGAACAAAAGATGATAACAATTCAACATAAGGTCTTGAATGTTGAAGGAGTGCTTTACTTGTCAGACACCCTTAAAACAACATCAAGTCATAGAACTTTGCCCCTACTACCCGAAATTGAAGAATTATTACTTGAACGAAAAGCCGAGATTGAACACAACAAATTTATATTTGGTAGCAGTTATAATACAAAATACCAAGATTATGTTTTTGTTGATGATATTGGCGATTTGTTTAACCCAGACCAAGTCAGCGATAGATTTAACAACATCTTAAAGAAAAACAATTTAAGATATATTAGATTTCACGATTTGAGACACTCTTGTGCTAGTTTACTTGTGGCAAGTAAAATCCCTATGAAGAACATTCAAGAGTGGCTAGGTCACTCTAATTTCAGCACAACAGCTGATGTATATTCCCACCTAGACTGTACAACTAAATACGAGTCTGCAAATGCCATCAATCAAGCACTTACACAAAACAAAGAAGAAAAATCACTTGAAGAAGAAAATAAACAAAAAACAAAACAAGAACTAGAAGAAGAACTTTTGCGACTTCAAGAACTTATAAAGCAACAGGAGGAACAAGAACGCGAAGAAAAAGAGCGAGAAGAAAAACGAAAACAAAAGAAACGAGAACAAGCAGAAATGTAATATTTAGCAAAGGGTATTGTAATTTGATTTAAAATGTGCTAATATTCCTATAATAAAAGGAATATGATATGAAAAGAAGTTTATATCCTACAATTAAACAATTAAAAGATATGGGGTTATCTGACTATCAAATATCTAAACTAATTGAAAGCGGAAATATAAAACACGGTTTCTTTAACTATTATAATAGAAGATATAGCGATTATAGTATGCCTAACAGCATATTCTTTTTAGATATAAAAGATACACTATATCACTCAAAAGGACATGGTGGTCAAGGTGTGTTAGGAAGAAGTGCAGACTCTCTATTGATAAATCTTAAAGATATAGAGGCTTTGGGATTATTGTTAGACCAAAGTGTTGGACAACCTTTTACAATGAGTTCTTATCGATTAACAGAGGACAACTCTTCAAAGATTAAATATAATTTTCCATCAGACATGAAAACGCACAATACAAAAACGATATACCAACTTACGAGCTTCAAGGTGGACATAGTGGAATACCAATCCCTAAAACGAAATATAATTCATCTGGTCCTTTTAAAATAGTAATGGTGTCATCTGATGATATACAAACTCAAAAAAATATAATTACATTCTTATATTTTATTTATAAATTAGGTCCATATATTCAACACGATGATGTTATTAAATTAGAAAAACTTTTTGAACAAGCTAATTGTGATATTGAAACTTTTAGCAAATATTTACCAAGTCAATATAAGAATATAGAAATGTTTAGAATGCCTAGAATGGACTCAACATTTGCTGATAATTTTAAGAAGTTTAGTAAGATAATAGATAATGTAGACTTTTTAACTACAAAAGGAACTGACAAAACAAAAGGTCAGCTTATGGGAGATTATTTAAAGAGATACAACATTAAAAACGGACTTACTTATTCAGATTATAATATATTTGCTTGTGGCGATGATTATTATGTTGATGGAACAATGATAAAGAAAGTATTTGCTTTGGGTGGTTATGGTTGTTTAAATTATAATGGACTTAATTTTTATAGCAATGCAGAATCATTAAGATATGAATTATCACAAGAACTAAATATTGAAACGCAACTTCCTATCGTGTCTAATGGTTTCTATGACTTTTATATAAAAGCAATCGATTTACTATCACTAAATAGAACTTGGGATTTGGCAAATACAATGCAAGATGTTAATGATAGAGAAAAAACAACAATACAAAATAGATTTAATAAGACAAATCATTATATAGAAATTGAAAGAGAATTATAAAAAATTTGCCGAGAGCCTAAAAAACTCTTGGTATTTTTCTTGCAAAAAATCATTATGCGACAACATACGATATTACACGATATTTACATCATTCTTGCAAAAATTTTGAACAAATTCGTGACAAATTCGTAGACATTGCTCATTTTTAAGCGTTTTTTAACCCCAAATTAAACAATTTTAATTACAAGAAATCGAACCCATAAGTTAATCATTTATTGATTTGTGGGTTCGATTTTTTTGTTTCGTAAATAAAAAATCTAGCGACACAAAATCGCTAGAAAGCCCTAAAAATAAGAACCTTTCGTTATCACTCAAGAACCTTGGTGACGCTTTGCTCTACTAAAGGGAATTATGGTGCTTCACGAGGGACTCGAACCCCCAACACCAGGTTCCGAAGACCTGTGCTCTATCCAATTGAGCTAGTGAAGCATATTCTTGTAATAACTAGTATTACAAGATATAAAATTTGTTGTCGAGGAACCTGGTTAGGCACCCGATATTATCTATCCAGACCAATAAATCATATCAACCGATCTGGATATTTTATGTCAATTATTTGTAGTTTATTGTCAAAAACTCAACATTTATTGTCTTTAAGCCTTGGATATAACAATGTGCAACGACATATTGTCATACTCAAATACATCATCGGATGTTACCTCAGAGACACGGATATCTGTAGTCAAAATGTCTTGCATAATGCTCTCTTTCTGACTCATTATTATATCCGCTAGCTTGCTATCTCCACATATCTCAATCACTATTCTGTCTGTTACCTCTAGGGTTGTTGCCTTTCTCATAGCCTGTACCTTAGATACAAATTCTCTAGCAATTCCTTCCACCAATAGTTCTTCTGTGATATGGGTATCCAATACTATCGCAAGGCTGCCCTCAGTTGCGGATGCAAAGCCTTCTTTTTGAGTTACTGCAGATAGTATATCATCTGCCGCAAGCACCACATCAATGTCCGCAATATTGCATTTGTACTCGCCTGTTGCTGTTGCTGCCATTATCTCTCTTGCATCAGTATTGGCCAGATACTCTCTTATTGCGCCCAGTACTTTACCATACTTTGGTCCCAATGTCCTTAGATTTGGCTTCAAAGAATAATTAACAAACTGGTCAAGATTCTCGTTCTCAATTATTTCTTTGACATTCAGTTCTTCCTTGATCTGATCCAACAATTCATCAGACAGATTGCTCTTGCCGTTGCCGTCTGTCACATACAACTTAGACAATGGCTGCCTAATCTTGATATTGCTTAGATTCCTAGCACTTCTGCCTAGCTCTGTGAATTTGTATGTCAACTCCATATCTCTAGCCAGACTCTCGTCTATCATAGACTCGTCTGCTACTGGGAAATTACATAGATGTACACTAGCAGGCATATCCTTGTAGAATGGTCTAGTTATATTCTGATAAATCTCTTCTGTTACAAAAGGTACAAATGGTGCACATAGCCTAGTCACCCCGTCTAATACCGTGTATAGTGTCACAAATGCAGCCTTCTTGTCCTCTGCAAATCCACTACCCCAATATCTCTTTCTACATCTACGGATATACCAGTTAGATAGATTGTCTACAAATACTTGGATAGCCCTGGACGCCTCAGTACAATGATATGCGTTTAGTTCCGCTGTCACATTTTTTACTAGTTTGTTATATTCAGATAGCACCCATTTGTCCATAATGGATAGTTTGCAATCTTTTAAGTTGTATTTGCTTGGGTCAAAGCTGTCTATCTCTGCATACAACACGTAGAATGCATATGTATTCCATAGTGTACCAAAGAAATTCTTGATAGTCTCACCCGCACTCTTTACACTCATAGGTTGATTATTCCATGGCTGTGTTGTAGTATAGAAGCTCCACCTTACAGCATCAGCTCCTACCTCGTCTATTATCTCCAGTGGTGGACGATAATTGCCCAGACTCTTAGACAGTTTCACACCATTGTCATCTACAACCATGCCATTGGCTATACAATTGCGGAATGGACTAGCACCAAATAGTGCAGTGCCTAACACTAGCTGAGTATAGAACCAACCTCTGCATTGGTCCACACCCTCGGATATGAAATTGGCCGGGAATCTCTTATCAAACTCGTCTTTGTTCTCAAATGGATAATGGAACTGAGCAAAAGGCATACTGCCGCTATCATACCAGCAGTCTATAACATCTGCCTCACGCCTCATTACTCCTCCACACTTCTCGCATTTCATAGTCACTGCGTCTACATATGGCTTGTGCAGCTCGATATCCTTATCCAATCCACCTAGTCTTCGCAGCTCTTCTCTGCTACCCACTACATGATAATGTCCGCAGTCGCATTTCCATACTGGCAGTGGAGTACCCCAGTATCTGTCTCTGCTTAGACACCAGTCTATTACATTCTCCAGCCAGTTGCCCATACGACCAGTCTTGATCGTATCTGGGAACCAATTCACACTCTTGTTGTTCGCAATCAATTGATCCTTGATAGCGGTTGTTCTGACAAACCAACCATCTCTGGCAAAGTAAATTAGTGGTGATTTACATCTCCAGCAATGTGGATATTCGTGCTTGTGCTTCTCCAGCTTGAATATCTTGCCCTCTGCCTTTAGATCAAAGGCAATCTCTTCATTGACCTCAAATACATTGCGTCCAGTATATTTGCCACATCCGTCCTTGAACAATCCATCACTGCCAGCTAGTTGTACAAATGGCAATCCGTACTCCATACCTACAGCATTATCATCCGCACCATATGCAGGTGCAATGTGCACTATTCCTGTTCCGTCAGTTAGTGTTACATACTCTGCACAAGTTACATAGTATCCAGTCTCCTTTGCCTTCTCTCCAGCAAAGTCGAATAAAGGCTCGTATTTCCTTCTTTCTAGCTCTTTTCCAGTATATTTTGCCACAACCTCGTAGTCTTTGTCAAAATAATGGCCAATTAAGGCTTCTGCCATGATATAATTCACGCCGTCGAAAGTAAGCTTAACATACATCTCTTTTGGATTAACAGCCAGTGCCACATTTGATGGCAATGTCCATGGAGTGGTCGTCCATGCCAGATAATATGTGTTGTCTTCGTCCAATGCCTTAAATTTCGCCACAGCAGTCAGATCATTACGCTCCTTGTATCCTTGCGCAACCTCGTGGCTAGACAATGCAGTTCCACAACTAGGACAACTAGGCAATACCTTATAACCTTTGTATAACAGCCCCTTCTTGTCCAGTTCTTTTAGGCTCCACCATACACTCTCTATATAGTCGTCATGATAGGTTACATAGCAGTCATCGTCCATGTTGACAAAATATCCTACTCTCTCACTAAAATCCTTCCATAGATCGACATATTTCCATACATCCTTCTTGCACGCCTCGACGAACTTCTCTACGCCATACTGCTCTATCTCCTGCTTGCCAGATATGCCTATCTCTTTCTCTACAGATATCTCTACTGGCAGCCCGTGAGTATCCCAGCCACCCTTTCTAGGCACATAGTATCCTTGCATAGATTTAGACCTATTGAATACATCCTTCAATGCTCTGGTCAAGACATGGCCGGCGTGAGGCATTCCATTAGCAGTAGGTGGGCCCTCGAAGAATGAGAATATCTCCTTGCCCTCGTTATGCTTCAGACACTTGCCCTTAACATCATTTTCTCGCCAAAAAGCTAACACTTCTTTTTCTGTCCTAGGCAGATTTAATTCTGCTACTTTCTTGTACATTATTTTTTCTCCTTGTAATAAAAAAATTCCCTAGCAAAAACAAGATTTCGCTAAGGAAATTATACCACTTGTTAATGCCCTTGGAGCTATCACTCCTCACTTCTATCACGGGAAGTCCCGGCATGGCCTACTATTGTATTCAGCCAGCGACTCTGGAAGTGATAACGCATCTATAGTTACCCGATTGCTTCGCACCACCCAGCAATTCTCTCCTTGTCACACCATAGTTCGCCTTGTCTTCCATATTAGCGTCTTTATAACAAAATAAAATATTCAATTTTAATAACGATTGCACTAGGGCGGCGGATAAAATCGCCGCCTTCGCACAACTCATTAGACGTCATAGATTACATTAGTAATAAAGCATACATCACATAACCCTAACACCCATATGTTACACAATTAAAAGCCCGTTGTCAAGTATTTTTTGACATTATTCATAGACCGGTTTATCTAACAAATTCATTGTTTTTGTAGTTTTCTATGGTTTTTGTTTAAAACGCGAGGCATACAATCTACATTCACTTGACAAATTAAAACATTTTGTGCTATACTCACAATAATAAATATTGTATTTAGGAGAATATGAAATGGCAAAATACACTGAAATAACATCTTTTGAAGAATTATTATCAAAAAGAGCTGCGGAGGCTGGCGATCCAGAAAAGCAAGACAACTTAGCTGATGCAACAGTAGAAATTTATTATAAGAAGACTGAAGATGTTCAGAATATGGATTTTTACACAGACAAAGCATTCTTGTCTGTAATTGCGCAAGGGTTCGACGCCGCAAAACTTCCTGACGAAAAGGATGTTGATTTGACACAATTTCCTTTTAGTGCTATAAAGACACACGTTAATAGCGTTTCTTTTGATAATGCCTTAGCACAGAATTGTTTGTAACCTGATTCTAGACAAATTAGAGACCAAATAATGTCTCAATATCCTAATTTGGTTACATTCTTAAGCTTAGCAGATGCGGCTACTTTGGATCAATTTGCAGACCAAATCCCTACTTGGATCAAAAGTTGTGAGGAAAATTATCTAGACTCTATCAAATCTACAGGTCTTCGTCTAGATAATGAACATATTAAGTTAGCAGAAGATAGAAAAAATAAACTTATTGAATTAAAAAAGAATTACAATGTATTAGAAGACTATGCTAACTTTAAGGTTTCTCAACAACTAGATTTGCTTGATCTAAGTGTACCTAGTGATTCCAAAAAAGTGATGGGCGAATAATATAGACTATAATAATAAACTGATAATCAAAATCAAATGAACCTCCTAAAGTTATATAACTTTGGGGGCTCATTTTTTCAAAAAATTACAGCATTGACAATGAACTCCAAGCATGATATAATAAATATCAGTTTAATACAAAGAAGATAAAGATATGTCAAACAGAGCAAAGGAATTAATATCCAATATATCTAATGGCAAAGAAAGACCTTATACACCTAGTTCGTTGGCTTCTATAGAGACTGTAGAGTCATATAACGACACATTAGAGGATTCTAGAGAGATTACTAACGAAGAATACGTTAGGGCTTGCGAGACTCTTGCTAATGCCACTGCAGAGAATCCAATATCACCTAATGAGGCATTAAATGCTACAACTTGGGTAGAATTCTATAATCCAGGTTCATCTGCTAATTACAATACTCATATCAGACGTGGAGAGAACACTTTCAATAGAGAATCTATAGCTAGTACTCGTATGATTACTGATTGTAGCAACCTTTCTACAGAAGAAATCTTCATCCTGGCGGCTCTGGGCAGCAAGGAACAGATAGAAAGAATTAGCGGCAATATGATCAAGACCCTTAATGGTAGTAGAGTTACTCGTGTCAATCCAGAGAAAGTTACCATAGAAGAGTTTTTCAGATTCGTCACAACAACGCCGTGATTAATACTTCTGTGAATTATATTCAATTTATTGCAGAATCACAAAAGAGTATTAACTAATCCGACATATAAGTTAACAACAAAAATATCCACCAGTGAATTGGTGGATATTTTTTACCTTTCGGGTTATCTTACAATTTTGTTTCATATCAGATTCTTTTCTTTTATCGGTTTTTTAAAAGAATCCTAAAGGTCTAGGCAATTTGAAACTAGCGAAATAAAGTTGCAGAAAAGGCACTATGTTAGAACAACATAGTGCCTTTATATATTTAAAAATATGCAGTAGTTATATCATTTAATTAATTTAAAATTAAACTTTATATCCTT
>CAYSUG010000038.1:0-9826 GCA_964434145.1 uncultured Christensenella sp. | reverse complement strand
ACTCATTCTCTTGGATACAGACAGTTGCTAGCCATCTTCCAGACAAGATGACTACAATAGAATACTTAGACGCAGCACAAAGTGCAGTACTGGATAAGATGATTGAACAAAGAGAAGAAAGATGCAATCAGATCAAAGCAGATTATGACAAAGAAATATTAAAATTAGAACAAACAAAAGCCGCAGCAGTATCTATAGAATACAAATTGTATAGAAAGAATGTAGAAGGCGTATTTGACTCATTTAGTAAAATAAGAACAAATGCACACAAAAAAGAAGAGATGGGAGACTAATCGTGGCAAGAGACAAATACAATAGAGAAAAATGTCACGTCAATATAGGTACACTAGGTCACAAGGATAAAAGCAAAGAAGAGATTACTGCACATATCAAACACATACTAGATACTAGAGAAAAAAATGTAAATAACTCATCGAGCGAACAATTAACAACTGTAACACAAGAAGACAAGGAGATGCAATAATGGCAAACGAGACAAATTATTTAGCAATGCTGACAGAAGAGCAACTACAAGGTATTGTAAACAGAACTGTTCAAGGAGTACATACAGATAATATGGTTATTGAGCAGTTTTTGATAACAAAAAACTACGAACCAAATTCAATAAAAATTAAATATCTTAACATCAAGTCACAAAACACTTATACTGTAACTTTCTCTCAATATGGAATGCCGGATGACGAAAATACATCTATATACACATATTCATTTATCAAAGAACTAGCTAGTGAATTGCCAGAAGATGTCAGAGGTCAATATCTAGATGATACATGGGATACTCTAAAGCAATATTTCCTATCAGATTTGGAAGCTGCCATGACTGAGTTAGAAAATCGCAAAAAAATTGAGATAGGTACAATAAAGGGAAAAATGGAATCCGAATTGCAAAAACTAGAAGAACAATACTCTGATAAAGAACGACAATACAAACGATATATTAATGATAGAATGGCAGTTGCCAGAGACAATATTCAACACATACGAAAAGGTGTATTGGGTGTGAATAGTACCAACAAATTAGATGAAGATACACCGTCCGACTCTATTGCAAAGATAGAAGAGATATTGAGTGGCAAGGATGCGGAAGAGATTGGAGATATTCTTGATTATCTGAAGAAGAAATATAACAATGACTCAAATCTTGTTGTTTCTAATGTTGTACCATACGAGGGAGAGCCAGACTACGACCCAGAGGACAATGTAGAGGACTGCATTGACAATTGGTCTTTTTAGAAGAAAAAATCAGTTAGAGGGGTATTACCTACCTACTAACTGATTTTTTTATTCAATTGATTGCTACAATTCAGCAACCTCGCCGTCTGCACATATCCTATCCATCTTGCCGTCATGTATGACATATCCCTCGCCAAATAGTCTGACAGAAGAGTCCGTCAGCATGACATAACTGCCGTCAGGTATTGCCAACATAGTCGTATCGTGGCTGTCTGGCAATACGAACTCATTGAATACAGACTTGCCGTCTACGACCTCGTCCTTTAGGTCAGCAATGTGTGGCATAATATTGATCTCTGTCAAGCCCAACCCTGTGTAATATCTGGGGAAGTTCTCGTCTGCCGCCTCGCCCTCCAGCTCTGGTGGACAATATACAGATGTAGCACAATTCAGACTGCCAGCACTGATGCCACATATAACAGCGTCAGTCTCCCTAATTAGCTTCGCCAGCTGAATATCTTGGAAGAATTGAAGCTGTGTAGGCACATGACCACCACCTAGGACTATAAAGTCCGCACTCTGCACCAGCTCTGCCGCCTTATCCATAGTCCTTCCGTCTAGTATATTGTAATGCGAGAATGGCATACACGCTTCCAACGACTCAAAGAACAGATTAGCATACATATCTGTAATATCATGGGCATTAGGGTCACTAGCGATGTACAACATATTGTTATACGCATTGATGCTGCCCTTTAGGTTGTCCAACAGCTGATTAGTATTACTGATAGCTTGTGAGATTCTTGTCCCCTCAGCGTCCTTGTAATAAGTATCTATATTACTGGTCAGAAATATTGTATTCATTATCCATACTCCTTATATATTCTTCATGCATCATCTACTGTCATTATATAGTTAGTCTATACGTTGTTGCAATGATATTATAAAATGCTGCCCCAAACTAGTATATTTGCAGTAATCTTAGCAAAATTTGTAGATAATTGCAACCAAATATCTATGTATATATGCTATTCGACAAATGAAGTGAAAAAGTGACAATCTTCGACAAAATGAAATTATCCACAAATTATCTTAAAATGTGAAAAAATGTAAAGTTACGCCAATCTTTTTATCAATTAGGTCTTGACAAGTGAAAAAACAGTGATACAATAAGGATACAATAAAAAATATTTAATAAAAAGGAAGTAAGTTATTATGTCTTTTAATGATTCATATTTCTTGCAGATTACAGACTTAACAGACCTACTGAGTGGTGCACCAATCATGAATGCAACAGTGGTGGAAATAACAACACCAGACAATGACAAAGACGACAATGACAACGAATATGTGGCATAACTAAAAATAATATAAAGGAGGAATGAGAAATGGAAAATAAAGTTGGAAACATGAGTGCTGCCGATGCGTTGGCTCAGTTACACGAAATGGCTGCATACGAGAGTAACAAGCGTGAATTAGAAAAAATAGAAAGATTGTCTAGCGAAAAAAATATTCCTAACGCCAACGCGCTAGAAGAAACAGCAGAAGCATTGCTAAACAAAATGCTAGAATGCAGCAATGACCATACAGAAATGGAACCATAAAATAAAGCTAAAACTTTAAAAAATAAATGCTTCTGGACATCAACAATATATGCATAAAAATATTTTTTTATTTTTTCAAAACTTTTTTTGATTTACCCCTTGACAAACAGAAAAAGTGTGTTAAACTGACATAATATATTTTGAAAAAGGGGGAATGAAAAATGTTTGAAGAGCTAAGAAGATACATCATAACTGAAGATGGTCAAAGAATCCTTTCACCTATGGATCTTAATGAGTTTGACAATGAGGTGAAGACTGCTGCAGAGACTACTAAAACAGTCGAGACAACAATGGAAGAAACTGAGCAATACGACCACTCTCCAAAATTCCAAATGACAGAAGAAGAAATGGGAAATTAATAGGTAGAAAAAAGTGTTAAGAATTGAAATCTTAACACTTTTTTGTTTTATCTATTAGATTTTTTCTTATAAATAGCAGTTATATATAATTATTTGCCAAATATTCATATTCACTATCAATACATATTATGACCTATCATGTGCCAGATAGAATACGGCAATAGTGCCTGGGCCAGAGTGCGAGCCTATAACTGGGCCCAGATCTGTGATGATTGGACGTAAATTCGTATCAGAGGTAAGCAGATCATAGAGATAATTAGCGTCAGCTATACAGTCTGCATGAGAAATAAAACAATACGTTGAGGTATTATCATATGTAGACTTGATCTTCTCTACCAAGGATTGAAGCGATTTCTTTCTGGATATAACTTTACCATAAGGCACTAGATGACCAAGGTCATCCACGTGCATCACAGGTTTGATATTCAATAAATTACCAAAGAACGCGGTAGACGACTTCACTCTGCCACCATTAGCCAGATATTTCAGATTGTCTACAGTAAATACATGAGACAGCTTCATCTTAGTTCTCTCTACATAGTCTATCACATCATGGATATCCTTCGCTGTCTTAGCATACTCTCTGGCAAGAATTGCCAATAGCCCTTGACCAGAGCAAGCACACAACGAGTCTACCACATATATCTTCTTGTCATTCTTTGCATTTAATCGCTCCGCAACCTCGTGTGCAGTAATGCCTGTCCCGCTCAGTCCGCTGGAGAATGCTATATGCAATATATCCGCACCATGTTGCAATTGCTGCGAGAAAAATTCTTCGTAACACATCTCATTAATCTGGCTAGTAGATGTCTTCACACCCTTCTTCATTTTGGCATAGAGGTCTGTAGAGGTCACACTATCTGACTTAGTCGAATACACAGTGCCGTCTATCAAGAACTCCATATCTATCATGTTCAGGTCGTATCTATCCAGATATTCTTTTGGCAAATCACTAGTTGCCTCTATTGTTATTATTAATTTTTCCATTATATCACTCCTGTTTATTATTATCCGAATTACTGAATGAGAGTATTTCTCTGCCAGCAATTTACATACATTATTGTATTGCAAAATATGCAATATACATTACGATTTTGCTCTACGATTGTTCATTACACTATATTGTTACAAAACGAGTTCGTAGAGTCAAAAAATTAGACTCTACTAATTGTAGAGTCCATATAGAATTAGACATATTTCGACAAAAAAAGACTCTGACTATATACAATCAGAGTCAAATTATTTAGTCAAAAGTCCTCTCAAAATCTATATCAGAATTATTAGCAACGCTCTCTTTGTACGCCCTGTCAACAGTATCTATGACTATGTTATTAATTACGTTTACTGCAGCATTGCCCTCTTGTAGTACATTAATTCTATTAGTGTCTATCTTCTTGCCTTCTACTACAGCCGACCAATCTAGGGTTGTAGCAGTGCTATTAACCATAGGTCTAGGATATACGCATCTGTCTGACACACTAATAAATGCACATTGCAACTCTGCAAAGTTATCTGCAAATATAACAGTCTTGCACTCCCCGCCATTCTTGGTAGGTACAGTCATCAATATTGCATTGTCATATGTCATCGCGGTTTGTTTAGCAAGAATCTGCTTGTTAGCAGCAAAGAACTTGTCATCTTGCTCCGTACCCTCATGCTGGCTACCTTTTGCACCCTTGTAACCCTGACTACGCAATCTCTTATACAACTTGGCATCTTGGGTATAGATTAATACATTTCTATCCTTATCATATGATGATAACGGACATCTGTCCATATCTGCCACAAAGTCCAAATACATCTTCTCTACTTCTTTTTTTGCCATAATCATTTTCCTTTTATCATTAATATTTTTCGTGCATATATTGTATCATATGGTGCAAGATTAAGTCAATAGTCAATTTTTTGGAAATTAGCAAATTAGGGAAAAAATATTGACAAACGCAACGCTTTGTACTATCATCTTTGAACTATTATATTATCGGAAGTTGTAGGAAAGCAGCCCGAAGGGATATTTTCATACAACTGATGTTTATTCAATCAATGTGTAGCCATTTCTAATGGCTGTAATGCGATAGCACTTTGCAACGCTAGTTGCAATAACACTTAGATTATATTATCGGAAGTTGTCGGCAAGCAGCCCGTAGGGATATTTGCTAGCAACTGATGTTTATTCAATCTATGTATGTGCTGTCGCATGACAGCACTAGAACACATTGGTGTTCGTTGTTCGAAAGAACAATTATACATAAATTATATTAGGATACAAATATATGAGGTTATTACAGAAGTTATTTATCAAAGACTATACTAATACGTCTGACAAAGTTGTCAGATACAGATACGGATTGGTCGCAGGGATATTTGGCATTATCACCAATCTACTACTTTTTGCAGCAAAAGTGATAGTTGGTCTTATCAGCGGCAGTATTACAATCATTGCCGATGCCATCAACAACCTATCCGATGTGGGTAGTTCGGTCATTGTACTATTGGGATTCAAACTATCCAGCAAGCCCGCTGACAGCGAGCATCCATATGGTCACGAGAGATACGAGCATATCATGGCACTGATAGTCTCTATGATAGTCATGGCAATAGGCGTATTACTAGCCAAGAGTAGTATAGAGAAGATAATATCGCCAGAAGGAATAGAGATTAGCATCGCTACATACATCGTGCTGGGTATAGCCATTCTTGGCAAGATTATTCAGATGCTAGTGTATCGCAGCTTTGCAAAGGACATTGGTAGCAAGATGCTGCACGCCAGCAGCATAGACAGTCGTAATGATGTCATATCTACGACAGCAGTCCTATGCGCTATGGTCATAATCAACGTTGTGGGCGATATAGGATTTAGCATAGACGGGATATTTGGACTAATTGTATCTGTATTCATTATGATATCCAGCTTCAAATTATTAAGAGACACTATCAATCCGCTACTGGGCGAAAAGCAAGACGAGGATATGATACGAGAGTTAAAGCAAAAAATACTGGCGTACGAGGGCGTATTGGGATTGCACGACTTCATGCTGCACTGCTATGGAGCTAACACATATTTTGCCACTGCCCACGTCGAAGTGTCTGCCACTGCGGATGTCATGGCGTCGCACGAACTGATTGATACCATAGAGCGGGATTTTAAGAACACACTAGGAATATCACTATCCATACACATGGATCCAATCGACACCACCAATCCATTAGTCAGAGAGAACAGGGAGAAGGTAGAGAAGATATTGGGCTCGATAGACCAGCGGCTATCATTGCACGATTTCCGCACAGTCATTGGAGAAAAAAATATCAATCTGGTCTTTGACATAGATATGCCATATGATTGTAAACTGACTATAGAGGACATCACCCACATCTTACAGACGAAATACAAAGGTGAAAAGAAAAAATACCACTTTGTCATCACTGTGGATAGATATTAAAAAAGCAAGTATACAAAAAGAGAAAAAATTATTGTATATTTGCTTTTTTATTTGCACACATTTTTTATAACTACGACCAGTTTGCCACACTAAATATCCAAATTTGTAACAAGGAATTCGTCGCCGTCAATAAATGTACTAGGTGTAATCCCCAGTCCATTGGCTAGCAATATAATAGTCTTTAGATCCACACTCTTGGTTCGCCTCTGCATCAACGCCTTGATAGTAGGCAGCGGCACTCCACTGAGTTGTGCCAATCTATATTGGGTCAAATTCTGCTGCCCCATATACATATTCAGCCGCTCTACCACGACATCTGCTACTGTCTTCATATTGCATATCACCTCGATTTTTTTCTTCACTAAGAGTCTAAGACACATGATTAAAGTAAATAGGATGTCATGTCATCCTATAGAATAATATAACATCTTATATACACTATTAATTATATATTTGCCAACAATCCACGGCTAATTCATTAGTCATAGATATTGGAATATCAAAAAAACTGTACGAAATACTACCCTATCCCCTACTATTCTACAATATATTACATAATTCGACAAAATTCGTAAAAAACATTTGTAAAATTACTTTTTTTTTACAAAGCAAATAAGTTAAAACAAGAATGTCCAAGGATTGAGACGAGGTGTGGCGGGTATATGTTACTGCTTGATAAATTCTATAAGGTGTTCCTTTTTGCTATGTGGCAAATCACTGAATAATGATGTTAATTCTTTGTCGGTAGGATATTCATCAATATTATGATAGAAGAATTGCTCTACGGGGAAGTTACATATCTCTAATATTTCTAATAACTTCTCCAATGTCAGTACTATCCGCCCACTCTCCACCTTGGCGACATATTGCGGACTCATGCCCATACGCAAACTAACCTCTCTTGCAGACAGATTGGCTTTGCTACGGACATAGCCTATCCGCAACAGATAATCTCGTATATTCATACATTTACTCCTACTCTTAATATATTAGAATAAGTATAGTGTAACTTTTTTGCCCACGAATATACTCAGAGATACAAAAAAATAAAAAAATTGCATAAAATGAATACGCAAAAGCACAAAGTATGGTAAAATGTGTATTGTCAGTATTCAAAAATAGGGAGGATGACAAAAAATGATTACTATAGATAAGCAAAGGACTTGCAGTTTTACTGGGCACAGACCACAGAAATTGCCATGGGGATACAATGAATCAGATCCTAGATGTGTGGATATGAAGCAAAGAGTACGTGACAAGCTAGTAGCATTGATAGCTAGCGGCTACAACACATTTATCACTGGCATGGCGATAGGATTTGACATCATATGTGCGGAGATAGTGTTAGAATTGAAAACAATCTATCCAGACATCAAGTTAATAGGGGCAGTTCCTTGCGAGAATCAATATGAAAAATGGAATGATAATGATATAGCCAGATACAAGGATGTTCTGTCTAGGCTTGATGAAATTAGGTGCATATACAAGCATTATGTAGACGGATGCATGAAGGAGCGTAACAAATATATGGTAGACTGCTCGTCGTGCATTATAGCTATGCATTGCGGAGGAGCTGGTGGCACAGCCAGCACTATCAAGTACGCTAAGAAGTCTGGCGTCAAGGTGGACAACATAGCAGACGATATAGATAAAAAATAGGAAGAAAATTTAAAGTTTCTTCCTATTTTTTATCTCATTATTTA
Source organism: uncultured Christensenella sp. (assembly GCA_964434145.1). Lineage (GTDB taxonomy): Bacteria > Bacillota > Clostridia > Christensenellales > UBA1242 > UBA11490. Next base: position 1,526 of record CAYSUG010000038.1, on the reverse strand, counting down.
GAACTCAACCTTGATATTCTTTCTCTCTTTCTCATCATCCACTACATAGAATTCAAACTTCTTGAACTTATATAGTTTAGCAAACAATACGCCTGGGAACACCTCTACACTAGTATTGAATGTCTTCACCTTAGCATTGTAGTTCTTTCTAGACGATGCAATATCTTCCTCTACGCCTCTTAATTCATTCATTAGGGTGATAAAGTTCTGGTTGGCTTGCAGTGTAGGATAATTCTCTGCTACAGCAAATAGGCTCTTTAATGTCTCATTTAGAATGCCTTCGTTCTTAATCTTGTCCTCTGCACTCTGAGAATTAGCAGCCATATTTCTAGCACTGATTACAGCCTCTAGAGTCTCCTTCTCATGCTTAGCATATCCCTTGACAGTCTCTACTAGGTTAGGGATTAGGTCATATCTTTTCTTCAGATACACATCCATTGTAGCAAAGCTCTCTTCGACCATATTCCTAGATTTAACAAATTTGTTATAATAACTGACAAACAGACAAACCAATACAATAACCAGTATTACTGCCACAGCTATGCCGCCAATCCACCAATAATTGATAGCATTTAATAGATTCATACTCTTCTCTCCTATAATATATAATAGTATTATTCATACACATTATATATTGAATTTACTTTTTTACAAAATGTTTTTAAATAAAATTACATATTTATACATTCCTATAAAATATTCTACAAAAATCTACAAATAATGCAGTATTAGTATTCTTCTACGCCACCAGTTAGGTCTTGCTCAAATATCACCTTGGTATTAGCCAGTGCATGTATCTGAATTGTGGTTCTACTCATAGGGCCAGTGATAAGGAATACTTGGCCACGCTTCGCGGATATGATAGAGTCTTTCTCGCTATCATTGATACCTCCCGCGTTACGATATAGGTTAATTAGGTCGTTCATGTCGTTAGGCGCCAGAGACAAGATTAGAGAGTACTGACACGCGTTGATAATAGCGGTACTCTGTTGCTGAATCTCTTCGCTTCCCACGAAGTCTTTGATATTCTGTGTTATTATTATCTGCATTCCGTTGTATTTACGGATACGCTTTGCCATCTGTGCCATGAAATCCAACGCTATTGGGTATTTCTTATTGATGAACACGTGCGCCTCATCGACCGCTACTATTACTCTTCTGTGGTCCTCTTCACGTTCTTCATTGGCAAAATATTTTAGGTTAAAGTCTCTATTCTTGATAATTTCGCTATCCAAGTACTTGAAGACCAATAGCATCTGTGCATTAGCTATGATATCGTTACGGTTGGATATCAATGTACGGAAGCTAAAACATATAAAGTTCTCGTTCGTCCTAATACTGTTAGGTCCGTTCCATAGGTTACTATTACGGCCACCGGTAGAGAATTTCTCTATATATACCCTTATAGTCTGCAGATTACGCAGGTGATATTCATCTTTTTCCTTGGCTATCATCTCGTCCACCAGCTCGACCAGGTCATCGAATATTGGAAAGTCTTCTGGCCCCAGCTCTGACATATTGGTAGT
>CAYSUG010000037.1:3634-9848 GCA_964434145.1 uncultured Christensenella sp. | reverse complement strand
AGGAACTAGGCTAGATACGCTAACCAATAGTTATACAGTCTTTGCCAACGGAGGCAATTACAAGCCCTTATCATATATTAAGTGTATCAAGAACAAATATGGTACTACAATATATTCTGATTATAGAGACAGCAAACAAATTATCGGCGAAGATACCGCATTCTTAATGACGAGTCTACTACAAGATGGAGTGAAGTATGGAACAAGCAAAAGGCTAAAATATCTGCCTTGTGATATTGCTGGCAAAACGGGTACGGTAGCAATCCCCGGTAGTAACAAAAATAGCGATGCTATAAGCATCGCATATACTTCAGAGTATTCTGTGGGTTGTTGGTTAGGAAATTATACCTTGGATAGTGAAAGTAATCTAGATAGCAGCAACAATGGTGGCACGTATGCCACATCAGCAATCAAAGATGTCTTTAGTTATCTAAATAACATTAATACACCTAGCAAATTTGTTATGCCAGATAGTGTAACAATATGTAATATCAATAACATTGCATATGTGAGAGACAATCAAATATACTTAGCATCAGACACAACAGACGAAAGATATACAATCAAGGATTATTTCAGCAAAAGATATTTGCCAAACAAATATATAGAGGATAATACTTATACTTGCGATATTTCAGCGGAATATAGCAACGGAAAAGTAACAATTGCATTCAATAACGACAAGTTCTATGATTATCAAATAATAAAAATCGAAAACAATAGAGAAATAATAGTGGCAAATATCGATGGTCAAAAAGGATTGAATAGTTATGTTGATTCTTCCATTAATGACGATGAGATCACATACTATATCAAATATAAGTCTAGAGAATCCAAGAATTATAATATTAGCAATAAAGTAAGTGTAATGATTCCAGACAACACAAGCAAATTTATGTCATACGATTATAGCTGGTTATTCAATCAATAAATTTTGACTAACAGTAACTGCGGCTAGGTTGTTTACTTTGTAATTTTCTAATATTGCAGAAAGAGCCGATACAGTACATTCTGTAGGATGCATAAGGATCAAGTCCCCACCTTGCACTCCTTCTGTAGCTCTATTATAAATTAATTTTGTGTCATGGTCTCGCCAATCAATTGTGTCTTTGGACCACATTATGGTTATATACCCAAGGTTCTCGGCCGCTTGGATTGTCGCATTATTATATGCACCACTAGGTGGGGCGAATAAATTCATTGTATAATCAGTATAAACTTTAACTAGATTATGGCAAGTCAATATTTCATCATAATTTTGATTGTAATCTAGTTTGTCATGATCTAGATGCAAGTACCCGTGATTGCCAAGTTCGTGACCATTTGCGATTATTTTGCCAAGTGTTTCAATATTTTTCTCTGCCCATACGCCGCCGACAAAGAATGTCGCCTTAGCATCATACTCTTTTAATTTATCTAGGATAGCTTCTACATATTCGGCCCCCTCATACACATTAATCATAAGAGATACATTGTTAGATTGCTTGTTGCCACTATATATAACCTTTTCATTATCATAATTAGACGCAAATGAGGTACTAAGGGAGGTCGTAAATAGACATAGTGCGGTAAGCATAATTGCAATAATACTATTAATAATTATATTTCTTTTCTTCATATATTTCCTTCTTAATTATTACAATATATAATATTGCCAATGTGAATTAAAAATGACAAAAGCACCTAAGTTTACTCACTTAAGTGCTTCTATATTATTCGTTCATAATATCTTTTATATGCTCTATATCTTCTTTTAAAAGTGTTATATGCTTATTGATTAGTGTATAATTTTTTTCCAAATCTGGCAATCTGTTCTCATTCTGAACCAAAACAGCCTCACAAGATTTGATGCTATCTCTCAAATCTTCGATTATAGCCATATCACTCTTAATCTTCTCAGATTTCTCTTGGCTAATCTTAGTATTCTTCACACCATATAGACTAATCTTCTGCTTTGCTACTTGCATTTCTTTCTTAGCTAACTTATTTGTGTCTCTCTCATAAGCCTTCTTGATTCTTAGTAATGGTAAATACTCTTTGCTAATCTTCTTGAATTCTTTTTCTGCTTCACTCAGCTCAGACTGTAATTTGGCCAATTTTGCCTCGTACTGTGCTGTTGCTGCACTTCTTTGCTTAATAGGTGCTGGTTTTTCTGCTACCTTAACAAATGTGTCAGCGTCCTTTTTATCCTCTACGTTAGCTTCTACTATTATCTCAGGTTCCTGGGATTGACTTGGTTTTACAATCTCGTCAGACTCTGTTGTGGTTGTCTCAACTACCCTCTTATATGATTTCTTAGAATACTCGATAGTAGCATTGTTGTTACTATTTGCGTATCTAATAGGACCATCTGCATCACTGTTATTTTTGTTCTGGCTCAATTCCTGAAGACTCTTTGTTATTCGTTTTAGTTGTTCATTCTGACTCTTCAAATCTGCATTATGAGACTCTAATCTTTTGATCTCTGTATTTTTGCTAACCTGAACATTATCTTTTTCTAACTGACTTACATTTTGAATTATCTTAGTCAGCTTAGCGGTCATTTTGTTAATTCCTTGGTACTTACTTGCTAAGCTATCGTTAGTTTCTACTAAAGAGGATTTATTGTATTTGTCCGTATAATGAGCTAGGTCATCTTCACTAATTTTCAATTGTTTAGTCAAATGCTTCAATTCACTTGATTGATATGAAGTATCCTGTTTCAACTTCTTGAACTCTGTAATCTCTACTTCCTTGTTCTCGATCAAGATCTTGATGTTATCAATTTCTCTATTTAACTTGGTTATAAGAGTAATTAATAGCTTACCAATTTCTTTTTCTAGTTCCTTGATTTGCATCTCATGGCTAGCAATTGCATCCTTAACGTCCGCTATATTTTTGCCCGCAGCATTAGCATCTGAATTAGACACATTTCTTATTGTTTTGTCGAGTTCTTTTCTTAGAGCATCAATCTCTTTCTTAAGATGTTCGATTAGTGCTCTTATTTCATCAATACGTTTTTCGATTAATTCAATCTCTTTTCTTTCGTCATCTCTTATTCTAGACTGGATTTCTTCTAATTCTCTTTCTTTCTTATCCCAAGCTTTCTTCATTTCCTCTAGCTCTAGGATCTCATTAGAATAATCTTTCTCTTCATCTTTTAGAGTATGAATCTCTTTTTCTTTCGATTCCATCTTGTCGATAAAATCTTCCAATTCAGTTGTTAGCTTGTCAATTTGTTTCTCATTCTCTTCTTTTTGCAGTTCTTGTCTATTCTCTAACTCTTGTTGTTTTGCCTGTAATTCTTCCTTCAGAGCCTCTAACTCTTTGACATAGCTAGTTACGTCACTGTTCTCTTTTCTTAATGCGTCTATTTCTTCTTGCTTTGTTACTATCTCTGCTCTGGAAATTTCCAATTCTCTTATCAAAGAATCAGTATATTGCTGATCTTCTCTTCTATGACTTTCTTGCAAATCATGGATTTGTTCTTCTTTTTCTTTTAAGTTATCTTTTAATATCTGAAGGTCTGCCGTTTCTTTGCTATAATCTTCATTCAGTTTTTTTAGACGAGCTATTTCTTTTTCCTTCTTAGTAATATCGTCTTTGTAAGTATCTAGCGCATAAGATAGTTCGTCATATAACTTCTCATATTCTGCTATTTCTTCTTCCTGTTGAGCAACAAACTCTTTTTCTTTGTCTCTCCACTCTGACTTCATTTGCTCTAGGTCAGCTAATTCTTTAGAATAGTCATTTTCCTTTGCAATTAGATCGTTGATCTCTTGTTGTTTTTGTTTAATCTCTTCTTTCGACTTCTCTAGGTCTGCTACTAGTGCCTGAACTTCCTTGTCATTCTCTTCTTTCTGCAGTCTTTGCAGTTCTAATAGCTCGGTCTCTCTTAATCTCCATTCCCTTTTCAACTCTCTAATCTCTTCTTTAGAGTAATTGCCGTTAGAATATTGCTTGTACTTATTCTTCTTGTTATGGTTTCTAGGATTTTTATACTTCTCTTTGTACAACTGATCCTTTAACTTAACCAATTCTTTACGTTCTTTCTCAAACATTTCCTTGGCAAGACGAAGTTCTTGTAATTGTTTGTCAATAGCTGCGTTGTCTACATCTATAGTCTCAGATTTAACAACTTCAGTTCTTGGCTCTGCTACGACCTCTTCTTTCCTCTCTTCTACTACAGGAGCAACTTCTTTCTTCTCTACCTTCTTGGTCTTAGCCTCATCGTTATATAAAACTATAGCTTCCTTAGCAACCTCATCTAGAATGGCATCAAAATCTTCTTCGGCCTTTGGCTCTTGTGACACCTCTTGCTTCTTCTCTTCGTCAATCTTAGACTGCAAAGCCTTCTGCTCTTCTACAGCTTTATTAAAGTCTACCTCAGTGAACTCTTCAGCCTCTTTAACTTCCGCAGTCGCAACATTAGTTGTCGTGTTATCAATATTATTGTGAACAACTACATCACTATAGTCTGTCACATTCTCCACCTTTTTCTCTCTCTTACCTTTGTTAAAATACAAGCCCTCTGTAGCAGAAAAAGCACTAAATATAGCATCAAGTATCAAAGATAAAAGGAACGCGCCCACTCCTACCATTAGGCTAATGCAAATAATTTCTAGAATTACATATAAAACATCAGTCATATTATACCTCTTATTTATTCACTAAAAAAATCTACAGTTATTGTAGCACTAAAGTAAGACTTTTGTCAATACTAAATCGAAAAATACTTACCTATTTGATAATTTATATATATTTATTAAATATCAATTCCAATTTGTTAATAATGTAGGCTACTTTTCTCATATTGACTTAGAAGAAAAAAGACACTAAACTTTTTTATTTAGTGTCTAATTAATATTATTACTTTTTACCATGAAATGCAATGCCTAGAGTGCCTGGGCCGCAATGCGTACCAATGGTAGGACCAATATCTTGTAACCATATCTCTAAATCTTTGCCATATTCCTCTTGGATCTTCTCTTTTAAATAATTGGCATCGTCTATACAATCTGCATGCAAAATAGCAATAGGATAATCCGCCACATTTTGACCCTTTTGTCTTAGCAAATCTAATAATGATAAAATTGATTTCTTTCTACCATTTACTTTTGCTACTGTATCAATCTTGCCATCTAGATTAATTCCTAACACGGGTTTAATTCCTAACAAGGTTCCTACTGCAGCTGATATGGCAGACAACCTACCACCTCTCTTTAGATGCATTAAATTGTCTACTATAAAATATTCACATAACTCGTCACGAAAGTTCTCTACGAACTCAATAATTTCATCATCAGAAGCACCCTTCTTGTATTCCAACGCAGCCAGATAGACAATTATGCCAGCACCGACAGATATATTCTTGGTATCTACATATCTGATACTTCGATTTGGGAACTTCTCTTTTAATGTCTTAATCGCGGTCTGCAAGTGATCGAATGTTCCACTCATAGCATTTGAGAAAGTAACATAAATAATATCATTGCCTTGCTCCAAGAATGGTGTAAAGATATCTTCATAATTCTGTGGATTCAATGCCGAAGTTATAGGCATTGACCCCTTTCTCACTTTATCATAAAATGCCTTAAAATCGGTATTTTTGCCCATATCATAATAATATTCAGTATCATCAAGGGTGTAAGGCATACTAATGTACTCTATACCTAACTTCTCTACCTTGTCGTACCACAATTCGCTATTGCTGTCTATAAAAAATACACTCATATAATTCTCACTTTAATAATTTATTTAGATGTTGATTTTACAACTTCTTGTTATTATTATACTATACAAATGGACAAATAACCAAGAAAAGTAATGCAGTTTTTAAAATTGTATAACTATTTCATTATAGGGAATAATACTACGTCCCTAATACTAGGTTGCTGATATAACATTACTAATAATCTATCAATACCCATTCCTAGGCCAGACATTGGAGGCATACCATGCTCCATGGCTAGCAAGAAGTCTTCGTCCACATCCATTGCTTCTTCATCGCCCATTGCCTTTGCCTTAGCTTGCTCTTCTAATGTGTGTCTCTGGATTACTGGGTCTACCAATTCAGAATACGCCTTGCATAGTTCCTCGCCATTGATTAAGAATTGGAACATTTCAATCGTTCTTGTATCAGCATCATTAGGTCTTGCTAATGGAACTAAGCAAGCTGGATAGTTGTAAAGAATTGTTGGTTCAATTATTTGTGGTCTTATTTTTCTCTTATAGA
>CAYSUG010000037.1:0-3624 GCA_964434145.1 uncultured Christensenella sp. | reverse complement strand
AACTGCGCCACAAGTCTTCAATGAGTCAATGTCTTCATGATCAAACATATGCAGCTCATTTACTTTTTTCTTCAGATCATCAGGATTAGCATAATCTAGTACATTAAATCCTAGTACACTATTAATAGTAGCTGTATAATCTACCCTTTTCAGTTCTTGTGTAAGCGAGAATATCTTATCTCCAATAACAATCTCAGGCTTGCCAAGCATATATGTAGTCAACTCTCTAATGAAATTGGTGAAAAATCTGATATTATCCTCGAAATTCCAGTAACTTGCATACCACTCAACTTGAGTAAATTCTTGCAAGTGGGATGCGTCCATGCCTTCATTTCTAAAGCATTTTGCTACCTCGAATACTCTTGGGAAACCACCTGCCACAACTTGTTTTAAGTATACCTCTGGAGCGATTCTAAGATTACACATCTTGTCCAACGCGTTGTGCTTAGTCATAAATGGCTTAGCAGATGCACCACACACAGCTCCTTGCAGAATAGGTGTCTCCACCTCTAAGAACCCATTTTTCTCAAGATAACTTCTAATAAATGATACCAGTTTGCTTCTTCCAAGTAACACCTTCCTAGATTCTTCGTTAGTTATAAGGTCTAGATATCTTTGGCGATATCTCGCCTCTATATCTGTTAGTCCATGGAATTTCTCTGGCAGAGGCAGCATTGCCTTAGATAGCAACTCATAAGATAGTGCCTTGATAGTAATCTCTCCAGTCTGAGTTGTGTACATCTCACCTTCAATGCCTACATAGTCACCAATATCTACATATGTTTTAAAAAATTTAAATTTCTCTATATCAATCTCATTAACGCTCAAGCTCACCTGAATCTTAGCAAAAATATCGCTAAGTTGTATGAACATAAATTTTCCAAAAGTTCTCCTAAAAGTCATCCTTCCAGCCACTTTTACTTTCGTGTCCATTTCTGCCTTTCTAGCATCTTCTAGTGTATGAGTAATTTCATACTTGTCCGCATATGGATTGATTCCATTCTCTTTCAATAAATTGATTTTGTTCAGTCTAATATCTGTCTCTTTCGTAAGTCCTAGACTAGGATTTTCTGGTAAAGCCATTTTTTTCATCTCCATAATGTAATTTTGTTTAATACACTAGAGTATATTGCTTTTTAAGTATTTTGTCAACATTATTATTTTTAATTATTCAAATTTGCCTATATTATTGTATATATTGTATATAGTTATATTCTTTTTGATCCTCTCTATATACTGCCTAGTTTCCTTGTATGGAATAGTGTGTATGGTAATGCCATCTTCAGAATAACTTTTGTCTTGCAGCCATTCATTGACATTGCCTAGTCCTGCATTGTACGCAGCCAGTGCAGTTTCAGTATTGCAATAATAATCAATTAGATATCTTAAGTACATACAGCCGTACTTGATATTCAGTTCTACATCCATTAGCTCTTCTTGGTTTTTCAATAAATTATCATTACACTTTTTTGCCATGTCATTTGCAGTAGATAACTGTAACTGCATTAGCCCTACCGCCCCAGCTTCAGAGACGACATTACTCCTAAATGATGACTCTACATTTATCACGCTGTATATCATAACAGGGTCAATTTCCACATAGTCGGCGTATTTCATGACATATTCTTTGTACATAATAGGATAAGATAAAGAAAAATATGTGTATAACAATATAAAAAAACTAACTATGGCAATAACGCCGACTATAATATAATTTCTAATACTCTCCATACTTTATTATAAGTTAATTATAGATTATCAATTCCAAATAACGCAAGATTGATCCCTTTTGCAATAGTCCTTGCAAGCTCTGACACAACAAACTCAATATCATGAAAAGTTACTACTAAGTTATCATCGATTTGGCTAGATTTATCACAAAATGTCTTGGCGTATATCATCAGTGGAACTCCTATCGATATTACTTCACATCCCACTGATTCCCTTGTTATTCCTTCCTTCGGCTGCTGAATTCCACCACCAGGAACTATTCCTGCATTAGTAATCTGAATAGAAGTCCCCAGTCTCTTGGCAGAACTAGCACACAATGAATCTATTACTATTATATACTTAGCACCTATTTTGCTTGCCACTGCATCAATTATATCTCTTGTCTCTATCCCAGTCTCACCCATAACCGAAGGCGCTATTGCAGATACACTTGGCCAGCCAGACTTTCTGTCTTCTAGTAGCCTAGAAACAATTACTTGATCTGCTACCCTGCTGCCTAGACTATCAGACTGTATATCACGATTACCGAGACCTACTACTAGTACTTCATCATTAGCACTCAAGCTCGCCATCATAATTTTCAATATATCAGCAATTGTACGAGAATAATGAACCAACGTAGATTTGCTAACCTCTCTGATATCAGTTATTGACATCAGATAATAATCACCTATAGGTCGATTTAAGCTGTTTGCATCAGCCTTGTTTTTCACCTCAAAATGCTCTATGCTATATTTTCTGCTTTTGATAGTTACAACATTATTCGATACAAATTTGCTTGCTTCTATCCCGCTGCTTTCTATTATTTCTGATAATATGTCACTGATTTGTGCTATTTCACTTTCTTTCTTCATATAATATTCACCTACATTATAATCTATATGTTATTGCAACTTACGTTGCAAAGTGCTAACACACTACAGCCATTGGGAATGGCTACACACAGATTGAATAAACATCAGTTGCTAGCAAATGCCACTTTGTGTCACTTGCTGACAACTTCCCATAATATAGTTTTTCTCAAATTATGAATCAATAAACTATTATTTTTGAATAAAATGATAAAATAACCTTGCTTTTTGAAATATTATGTGCTAAAATAGTCACGATTTTTAAATAGTTAACATTTATAAGGAGAAAAATTGTGGCAAATATTAAATCAGCTAAAAAAAGAATTAACACTATAGCAAGAAAGAAAGAGGAGAACAAATTAGTAAGAAGTTCTCTTAGAACTCAAATTAAGAAGTATAAGAAGGCTCTTGCTGAGAAAGATGTTACTCTTGCAGAGACTCTACTAAAAGAAACTGTTAGCAAGATCGATGCTGCTAGAAGCAAAGGCATTCTTCATAAGAATACTGCTAGCAATAAGGTTGCAAGACTTTCTTCAGCTTTTGACAAGCTTAGAAAGGAAGTATCTGCTACTACAGAGACTAAGGTAGAAGAGAAAGCTGCTAAGGCGCCTAAGGCAGAAAAAGTAGTAGAGGAAAAAGTAGAAGAGACTACTGAGAAGGCACCTGTAAAGAGAACTAGAAAGACTGCTACTAAGAAGGCAGAATAATCTAATTGTATTTAACAACACAAAGATATTTTTTGTGTTGTTTTTTTGATCTCTATTATTAATATTTATAAATTTCTCACTCAATATCAATTGATTTTAATTAATTTTGTGCATTCTCCATTTTTTATTCTTTCTCACAATCTTTAAAACCGCATAACCTTAGGCTAGCACGTTTGTATGCATCGATCATTTTTATTTAACATCCATATAAGCTTAGGCGAAAATGTATATGCTTAGACGCCAATTATAATCTGTAACCACATAATCTAAGATGAGGACGTATATACTTGGGCGGCATTAAAATTCGCCAGAATTTTACAAGACCAAGTATATTG
>CAYSUG010000036.1:0-10295 GCA_964434145.1 uncultured Christensenella sp. | reverse complement strand
AAAAACGCATAGAATTAAGTAAAATTGTACACTAAAATTATATATATATATATATGTTGTCAACTATTTTGACCCCCATATTGCAATTTCATTAGTGGTAAAAAATCCACAACCAAGGTGTTTGGTTGTGGATAAAGCGTACAATATCAAAATATGCAAAAGGTATAAATATTGTATTGATGTAAGACTAATTTGAATACTAAAACAAGCTACAAGCACTGCATCCGTTGTTGCAATTATTACAGTTGTTGTCAGAGCAGTTATTATTGTTGCTAGTAGACAGTATTAGAAGCAGTAATAATAAAAAGTTGGAATTGGTATTTAGGTCGGTCTCTGTGGCAGAAGCAAGGATTGATATCAGCAATATTAATAGTACATCGTTAGAGAATAAGTTCATGTATTTATCTCCTTGTTAAGAGAAAATTTTATATTATATATGATGTAAGTTATTTATTTGTGAAAATAATTGTATATATTCTCTGCAGTCTTTTTTCCTATATCTTTGACTTGGCACAGTTCATCAATGCTAGCAGACTTTATCTTCGCTACGCTCTTGAAATGGCTCAAAAGAATATTTACAGTCCTGTCACCAATGCCGCTGATTTGGTTTAGTTGGCTGGTCAGAGTGTTTTTTCTTAGAGATTTCTGGAATGTGATAGCAAATCTATGGCTCTCGTCACGGACATTCTGTAGCAGCCTTAGGGCATAGTCGCTTTTTGCTAGGCGTATAGGAGTGGAGGAATGTGTGGTGTATATCATCTCGTCCCGCTTTGCCAGCGATATGATGTCTATGTCTATCCCTAGATCATCCAGCACTTCTTTTGCTTTGTGCAATTGTCCTAAGCCGCCGTCTATAAGGATTAGGCTAGGTCGTCTAGCAAAGCTAACATCCTCGCCCTTGGCGTATTCGTCGAATCTTCTTCTGATTACATTGGACATACTATAGAAGTCATTCTGCTGGTCTATGTCTATCTTGAACTTCCTATAATGTTTCTTATTAGGGCTAGCGTTTTCAAATACGACCATGCTAGCGACTGTGTTGGTGCCTTGTAGGTTAGATATATCATAGCCTTCTATCCTAGTAGGTAGGTGACGCAGTTTGCATTTCTCTTGTAGGGTCTGCATAGCACCTTCTGTCTTTAGCATATACACAGTTTTTTGCTGAATAGTTTTTGTCAGATATTCCTTTGCATTCTCTGTAGCCATGTCCAATAGTTTTCTCTTAGTTGCCATCTTTGGATTAGTGACAGATATCTTCTTGCCAGCAAAATCTTCTAGCCAAGAGCTAAGTGTGGTTGTATCGTCTATATCGCATACTATATTGTCTGGCACAGCCTTCTGACTCATATAATATTGAGTAATGAAGTTGGTCTTGATATCGTCATCATTAATACTGCTGTCTACAATGGTATAGTTGCTACTGCCCACCATTTTGCCACCACGAACAACCAGTAGGCATATAGCGGTATGCTCGTCACTAGTGGCGTAGCCGAATATATCTAGGTCTATATTGCTGGCTAGCTCTGTAATATTCTGTCTTCCGATGTTCTCTATCAATGCCAAGTGATTGCGATACTCTATTGCCTTCTCATAATTCTCCATGCTAGACGCATTTAGCATCTTTTTGGTCAATATTTCCTTTGCCTCGCCCAAATTTCCTTTGAGAAAATCTATTACTCTTCGCACCTCAATCTTGTATTCTGCACCAATATCCTTGTTGACGCAAGGGGCTAGGCATAGGTGCATAGAGTGATTCAAACAAGGGCGTTTTTGCACCTTGGCATATGTTATATTTTGCTTGCAATTTCGTAGCAAGAATGTATTCTCTATTATTGTCATCAATGACTTGATATCTATCTTATTGAAATATGGCCCGAAATATAGGCTGCCATCCTTGATCACTTTCCTAGTGACCTCCACGACCGGAAAGTCCCGTCTCATATCTATCTTGATATAAGGGAATGCTTTGCCGTCCTTTAGCAATATATTGTAGAAGGGCTGCACCTTGTGTATTAGGTTACTCTCCAGATTTAATGCCTCTGTCTCAGAATTAGTCAATGTATATTCGAAGTCATACACGTGTTCCACCATTTGCTGAACTTTGGCAGGTTTGTGAGTAGCGACGAAATAGGATGACACACGCCTCTTTAAATTCACGGCTTTGCCAATATATATAATATTTCCATCTTTATCCAGCATCTTATATACGCCGGGCGTGGACGGAATGGTTGTTAACTTTTCCTTTATTCTACTAAGTATGTCTTCTCTCATATAATATATTATATCATGATATTACGGTATTTTACAAGTAACATTATCAAAAGTTGAATTTGTATATTTAGAAGGAGTGTGGATATGAAGTGGAACAAGGTAGCAAGGGATCTAGGTAAAATGTTGGAGCGAGGTGTGGTAAAAAATAATTATAGCTTAAAAGAGCATAATACATATAGACTGGAGTGTAAGGCAAGGGTGGCGATATTGGTCAATTCATTAGAGACATTTTTTAAGACTATGAAATATTGCGAAGAGAATAATGTGCCAAGGTTGGTCATGGGCAGAGGTAGCAATATATTATTTGTCACGCCTACAATTACTGCAGTGGTTATAATATTTGGCAATAATTTTTCTAATATATACAATATCGATAATTTTGTTATCGCAGAGGCTGGTGCTACATTAGCAGAGGTGTCGCGTTATGCTAAGGAATTGGGGTTAAGCGGAATGGAAGAATCTGTGGGTATCCCTGGGACTATTGGTGGGGCTGTGTGTATGAATGCGTCTGCTTTTGGCTATGAGACTGCTAAGGTCGTAAGTAATGTTTTGGTGTATAGTAATGGCAGGGTGACTGAGCGTAGTGTCGAGGAATTGGGTTTTGGCTACCGTACCAGTAATATCCAAGGCAGCGACGATATTGTGCTGAGAGTAGAGCTGCAATTACTGCCAGCTGACAAGGCTGATATAGAAAGGTGTATCAAGGATGCAATTGCTAGAAGATATGTAAAGAAACAGAGTGCTTTTCCTAACGCTGGTAGCGTGTTCAAAAATGGAAATAATTACTATGCTGGCGAATTGATTGACAAATGTGGATTAAAAAACTACAATATAGGCAGTGCATTTGTATCCGCTAATCATGCTAATTTTATAGAGAATCGTGGCGGAGCTACAGGCGAAGATATATATAACCTCATTAAACACATATATTGCGAGGTTAAGAACAGATTTGGCATAGAGATGGAACTGGAGCAAAAGATAATAGGAGATAACTAATGATATACGGAGATTATCATGTACATAGCAATTATTCTAGAGATGCAGAGAGTGGCATAGCAGAGCAGATACAGTCTGCTACTGCCAAGGGATTGAAGCAGATAGCTATCACAGACCACGCGTCCTGTCATACATATGGCATGAGTGATAGTGTGATGCGTAACGAAATAGCATCTGTGGAATGCGAGGCGAAGAAGGCTCAGATTAGTGTGCTAAAAGGCATAGAGGCAAATCTTATCGACCAATCAGGTAAGATTGATGTGCCTAAGAAATATCACGAGTACCTGGATATAATAGTGCTGGGCTGTCACAAGAGCTGCAAGGGTGGGCTATTTGCTAGACTAAGGCACGCAAAGATGTTTGGTGGCTCAAATAAAAATATAGAAAAGAATACTGATGCTTATATCAAAGCGTTGGAAGAAAACAAAGTAAATATAGTAGCGCATCCTAACTATGCTGTACCAGTAGATGTGGTGAGATTGGCAGAATACTGCAAGGAGCACAACATATTCTTTGAGATCAATAGCAGAAAGAATTGTATAGACGATGAGACATTCAAGGCGGTTATTGCCACCGGTGTGATGTTTATACTAGATTCTGACGCACATCGTGATGTAGATGTAGGTAATGTTAGATTGGGGCTGACTATTATGGAAAAATATAATATCCCAGAGAATCAAATAGCTAATCTAAACAAACTGCCAGATTTTAGCAAACGAAAATAATAGGAGAGAGGTCAATGTCATTTGCATCAGAGGCGAAATTAGAGGTCTTGAGAGAAGAAATTGCAAGCGATTGTTGTGCAATATCTTTCTTGAGTGCATTAATCAAATGTAGTGGGCAGTTAGGCTTTGGTGCTAACAAAGAAATCAGTGTAGAGATATACACAGAACTGACCGAAGTGTATGACAAGGTTAATAAGATAATCCAGCAGTATTATGGTGCGGAGTGCAGAATTGATGAGGTTGAGGAGAATTCTAAGACCAAGAATGTTAGATACAAGATTACATTGCCGTCATTTATCACTAGACAACTATTAAAAGACCTAGGCATAATGGATGTCAATGAGGAAGGATATATGGAAGTTAGTAACGGCATAGCGGATTTTGTGATAGCGGATGATTGCTGCAAACGTTCTTATATCAAAGGTGCATTCGTGGGATGCTCTACTAGTAATATTAAGATAAAAGAATACAGCAATATAGAGAAAAATACAAGTGGATATCATCTGGAGTTCTTGTTTGCTTTTGAGAAATTGGCACAAGATTTTATCAACCTTCTGGCACATTTCGATATCAAATCTAAGATGACTATAAGGAAGAAAAATCCGATAGTGTATATCAAAGAGTATCAAGTCATATGTGACGCACTAGCGTTAGTTGGAGCTAACAAATCTGTGATGAGTCTGCAGAACGAGGCAGCAATACGCGACCTTAGGAATAGTATTAATAGACAGACCAATTGTATGAATGCCAATCTGTCTAAGACTGTGGGTGCTGCAGTTAAGCAACTAAATGCAATCAAGGTTATCCAAGACAATGTGGGGCTAGAGACGCTAAGTGATGAGCTGATGGAGTTATGTCTAATAAGGCTAGCTAATCCAGATGAGAGCTTAGAGACGTTGCGAAAATTGTATAGCAAGGATATATCAAAATCTGGCATCAATCACAGATTGAATAAGATAGTGGAGATTGCAGAGAAGATTCAAAAAGACAAATTACAAATGAGATATTTCTAATGAAAGATTGCGAACATATTAAGTATTGTGGTGGTTGTGCTATGCTGGGTGTAGAGTACGACAATCAACTACAACAGAAATCAGAACATGTTAAGAAAATATTTGAAGATAATAATATCAGTTGTGACATTCCTAAGACGATCGGAATGTTTTTTCCATATAGATATCGTAACAAAATTCATCTTGCGATTAAGAAACATAAGGGCAAAATATTAGTTGGTTTTTTTGAAGAAGGTAGCAGCAAAATTGTAGATATTAACGACTGTATGTTACAAGGGAAATGGGTCTCTAAATTAATAGCAATTATTAAAGATTATATTAAGAAATTTCGCATTGAGCCGTATGATAATATTACACGCTTAGGGATTATAAGATACGTTGTTGCAAGAGTAATAGATAACGACATAATGCTAACATTAGTTACAACTACTAGAAACTTCGCTGGAAGGGAATATTTATATTCTAAACTGTGTGAAAACTTCAAAAAGGTTAGTTTTTATATAAATGTTAATAAAAGAACTGATAAATTAGTTTTTGACAATAACAATATGTTTTTTGTCAAAGGTGAGAAAAATATTGACAGTAATATGTTGGGTGTTAAATATATGATTGCGCCTAATAGTTTTTTGCAAGTTAACTTAGAAATGTGTAAAACTATGTATCAAAAGGCGTTGGATTTGTTGGAATTAAATAATGAGGATAATGTATTAGACCTATATAGTGGAATAGGTATCACATCAATGCTATTTGCTAAAAATTGTAACAGTGTTACAAGTATTGAGTATGGCACAGATGCTACAAAAATAGCCTTGAAAAATGCGAAAATAAATGATATAAAAAATATCGAAATTTTAACCGGTGAATGTGGCACTGTTTTGCAAAAAATCGATGTCACAAAATATAACAAAATATTCTTAGACCCTGCACGTGCGGGGGTTGAAGAGGAGACTATCAATGCGATATTATCTAGCAATGCAGAAAGAGTAATATATATGTCATGTGAGCCATCTACTCTTGCTAGAGACGTTACAAAATTACTAAGTAAATATGAAATAGAATCAGTACAGCCATATGATATGTTTGCTCAAACGAACCATGTTGAGACACTTGTTTGTTTAAAGAGGATGAATGTATAAATATCTAACTAACAAATGTTTTAATTAAGTATGATTGGAAATAATGTATCGTAAAAATAGAACATTGAAAAATTTCTAAAGGAGAAAATATGAAGACACCATTAAGATATCAAATAACAGAGTTCGATTGTGGCACAACAACATTCATTAATGCATTGGCGTATTTATATGAAAGAGAAGATATACCAGTAACATTAATCAAGAATGTATATAAGTATACTTTGGATAATGAAGGTAAGAGTCATATTGTAGGTGAGGGTGGCACAAGCAATGATGCAGTTAGAAGATTGACTCATTGGATAACGACATTTGCTAATTGTCATGAGTTTGGTCTAAAATTGGATTTGTTATTAGCTGATGATGTATCTTTACAAGAAATTCGTAAATGTATTGCTGATCATGGTTGTGTTATAGCTAGGTGTTATCAGGTTAGTGAACATTATGTTTTAATTACCGACATAGATGATGATTATGTGTATATTTGGGATCCATATTATTTTGAAGAAAATTATTATGATAAAGACGATTGTGTTCATTTGGTGAATGGTAAATCCACCTATAACAGAATGGTTAGATTGGCAAGACTAATGGGGGAAAGTAAAAAAGATTTTTCATTAATGGAGAAAGACAAAAGAGAAGTTCTGTTGATGAACAAAGTATATGAATCAACATTAAGTAATGTGTAACAAAAAAATGAAGTATCGTAAATTAACTTGATACTTCATTTTTTTTGTTTTTATTTTCTTTTCAATATTTCGTTCAGTCCAATTAGTATGCCCAACTTGCCATATTCGTACGTTAGTCCGCCTTGCATATACGCACTATATGGTTCGGTCATTGGTCCGTCGCAGCTTAGTTCAATTGTAGAGCCAGAGATAAAACTGCCGCCAGCCATAATCTCATCATGCGGATATCCGTCCATTGGGGCAGGTATAGGTGTGACATAGCTATCTACTGGGCTGCCTTTTTGTATTCCTTGGCAGAACGCAACTAATTTATCTGGGTCATGCAGGGTTATGGTCTGGATTATGTCAGTCCTGTCTTCGTTGTATTTTGGGTCAATGTCATAGCCCAGTTCATCTAACATAGCACTAGCGTAGACCATGGTCTTCAGACTATTAGCGACAACATTAGGGGATAGATATAGTCCGCGGTAGAAATTAAGTAGCTGATTCATATTAGCTCCAATATTCTTGCCTAAGCATGGTGCGGAGAATGCTTCTGCTACATCCTCTATGTATTCCTTTTTACCCACAATATATCCACCAGTTTTTGCAATGCCGCCACCTAAGTTCTTCATTAGGCTGCCCACGATTATATCTGCACCTACTTCTATTGGTTCTCTGTCTTCGACCAGGTCACCATAGCAGTTATCTATCATTATAATAACGTTCTTATTGACCTCTCTGATAGCCTTGCATACACGCTCTATTTTGGCTATACTTAGGCTCTTTCTGCTGCTATAGCCTTTGCTACGCTGTATCTCTACTAGTCTGACATCGCCTCTTGCCAGACGCTCCTTTATGGCTGGTATATCGAAGTCGTTGTTAATCAAGTCTATCTGTTCGTATTTTACGCCATGCTTCATCAATGAATTTCTACTATTTCCTTCCAGTCCAATGATGCTAAGTAGGCTGTCGTATGGAGCGCCAGATATAGATATCATGGTGTCTCCATGTTTCAATAGTCCAAAGAAAGTCATTGATAGTGCGTGAGTTCCTGACATTATTTGTGGTCTAACTAGGGCGTCCTCTGCTTTGAATACCTCTGCATATATTTTCTCTAGCTTGTCTCTACCGTCATCAGAGAATCCATACCCCGTAATCTCTGCAAAGTCACTGACTCCTACCTTGTTGTTATGGAATGCCTTTAGCACCTTGGCACTATTTGCCATACAGATTTGGTCAATTTTTGCAATCTCTTTTGCAATCTTTTCTTCTACCTTATTAGATAGATTTATTAATTTTTCATCTATGTCGTATCCATAGTACATAATATTTTCTCCTAACTAAAACTAAAATATTGTACCTAATTTTGGACTATTTGTAAATACTTTGCGTCCTATTTTCTAAAGTGTAATAATAAAATATACAGAATTTGTTCCAATTCTATTGACAAGTTGCGTACAAATTGGTTAAAATACAGCGTAATAAAAATATAAAAAAGGCAGATAAAATTATGGTAGACGTAAATGATATTAAGAACGGTATGACATTGCTAATAGAAGGCAATATATTCCAAGTAGTAGAATTTCTTCATGTAAAGCCTGGCAAGGGTTCTGCGTTCATGAAGACGAAGATGCAGAATTTGAGAACTGGTTCTACTATTGAGAGAACTTTTAATACTAATGTGAAGTTCGAAGAAGCAAGAATTGACAGAGTAAAGGTACAATATCTATATGAGGATAACGGTAGTTATAACTTCATGGATGTAGAGACTTATGATCAGTTTGAGCTAAGTGCAGAACAAGTAGGCGATAAGAAGAATTATTTGATAGAGAACTGCGAAGTCGAAGTTACTAGATATGGTAACGAGCTATTAGGTATCGCTGTTCCAGAGAAGGTTGTATTCACAGTAGTTAGCACAGAGCCAGCTACCAAGGGCAATACTTCTACTAACGCTACTAAGGATGCATATACAGAGACTGGAATGCTTGTTAAGGTTCCTCTATTCATCGAAGAGGGTGAGAAGATTATTGTTACATCTTATGATGGCAAATACTATTCAAGGGCTTAATTTTAGCCCTTTTTTAGCGAGGTTTATATGAAAAAAATTGCACTAGTTACTGGCGGTGCTAGAGGTATAGGTAGACAAATTGTCTATACACTTGCCAAAGACGGATTTACTGTTGTTGTCAATTATAACAGTAGCATAGATAGAGCAAAGGAATTGGAAAAAGAATTAATATCTAATGGTTATGAGGCTATGTTTGTTAAGGCAGACATCTCTGATGAGAAAGAGGTGTCAGAAATGATACAACAGATTGTTACAAAGTATGGCAAGATCGATGTCTTGGTCAATAACGCTGCAATAACCAACGACTCTCTATTCCATGACAAGGACGCATCCTCATTTGCGAGAGTGATGAATGTTAACCTAATAGGTACATTTAATGTCAGCAAATTAGTCGGACAAATTATGTACGACAATAAGTATGGCAAGATTATTAATCTATCCTCGACTAACGGAATAAATACATATTATCCAATGTGCCTTGAGTATGATGCGTCAAAGGCGGGAATAAATAGTCTAACACATAATTTAGCAATGCAATTTGCACCATATGTCACTGTCAATGCTATTGCTCCTGGGTTCATTGCCACAGAATCTGAGATCAAGGATATGGACGAAGAGTATATAGCATCAGAAGTTGAGAAGATATTTGTTAGACGTGCAGGAAAGGAAGAAGATGTGGCCAATCTTGTATCATTCTTGGCTAGCCCAAAGGCAGACTTTATTAATAACCAGATTATTAAGATTGATGGCGGGATGTATGGGGATTAAAAAAAAATACACACTACAGTTGTTATAAACTTTGTGTGTATTTTTTTTTGTTCATTATTTCTTCAATAACTCAATAATTGCTAATTTTTTACTCTTTGGCAGGTCTTGCAATAGCCGTATTATTTCGCAATCAACCTTGTATGAATTGATGTCGTAGTAGAAGAATTCTTCCATAGTAGAGCCACAAGTCTCTACGATATCATTGATGACTGTTATCGACGGCTCGAAGTTCTTTCTGTACTCCAGCCTATTAATATATGTCTCGTTCTTGCCTATCCTTAGGCTCAGCTCTCTGGCAGAAAAGCCGCTCTGTGTTCTTAATTTACTAATCCTGTCTATTATTTCTTCTAATGTCATAATATTGTCTCCTTGTAATAATTGTATTATGTGGAGATTTTTTATTAATAGTACACCGTGTTGCAATATGTATCTAAAAGTATACAATTCATATACAAATAAGTATATATTGCTTGCTTAAAATAAATTTTTATGTTAATATAAATACGAATTCTGAATAAAATGGAGGAAAGAAATGCAGAAGAAAAAAATAAAAAAGATTATAGGCGTGGGTGCCATGGGACTTTGTGCACTTGCCATGCCATTTGGACTAACTGGTTGCGACAAAGATGATGACATCAATGTTAGATTCC
>CAYSUG010000035.1:0-11165 GCA_964434145.1 uncultured Christensenella sp. | reverse complement strand
TTATTGCTATTTTATATTTATCGTGAATTGTCGTATTATAATTTTTATTACGATTTACTTTTGTAATATTTTGACAACATATACACTTTTTTTTTGGAATTATATTAATAAATTCTTGAAATAAATCATTACATAAAAAGCTTTGTATTTTCTCATTTATGTATAAATAGTTCAATATTAGCATCTTTTGTTGTTGTGTCATAGTTGTTATCCTACAATCACTGGAATAAATTCAATAATTGTTCCGTCTTTAAATTTAAACTTGTATTTATCAACAATCTCTGCAATATATTGAGAATTGTTCATCTCATTATCAAAATATTTTATAAAGTCTTCTACATTTCTTAGCATTAACTTATTAACGCTTTTATTTGAATCGTAAGATCCCCAATTATGGTCTAATACATAATCTTTTTTCATATTTATCTCCTTAAATTGTTAAACTATTTAATGTTTATGACAAGAAATTTAATGCTGTTGGTCTTACTACAACTTTAACTTTTGAGTTGTCCTCCATAGTTATAACAATTGAATTTCCGACTTGTTCAAAATTGTTTAATAAATC
The DNA here is from genome assembly GCA_964434145.1 of uncultured Christensenella sp. Taxonomy (GTDB): domain Bacteria; phylum Bacillota; class Clostridia; order Christensenellales; family UBA1242; genus UBA11490. Next base: position 10,600 of record CAYSUG010000035.1, on the reverse strand, counting down.
CAATCCAAATATAATCATTAAATCTTGAATAAAGTTGTTTGTTTCTTCCATATATTTCTCCATAAAAATTTATATTTCGCTTAATTAAGACATCCTCATTATACATGACAAGTATAAGAAAGTAAAGACAAATGTCAGGTGGATTTGCAAGAATTAAGTGTAGATTGGCACTTATTATGTCGTAATTTGTCGAAATGTATATGGGAGAACTTTTTAATGAGTAATTTTAAGGAACGATTAGCAGACCTGTTAATAGAACATAATATATCTAAGAATCAGTTATCAAAGATAGTTGGAGTTAGACCAGATACAATTTATGGCTATTATAGAAAGAATTTGTTGCCAGAAATTCATATCGCAAAACGTATTGCAGATTATTTTGGTTGTTCACTTGATTATTTGTTTGGCTTGACAGAACAGGTTGATAATAGTGATACAAATAATTTGTCTTTTCCAGATACTATTAAGAAATTGATAAAGGACAATCACAAGAGTGTAGAAAAGACAATGAAGGAATTAAATATTAGTGAAAGAACTTATTATCGATGGCAATCTGGCGAATCCAAGCCATTAACTTCTATTATAGTTATATTGGCAAAATATTTCGATGTGAGTATAGATTTCATCATTGGCGATATGATAGAAAGGTAGTTATAAAAAAAGAATTGAGATGTTGTAACCTTGTACGGGTTATGACATTGGTCTCAATTCTTTTTTAGTTAATTATTAGAAATAATATAATAAGAGAATATTCATGCGATATGTTTTCTATATCAAAAATGATCTATGGTGTTAGTCTATTTGGGCCACGGAACAGGAACTCTGCCTCTTTGATAGTAGATACATTCAGTAGTAGCATTGTTATTCTATCCAATCCTATACCAAATCCGCCATGTGGAGGGCAGCCGTACTTGAAGAACTCCAGATAGAATTGTACGTCTTTGTCTAGTCCTTTTTCCTCTGCTTGAGATTTTAGAATATCATATCTATATTCTCTTTGAGCACCCGTCGTAATCTCTACGCCTTTCCATATCAGGTCATAGCCTTGAGGCACGCCGTCTCGTCTCATATGATAGAATGCACGTTTATCCTTAGGATAATCTGTTACAAAAATAAATTCATGGCCATATGTATCCATTGCGTATCTTCCAGCCAATTTCTCAGCCTCGGTAGTCAGGTCGTTCTTCTCCTCATCCGCTATAGTATAGCCATATTTCTCTTCAATAGCTCTATATAGGTCTGCTAGCTTGATTCTAGGGAATGGCTTGGTTGGTACAACTACATCTACACCAAATACTTCTTTGACCTTCTCGCCAAACTTCTCCTTCACAGCAGTAAGTCCCGCTATTAGCAGGTCTTCTTCCATGCTCATTACATCTTCGAATGAGTCAATGTAACTGAACTCGATATCAAATCCTGTAAATTCGGTCGCGTGACGATTGGTGTGAGATTTTTCCGCTCTAAATACTGGACCGCACTCAAATATTCTCTCAAATCCGCTCGCCATAGCCATTTGCTTGTAAAACTGTGGACTCTGAGCTAGATATGCTTTTGTATCGAAATAAGTTAGCTCAAATACATCTGCTCCGCTCTCACTAGCCGCACCAATAATCTTAGGTGTATGTATTTCTGTAAAATTCTGTCCTACTAGATAACTTCGTAGTGCATTGGTAAAGCATGATTGTACCTGAAACATTAGCGTGTTACGATCGCTTCTCAAATCAATCCAACGATAGTCTAATTTCTGGTCTATATTAGCCTCTTCGGTGATAGGCAATGCTTCTGCAGTACTCAGCACCTTAACGCTGGTAGGAATCAGCTCTATTCCGCCCATCTTCACATACTCTGACAGATGTGCTATACCAGTAATATCGCATACAGAGTTGGCAATTACGCCCTCTAATGCATTGCATATCTCTTCGTTATTAGCCTTCTCTATAGTCACTTGGATTTTGCCAGTAATATCTCTTAGCACGATGAATATCATGTTCTTAGAATTTCTAATTCTTTCTACCCAGCCGCTGATTCTGACATCTATCTCTGGCTGAATGTCTGCAATATAAGTTCTTTTCATTATTAGCCTTCTTTTTATTAATTATTTATGATAATAGCATTGTAATATAATATGTCTTACTTGTCAAGTGGTTTGGTCTATCCGCAGACCTTATTGATGCCACATAGTAGCCATTTGGTAGGGATGAATCTGGCTACAAAGTGTAAGAATTTGTGCATTCCACCGATGATATACATAGGCTTGAAATGCTTCTTATTAATAATCTTGTACATTCTCTTGGCACATACCTCGGCAGGGATTCTTTTGTTCTCTCTTCCGTCTACTTTCTTAGTTGCTTTTTCTATAGCATCGCCATATCTGTCATTGGTCTCATATTCTTTGACTCTGCTCTTAGTGAAATTGGTCTTGATATCACCAGGGCAAATAGTGCACATGTCTATACCCAGAGGCTTCAGCTCAGAGCGTTGGGCATATGTCATGGTTACAACTGCAGATTTTACCGCAGCATAATATGCTCTATATGGTACTGGAAAGAATGCCATAGCACTACCAGTATTGACTATTTTACCACCCCTGGCCATCATAGGTAGGGCGTATTTGGTACAATTGACTACACCAAAGAAGTCTACATCAAATATTGCCTTCGATTTCTCTAGTGGTATCAATTCTGTAATTCCGCTCATACCATAGCCGGCATTATTAAGCAGAATATCTACACGCCCAAATCTACGCTGAATATCTGCAAAACATTCCTTGACTTGCTCCTCATTAGCTACATCGCACGTGTACTGCATTCCGCTGTCGTCGCAGCCATCCTTTGCTAGGACAATTACTATGTCTTGTGATTTTTGGAATAGCTCTGCTACGCATTTGCCAATGCCGCTGGTCCCGCCAGTAATAACTACTACTCTGTCCATATTATATATCTCCTCTACATCTTAATTATGCACTATTGTAGCACATATAATCGATTATTAAAAAGGAAAAAATAAACAAAAATCTTCTTTGCAGAAATAATGCTGATATGATATACTAAACATATTAGAGGTGGAATATGGCTGACAAAGAAAAAGCTAGGGAAATATTAGAAGATATTGCAAAACGTAAGAAAATTGAGAAAGGTGCAAGAACTCATGACGAGGTCTTAGAGGTAATTGAGTCCAAGCGTAGCAATGGTGTGATATCTAATGAAGTAGCAAAATATTATACACAGCAGATAGAAGACACATTTAATTATGCCAATATGAGGAAAAATGAGATTAAGCATGGTGACGGATTCTTAGTAAGAGCAAAAGACAGAGAGCAATACACAGATATGAGTATCAAGGAAGCACTGGGTTATATGTATGCTAGGATAGAGCAGAAGAGTAAGGATGCCTTAGAGAGAACTTCTAGATTTGATGCAATGTCTATAGCTGTTATGAAAAATACAATGCTAGCGTATGTAGATAAGTACGGGTATATAGAGGCTAATGCTGAGGGAAAGAAGAGACTATATGCATTGACGGATATTATAGAATACGATATACTGGGAGACAAAGTTGGCTTATTTGATTACAAGGGGGCTAAGTTGGATTATGGCAAGAATACTCCTACTGTGAAGGCGTATCTAAGGCATACTGGGGTAGATACTAGTAACATCTTACTAGACAGAGAGATGGCTGATGATTAGAGATCGGTCATTTTTTTGTGCTTATTTCTAGTAGGTTTATCCAAAATCACATCTTGACTAAATGAAAAAATCATGTTATTCTATGTATTGTGAGAGGGTTGGGGTAGAAATACCTACTACATTCGAATATGACAAAGAAAAAGAAAACTAATCTGGTTGGAGATAATATTAACCAGATTAGTTTTTTTGTAAAAATATATCTTATTTTTCGAACTTCTCAGTGAATCTGACTAGTGCGTCTGCTATAGTATCTATAGCCACATCTCTGCCACCAATCTCTTGTACGACTACTTTTTTGTTCTCCAACTGCTTGTATACCTCTAGGAAGTGTCTTAGTTCATTCATTATATGACTAGGCAGTTCACTTAGGTCTCTAATATCATGCCATTGAGGGTCGCCAAATGGGATTGCAATGATCTTTTCATCATTTTCTTCTCTGTCTACCATTTTGACCACACCAATAGGATAGCATCTAACTAGGCAATTCTGCGTAATAGGCTGGCTGCATAGCACGAATACATCCAGAGGGTCGTTATCCTCGGAATATGTACGGGGGATGAATCCATAGTTCATAGGGTAGTGGGTAGATGTATATAACACACGGTCTAGGATAATTAGTCCAGTCTCTTTGTCCAACTCGTACTTATTCTTGCTTCCTTGCTCTATCTCAATACAAGCAACAAAGTCTTCTGGCTTGATTCTATCTTTTGACATTTCTTTCCATATATTCATATATCTTTCTCCTTATCTGATTGAAAATGCTTGAGGTTGTATATTCTCAAGCATTTCTATATTTTATCTTATTACTTCTAGTCCGCCTAGATATTTTCTTAGAACTTCTGGTACTGTCACAGAGCCGTCTGCGTTCTGATATTGCTCTAGAATGGCTGGGAATAATCTAGATGTAGCCAAGCCGCTAGCATTAAGAGTATGTACATACTCCAACTTCTTGGTCTCTTCATTACGATATCTAGTGTTGCTACGTCTAGCCTGATAATCCCTAGCATTGCTAGCACTGCTGACTTCCTTGTATATTCCCATACTAGGAATCCAAATCTCTATATCATATGTTCTGCACATACTAGCACTACAGTCTCCAGCTGCCAATTTGCTAAGTCTATAATGTAGTCCTAGCTTCTGTACTAACTTCTCAGCCTTGCCTACTAATTCTTCGAATGCCTTGTCGCTATCCTTAGCAGTCGTGTACTGAACCATCTCTACCTTGTTAAACTGATGACCTCTGATCATGCCACGCTCTTCTGATCTATAGCTACCAGCTTCTCTACGATAGCAAGGAGTATAGCCTGCGAATTTCTTAGGCAGATCGCTCTCCTTTAATACCTCATTACGATAGATATTAACCAGAGCTGTTTCTGCAGTAGGTAGCAAGAACTTGCTGGTCTCTGACTTAGAATCAATCCAGTATACCTCGTCGGAGAACTTAGGGAACTGTCCGGCACCTAGACCGCACTCGTAGTTAAGCATGTGAGGTAATAGTACGAATTCGTACCCATCAGCCAGATGCTCGTCAATGAAGAAATTGATCAGAGCCCACTCCAGCCTAGCGCCCATGCCACGATATATCCAGCTACCATTGCCGGCTAGCTTTGCGCCACGCTCGTAGTCTATTAGACCCAATTTCTCACAAATCTCTATATGCGATTTCGCCTCGAAATCGAATTGAGGCTTCTCTCCATATACTCTTACGACCTCATTAGCCTCTTTCTCTCCAGCTACCACATCGTCATCTGGCATATTAGGTAGCGATAGCATGAAATCTGTCATATCCTTGTCGATAGTTGCTATCTTCTCATCTAGTTCTGCGATTTTCTCTCCAATCTTCTTGGTCTCGGATATTAGTTCTGATACATCCTTGCCTTCCTTCTTGTACTGAGGGACTAACGCACTATTGGTATTACGCTGAGCTTTCAAGCCCTCTACCTCTGCTAATAACTCTCTTTTCTTTGTATCGTTACTTAAGAAATCTGCAAAATCCACTTCGCAGCCTTTCTTCGCCAATGCCTTGGCTACTGCGTCAGGATTGTTCCTAATTAGGTTAATGTCTAACATATTGTCACTCCTTATTACATTAGTTAGATACATTATAATCCACATTTTGCAAAACTACAAGCCTTTTATTGATTTTTTATATTAAAATAAATATAAATAAAAAGTTTTGAAAGGGGGAATATTTCTGCTAAACTAATGAAGAATACATACATCAGAGGTAATGGTGGAGAAAAGATACAAGATACTAGAGGTCATAGATGATTTCTATCCCAATATCACTAGCGAAGTCAGAGCAGTGGACAACTATGCCAAGAATATGTATGGCAAGTGCGATGTGACAGTGGCAACGCTGGGTAAGGAGCAAGATATATATAACTATGTTCCTTATCGTGTACTAAGCAGTGGCAAGGATAAGGCGACAAGGGAGCTATACAATAGGTTGTACGACTCGGATTATGATATAATCCATATACACTCTATTGGCAAGACAACCAAGATGGCGTTAAGGCTGGCTAGGGGAAAAGCCATACCAATTGTGGCAACATTGCACCATGACTATACTGTACGCATTAGACAGCGTTATGGCAGAGGGCTGATAGCGGGGCATAAGATACGGCAGTTGGTGTCTACTCTAAATAGCCTAGACGAGATATTTGTCTCATCGCCGTATGTGGCAGAAGATCTAAGGGTTATAGGATATAACGGTAAGGTATCGTATCTGCCGTTGGCGTCGGATCTAAGTAGCAAGCGAAGGAATGCGGAGCTGGCAAATATTGCCAATAATGAATATAAGATAGGTGACGAGGTTGTATTCGTCTCTATGGGCAATGTCAGAGCGACTAAGCGAATAGACTTTGCTCTAAGAGCGTTGAAGATATTAAAAGACAGAGGAGTAAAATTTCGATACTTTGTCCTAGGTAAGGGCGATGCTATTCCAATATTGCAAGCAGTTGCGAGAGACCTAGGAATATCCAAGAGGGTTCATTTCTTAGGCTATACTCCGGACGAGATGTGCTGTGCACTCATTGCTAGGGCAGATTTGCTGCTATATCCTACGACATATGATCTATATGCCTTGGCGAAGATCGAGGCGGCGGGATTTAGCACACCGGGAGTATATATCAAGGATTCATTTGTCGCTAACGAAGTCTTCGACGGCATCAATGGATATATATCGGATAATGACGAGAAGAGTTATGCTAATAGGATATACGAGGCGTTGTCTGATCGAAGACTGCTAAGAGAGGTGGGCAAGAATGCCTACAATGAACTATATGTAACATGGGAGGATTCTACCCAGATGTTATATACTAGGCTAAAAGGAATAATATCAGAGAATGTACCTTTGTCAGACAGGCTGAAGGAAGTAAGGAGGAGATAATGGAACAAGAGAAGAAAAAATCTGGACTGGGCACGCTGATTGTGCTAGTAGGAATAGCAATGTTAGCAGCAGGATTGGTGCTAGTGATTGCTAATTGTGAGCCAATGAATATGCCTATGGTTATATTAGGTGCGGTAATAGCAGTTGTAGGATTGATACTATTCATATACACACTAACTACATATAACAAAATGGTGAAATATCGTAATAAGGTCGAGGAATCATTGAGTCTAGTTGATGTACAGCTGAAACAAAGATTTGATATGATTCCAAACCTAGTGAATACTGTCAAGGGCTATGCAAAGCATGAGAAGGAAGTATTTAGCGAGATTGCGGAGCTAAGGAATATTGCGACAACCACGACAGATGAGAAAGAGAAGATAGAATGTGCTAATAAAATGTTGCCGAAGATTAGACAGATTGTAGCAATAGCGGAGAATTATCCTAAGCTGAAGGCTGATGCGTTATTTGCTAATCTGATGGACGAACTAGTTCTGGTTGAGGACAAGATAGTAGCTGCTAGAAGATTCTATGATAGTAATGTTAATTCTTATAATACCTTGGTCGAATCTATGCCTAGTGGAATAATTGCGAAGATGTATGGCTTTGCTAGATTAGAGTTATTTGCTATAGAGACAAATGAGAAGATGAATGTAAAGATAGATATGGAGTAGTAGATGATAAGGCGAGAAGAATTTCTGGAATATCTGAAGAATTTACTGACAGAAGAAGATAAGAAAGAGGTCAAGAGTGCCACAAGAGCTTATAAGATTATGGGCATTATATTTATGATTATTGGTGCGGCTGTGGCAATCTATGGCATAGCAACATTCAGTGACGGGGTGAGCATTGCACCAATATTTGGTGGTTTAATCTTCGCTCTAGTGGGCATAGGTATATTTGCTGCTAGGAAATCCCGAGGATATATGATAGTGCAGAGCAAATACAAATCTATCGTTGTACACAAAATCATGGACGGGCATCTATATGGATTCCATGCACACAGCTGCATTAGCAAGCAGATATATTTTGACTCCAGGTTGCCTAGAGGATATGACGAGTATGAGGGAGAGGATTTGCTGAGCATTTCTATCCCGAATGATGACGGGAAATTCACTGATGTTAGGCTGAATATTAGTGATGTTAAGACAGTGAGTATATCTAGGGACGATGAGGGTAGAGAGAGTCGAACGACGCTATATAATGGTGTACTTGGATATATTTCATTTCCTTTTAATTTCCAATGTATATTGACTATTAATCGTAATGATTATGCTGTGGGTATGGGCTTAGAAAAAGTAGATTTGGAAGGCATAGAATTTAACAAGAAATTCGCTATCAAATCCAACGACCAGATAGAATCTAGATATATATTAACAACAGATTTCATGCAGAAGTTAGATTTGCTAGCAAAGAATCTGAAGAGATTGGGGCTGGTCTTCCACAACAATAGAATGTACATAACCATGCCTGGCAAGAGGCTATTCAATGTGAGGGTGAAAGGCAAGGACATATGTGGTAGCGTGTTCGAGTCATTCTATGACGATATAGAGTTGTTAATGAATCTAATAAAAGAAATTCAACAGAATGACAAAGTTTTCAAACTGGATTAGAAAAAAAGATTTTGGAGTATAACTTAATCCAAAATCTTTTTTTGTGTCAAAATTATTTTTTTGATTGAATATTTTTATAACGTTTTATTGTTATGATTTTTTCTTTCTTAATTTAGCAACTAGCACTTTGCAATCTGAGGATAATCGCTTGTGATCAAAGATCATACACATTCCAAATGCAATAGGTACAAGAAGAATATACATAGGACATATCAGCCATATTAGTGGCCAATATTTGGTCTGACCAGCGTATTGTCCCACAGGGACGGTCTTGAATATATCTGGGCAGAAAATAGTAAGTATATCAGCTAATGAGTCGTCAGGTCCCCATATGAATGATGTATTCTTGTAATTAATATCGAAGAAATCTGCATCACGAAGAGGGATGAATCCTAATTCGCTCTGTAGGATCTGATTGACCATAATAAATGCCAGCACAATAGAGAAAGATATAGGCAATGCCAGCAGCCTCTTGTACGACAATTCGTGCAGTCTGAACATAACCATTAGTAGTGGAACATACCACAAAATATCATGATGAATATAGAATCTGATAATGTCTAGAACTTCTGCGGCTTGATTTGCTTTTTGCATAGGCTCGACTGGATATAATACTGCAAGCAAACCACCTAATATCCCCAGATAGAACATATAGTCCTTGACATATTTGTTCTTGGAAAAAAAATAAGAATGGGAATAATCCAATATTGGCTCCGCATATATTGATAAACCAGCTGTCTCTATACCACCTGTCTACATCGGTAGAGTATGGTGGGATGAATGCCTTTAGGAAATGTAGAAGGAATGCAAATAGTAGTAGTGAGAATAATACGATCTTCTTTGTCTTCTCTGATTTATTGCGAAGAAAGAAGTATAACCCAACAAATCCTCCTATAGATATTGTTAACCATAACCAGTACCAGCCGTTAAACATTTCAATTTTCATGAAGTACCTCTATATTTTTGCAATTAGTGTATTTTTTTGCTATAATACACTTTGTGTAAGTAGAATAATTTTATTCTATCACTTATTATATAATTTTACAAATATTTGACATAGAAAGATAAAAGGAAATACATTTATGACATTTGAGGATTGGATATTTAGTAGATATCCTGCGGATAACGCGTTCAAGGGACAATGGCAATTGCCGCATATACTGACATTAGTTATAACAATAGGATTGATTGTAGCAATAGCTCTGATATTTAGGAAAAAGAGCGAAAAAGCTAGACGGATTGTGATCTGGGTGTTAGTGGGGTTGATATTATTTTTTGAGATAGCTAGACGTGTAATTAATCTGATCAAGAATCCTAATCCAACGGCAGATCATCTGGCTTGGATACTGCTGCCTAGACCATTGTGTGCAATATCTTGCTGGAGCCTAATTGCTGCGACTGTTTTTAACAAGAAATATATGTATAATTTTGCTACTATCATAGCATTGATTAGCTCTATTATATTCTTTGCATATCCAGAGGCGGGATTTAATAATAAATATATACTATTTGAAGCAACATATTCTATTGGATCGCACGTGCTGTTATTGTTAACATCTATATCCCTAATAACATTGAAGTTCACAGACTATAGATTCAAGACCATGTGGAAGGAATTGATTTGCTTAGGTGTGATATTGGTGTATACTGCTATATTGATACTGACAGGGGTAGAGGGTGATCCTATGTACTTTATGCCAGAGAGTGGAATTCTTGGGGTTATACCTATGCCATATCCAGTATTCTTGGTTGTATATATTGTGTTCATGATGTTATACATTTTGTCGTTTTATATGATTAATGATAGGGCTAGGATCAAGGATTGGTTTGCTAAAAGAAAAGCAAAGAAAATAAAAAACTAATGTATTAGAGGCAAGTGCTTTTGGCATTAGTCTAACACTTTTGAAACT
>CAYSUG010000034.1:0-11446 GCA_964434145.1 uncultured Christensenella sp. | reverse complement strand
AGACACTAACTTGCTTATCGGTGATGTAGTAGATCATCACAAGTATGAGGAAGAGAACGAGAGAGTCTTGGCAGAAGGTGGAGTACCTGCTACTGCTAAGAGATTGATACAAGGTATCACTAAGGCTGCCTTGTCCAATCCAAGCTTCCTTGCTGCTGCATCATTCCAAGAGACTTCTAGAGTGCTTACAGATGCTGCTATCAAGGGCAAGACCGATCATCTGTTGTCCCTAAAGGAGAACTTGATGATAGGTAAGCAGATCCCTGCCGGTACTGGCTTTGTGAAGAGTAGAGAGGTTCAAGCAATTGATTTAACTGCTCTTAATAAGAAAGATGATACTATGGCAGACGAGATTGCTAATCTATTCGAAGATGTAGCAGAGGATGAGAACGCATAATATCTATATATAGAAAAAAATCAGAAATAAATTTTCTGATTTTTTTTTGCTTTTGTTTGTAAAAGACTGGTTGTATGCAAACTTGATATCTATGACTAAATCTAGGCACAAATTTGAATTTTGCATATGTCTATATTGCACTGTTTGTATTCGTGTTTATTTCCATTAGATCTATTCTGTATTTGATATCTCTATGTTCATTATCCTTAGTATAATCTATAGTTACATTTACTATATCTAGCATTGGATTTAGGATTAGATAGATATGATCTTCTTCTTTCGGCATATCTAATATTTTGTTGGTTATGGTGCTAGTATGGTCTGTGCGTGACGGCATAGTGATAGTAGCATCTGGGTCGCTTGCTACATCATCGCCGTATTCCAATAATAGGCACGCAATTATTTTGCCAGATACATCGTGCTCTTCGCCACCAAACCACTTGTTCCATGTGGCGTCATCCACCTCACTGGTATACCCTTGTACTTTGACACTATAGTTATAATCCGTGGTTATATCACCATCCGTTACTCTTAAGTTCTTGGTATCAAATATTGTGCCCTCGACAATAGTGTCTGTATTATTGACTCTAATCCCTCCCGTAGGATGAATACACGCTGTGAGGCAAAAGAGATTGAGTATGATAGCTAATACTATGATTATATTCTTGATTATTTTCATAATTGCTCCTTATATTTAGTATTTACTAGAAATTATTTTTTACTCAATTAGTCTCACGCTATTTATATTTTCGTAAATATATGATACAATGTATATGATAAAGAGGTTTTTTTTTGAATTATGCAAAAGATAGAATTACTAGCCCCAGCGGGTGATATGCAGAGTCTAAAATGTGCGGTGTATAATGGCGCTGATGCAGTATATTTGGGCTTAAATGATTTTAATGCCAGAATCAAGGCAGACAATTTTACAAGAGACAACATTGCAGGTGTTGTTAATTTTGCACACCTATATGGCGTAAAAGTATATTTGACACTTAATACATTAGTCAAAGATGGTGAGGTAGAAGACTTCCTTGATACATTCGCTGCAGCATATCGTGCCAGAGTAGATGCATTTATTATCCAAGACCTAGGTATGGCTGTCTTAATTAAGAAAAAATATCCTAATGCGGTATTACACGCCAGTACACAAATGGGTATACACAATCTTCAGGGTGCTAAGATGTTAGAGTCTCTTGGTTTTGCCAGAGTGGTGTTGTCCAGAGAGACTAAGCTTGCAGATATTAAGTTGATTAGACAGAATACGAACTTAGAGATTGAGTATTTTGTCCAAGGTGCTCTGTGCGTAGCGTTCTCAGGCAATTGCTATCTTAGTGCGATTAAGAATGGCAATAGCGGCAATCGTGGCAAATGCTTGCAGTTATGCAGACTACCATATACAGCATATCTCGACGGAAAAATGCTGGATACAAAATATTATTTGTCTTGCAAGGACTTGTGTCTAATGCGTCATATAGACGAGTTGACCGAGGCGGGTGTTATTAGCCTGAAGATAGAGGGTCGGCTGAAGCGTGCTAGTTATGTTGCTCAGACAGTGCGTAGTTATAGAAAGGTTATTGGTAGACATATTAGTGATAATGAACAGATATTGAAGGAGCAAAAGAAAATTCAGAATATATTCTCTCGTGGTGCATTTAATGAGGCTGCATATTTGTTTGATAACTTCAATATTATTAACTCAGACATCAATAATCACGAAGGAAAACATATTGGCAAAGTTACTAGGGTAGAGAGATTCAAGGATTTGTACAAGATTACATTGCAATTAAGTGAATCAGTATCATCCAAGGATGCTATTAGACTAATCTCTGGCACAGATATCACTAGTATAGGGGTCGGCAATGTGAATAAGCTAGGCGAGGGGATGTATCAGATATTCTCTACCAATGCACCCAAAGTTGGGGCAAAAGTGTATCTGCTGAAATCTGCTGAAAAAGAAGATAATCTAATCAGCTTCGAGAGAAAACTGCCGATCGATATGCATTTCGAGGCACACCTAGGTGGATGTGCCGCCCTTATAGCAACGTATGGCAATATTTCAGCCAAGGTACAATCATGTGATATTGTAGCAGAGGCAAAGACAAGGGCTGCGACATATGAGGATGTATACAAGCAAGTTAGCAAATTAAACGATACACACTTTGTCTTAAATGTCTTTAGTGTAGATATAGACGATGTGTTCTTGCCAGTGTCTTTGCTTAACGATCTAAGGCGTAGAGTAGTGGAGGAGTTAGAGGCAAAGATAATATCAGAATATAATGCAACCATGCCAGAAATGGTAGAGAATGATATATCTATTGTTCGTCCAGTTATAAATACACGGGCAACAGATTTTGTTATGATAGATGATGTCACAGACGCATCTGATAGAACACAGAACTATATTATTTGCCCAAGAGAGTATACACTGACCAATATATCAAGATACATAGAGACAATGTTACGCAAAGGTGTTAAAAAAGAGCGTATTTATATTGATTTGCCAATTATGAGTACTACTGCAGAAACTGACAAAATAGAAGAGATTTTGGCGAATATTAATGTAGGAGTTGTGATCAATAACTATAGCCAGCTAGCTTTAGCAAAGCAATACAAGGCAATTGCTGGCATAGGAATGAATATATACAATAGCTATACAGCGGGTGTGATGACAAGCTTGGGTGCAGTCAATTTCGTACAATCATTAGAGGCAGAGACGTTCTCCAAATCTGGAATAGTCTATGCTTCTGGCCATCCTACTCTTATGACTCTATGTCATTGTCCTATAAGAGAGATTGTAGGTGGTGAATGTGGCAATTGTAGGTATACAGATGGTCTAGTTATAGCAGATGCTAGGAACAATAGATACAAGGTTAGACGTAACAGAATAGACCATTGTTATTTCTCTCTACTATCTGAAGAAATGTATTCTAATACGACAAAAAATGCAAAAATTATAGATGTAAGGAAAATATAATGAAAAATTATGATGTCATAATAATAGGTGGTGGAGCTTCTGGAATATATTGTGCTCTAAATATTGATAGACGGCTAAAAGTGGCAATATTGGAGCGTGCAGATCGCATTGGAAAGAAGATATTAGCTACAGGCAATGGCAGATGCAATATATCTAACAAAATAATGGATATATCCAAATACAATACATCCAAGGTGGCAAAATATTTCAATAAATATAACAATAGCAACTTTGTTACAGATATGAATGATTTGGGGCTAGAGCTGTATTCTGACTCTGAAGGCAGAATGTATCCGCTATCCAATAGTGCAAATAGCGTGCTAGATATATTATTATATAATATCAATGATAGAGAGAATATTGATGTTGTAACAGAGTGTAATGTCACAAAAATAGCGAAGGATGACAATGAATTTTTGTTAAAGACTAGCAATGGAGAGTATCAAAGTGCCAAATTAGTTATTGCTACAGGCGGCAATACTGCTAAGGAATATATGGTTGATTTGGACGTAAAATATTCAGACTTTATTCCTAGCTTAGTCGCATTGCAGACTGACGTCAACAAAGGCCTTGCTGGGGTCAGAGTTAGTGATGTAGAAGCGTCATTCAAGGACTTTAAACAACGGGGTGAGATTTTGTTTAAGGACAATGCAATTAGCGGCATTGTAATATTTAATTTGTCCACAGTTTTTGCTAGAAATAATATACATAGCGGCGAGATTAGTATTGACTTGTTACCTACAATTTCTAGTTATGAGCTAATTACGAAACTGATGAAATGTGCCCGATATAATCCTAATTATACTGTTCTAGAAATGCTGCAAGGATATCTGCACAAAGCATTGGCAAGAAACATTGCTGACAAGTGTGAAATATGTGGAAAATTATCTGATGTACCAAGGAAAAGTATAGAAGAATTAGTAAATGTTATTAAGGCATACAAAGTAAATGTTGTAGGTTTGTCCGATAACAACCAAGTATATTCTGGCGGTGTTAGCCTAGATAGATTGGATGATAACTTGATGTACAAATATGTTCCAAATTTATATTTCACTGGCGAAGTTATAGATGTAGACGGTGAATGCGGTGGATACAATCTGCAATGGGCGTGGACCAGTGCCAAGATTGTAGGAGGCTCGCTATGAAAGTACTAGATGGCTTGAGGCTGGATATAGGCTACAATATGGACGATATCAAGTCAGCTATAGCGTCACGCCTAGGTGTGCATCCTAATGATATATTCAAAATGGAGATAATAAAGGAAGGTCTGGATGCTAGAAGGAAGCCAAATCTATATTACAATCTCAATGTTGCATTTGAGTCAAAAAGCAAAAATAAGAAATATAATGCATTACCAGACATAGAGGTTAGCCATGTAGGCATAGAGGCGCAATGTGTGTCAAATAAAGGGCATAGACCAATCGTTGTAGGATTTGGTCCAGCAGGAATATTTATGGCGTTAAAGTTGGCAAAATGTGGACTAAAGCCAATCGTAATAGAACAAGGTGATGACGTAGACGCTAGAAGGCAGAAGATTGACTATTTCTGGACAAAAGGAAAACTTGATGTGTACTCCAATGTGCATTTTGGCGAGGGTGGTGCAGGTACCTTTAGTGACGGCAAACTAAACTCTAATATATCCAATTATTATTGCAAAATAGTTACCAATGAATTAATTAATCATGGTGCTCCGAAGGAGATCTTCTACAAATCAAAACCGCATATAGGTACAGACAATCTAAAATTGGTTGTCAAGAGTATTAGACAAGAAATAATTGGCCTAGGCGGCGAGGTTAGATTTGGCAACAGATTAATAGATATAGATATCGCTAACGGCGTTGTGAAAGGAGTCATTATTGAGGATGTTGCGAGTAGAACGACCACACATATATCTTGCGATACTCTAATTCTTGCTATTGGGCATAGTGCGAAACCAGTATTTAAGATATTGCAGTCCAAGGGTGTCATAATGGAGCAAAAACCATTTGCCATGGGCGTGAGGATAGAGCAATCTCAAGAAGATATAAATATGGCGCAATACGGCAGATTGGATAGCCGATTGCCGGCGGCGGACTATAAATTGGTCGAGCATTTGGATAGTGGTAGAAGTGTATTTACATTCTGTATGTGTCCTGGTGGCGAGGTTGTAGCCTGCTCTAGCGAAGAGGGTACAATTGTCACCAATGGAATGAGTTATTTTGCTAGAAATGGTAGTAATGCTAATTCCGCATTGTTAGTGAATATTGAACCAAAAGATTTTGGCAGCGATGATGTACTGGCTGGGTTTGATTGTCAATCTAGATATGAGAGGCTTGCTTACGAGCTAGGTGGGGGTGGATACCTTGCACCAGCGCAGACTGTTGGCGAGTTCCTTGGAAATAGAGATATAAAACCTCTTGCTATAACATATAGACCGGGCATCAAACTATGCAATATTAGACAATGTCTGCCAGAATTTGTGTCAGAATCAATAGAGGCTGCGTTGCCTAGATTTGATAGAAAGATTAAGAATTTTGCAAAAGATAGCAATCTTCTCATTGCGATAGAATCACGAAGTAGTTGCCCAGTTAGAATTGTAAGAAATGAAAAATTGATGACTAGCGTTAATGGCATATTTGCAGTGGGTGAAGGTGCTGGTTATGCTGGTGGTATAATGAGTAGTGCCCAAGACGGATTGAAGGTTGCAGAGCAAGTTATTGAATACATAAAGGAAAATGACTAGATAAAAATACTAGTCATTTTTTGTAAGTAAAGAATTAAAAAATTGTCTATTGTTTTGCACTGCTGTACTATTATTGTATTCACCAGCTTTTTCATTATATATCACTGCATTTGATAGATCGTTCAATTGGTAATAGCACATACACAGTTGCAGATATGGATAATAATTACTATATATATTTTGCACAAAAGCTCCATTATTTGGTAATTTATTACAATGTGTTGCCAATATGTACCACTCTATTGCCAGATAATAGTTGTTTTCCATATAATAACAATCAGCTATCGCACACGCAATATTGCTTCTTGGGCTGCATTGTAGTAGACTGGCAGTCAAATAATACCTTGCGGTATATGTGTCATTTAATGCTATATAACTTAGACCTATCATATAGTAAGAATCTATAACATTCTCTATCCAGCCTTTGCCGTCACGAATAAATTTTTTAAATGCTCTAATGCTGGATTTATAATAGCCGTGGTCATATAACTCTCTAGAATAATAGTATTGCTCTCTAGGTTCTAGTGCTCTTTGTTTTAATATTTTCCGATAGATTTTTAGATTTCTATTTTTGTCTCCTGCTTTAATTTTTTTATGCTCTATTTTGCCATCTAGCCACTCGATTTTTCCAAAGGGGGTGATGCATTCGTGGACTACTCCATGCCATTTCGCCTCGGTACAATTTCTTAGAATTCGTTCTCTGTAATACACGAATGTATTATTGGGATCATTAGATATAGAGTACTTTAGCATATATGTATCTGCACTCATATTTTGCTTTAATTTCATGATATGGTGTAGTGTATCTAGTGGTACGATGTCGTCCGCATCCAACCACATTATATAGTCAGATGTTGCCATCTCAAAGCTGTAGTTTCTTGCCTCGCTGAAATTGTCTGTCCACTCATAATCATATATTTTGTCAGTATATTGTTTAGCAATTTTCTTTGTATTGTCAGTCGATCCAGTATCTACTATTATTATTTCATCCATAGCATCTTTGATAGACTCCAGTACTCTTCCGATCGTCTTCTCTTCATTTTTTACTATCATACATAGGCTAATACTTGGCATACATCCTCCTTTAGGATTTATTATATTAAGTTTGTATTCATATTTCATACATTTGGTGAAAAAAAAGAATGCAAACTAGCAATATTTGTGCTTCGTGCTGATACAATCGGAAGTTCTGTTTAAATGCGTTGTTAGACATATTCAATCAAAACTGACATTTATTTAATCTTGTATCTGCGATAATTTGCAGTTGCTGCGTTAAGCAACTTGAAATTTGATTTTATTAAATTTAGATTATAGTGCACAAATTGCTAGTTGGTCGCATTCTTCTAAGTGTCCGCTCTAACCTTCGCCACCAGTAGGTCCTGTAGGGCCGGTTGCTCCGGTAGGTCCTGTAGGGCCGGTTGCTCCGGTAGGTCCTGTAGGGCCGGTTGCTCCGGTAGGTCCTGTTGGGCCAGTCGCACCAGTTGTCCCAGTAGGTCCTGTTGGACCAGTAGAACCAGTCGCTCCGGTTGTCCCAGTAGCACCGGTTGGGCCTTGAGGAATTGTTAGGTTCAGAACAAAGTTAGGTGCAGTACCTGTAATAGATGCTGCTGCTTCTGTTCCAGGCTCGCCAGTGGTTATTGTTCCTATTGTTATAGTTGGTGTTTCTCCGTCTTCGCCGGTAGGTCCGGTGGGGCCCGTTGGGCCAGTAGGACCTGTTATGCCGGTAGGGCCTGTGATTCCAGTAGCTCCTGTAGCACCCGTTGCACCAGTTACCCCAGTGGCTCCAGTTACGCCCGTAGCTCCTGTGATTCCTGTCGCTCCTGTCGCTCCAGTTGCTCCCGTTGCGCCGGTGGCACCCGTAGCACCAGTTTCGCCGCCTCCTGGACCTGTTGGTCCAGTTGGGCCGGTCGCTCCAGTTGCTCCGCGAACATTTCTTACTATTATTGTATTGTTGCCGCAGCCATTATTGCAGCAATTTCTTCTAAAAAAGCAATCGCAAGGCATAATTTTCTCCTTTATTGTTAGACAAATACATTTACTATTGTTAACTATTTGTCTCAATATTATCTTATGCTAGCAGATTTCTATTTTGTGAAAAAAAAATAACTCTAAGCTTTGATTGGCTTAGAGATTACTTTTTTTTACAGCATCTTTTCTAGTAAATATCATAATAGTACTGACAATCCCTGTCGTGCACATTATTATTTGTATCACAATGCCCATAATTAGTGGGGGATTAAGCAAACAATTGTATAGCAAGAAGCAAGTGTCCATTATTAGCATACTGATTCTGTATATCTTGATATTGTTTTGCCACAATCCATATGATATTACAACGGCAGCAAGTATTGGTAGTATGTCAATCCAGCCCGCAAATGACCATATTCCTCCAGTAATGCAAAGGATTTGTATTACTACCATGGATAATATGTCTTGTACTTTATTATATTTATTATTAACAAAGAACCAAATGCATCTGACTATGCCCACAATGTTGATTACAACACCAGGCCAGATATGTAGTATAGCGTATTCTAGACCAAATAGGCTAGTTGCAGTTATAGATAGTATTAATATTAGAGTTTTATTTTTTGTTAAATAAGTGCTGCCCAGAATAATACTGGCGATAACAACAATAATTTGTGATATAATATATTCTGGTGTATTCATCTAAGTCCTCTTAGTACTACTTTTATGCGTTTTATATTATTTGATACCCAAATATTTTTTTGCATAAAATTTTTTATACATTATTTAGTCAAAAATTTGACACACAAAGTGTATCAAAGATTATAAATTCGTGTACGATGGATTTGACAAAGTGAGTCTGTTATTAAGCCTCTTCTATCTCATAATATATTTTTAGATTTATGGTGCCGTCATAGGATGCATCAAGGATAGGGTCGTCTACAATAAAAACTATTACAAATGTCAAAGCGTTACTTGCTGTGCCAGCGCTATATGTAATAGAAGAAGTTGTTGTCAGCTCTGTCAGATTGGACTCTGATTCTCCGACATTAACAACCATATTAGTATTGTCTGTCTCAGTGATAGAGATGTCTACTTTTAGTTCTTTTGTTATTCCTGAAGTGTCTGTGTTGGTTATTGTAAAATAATATGCGGCACGCCCAGCGGCTGTTAGGGTTATCTCATCATATTCTATTGTGCCATATTCAGTAGCTGATGATTCTGGGTCTACAGTTATAGTGTTAGGGTTGTTTTCTGACCAGTCGCCTATTTGGTCGCCAGTAGTTCCAGTGTCTGGATAATTGATAGCCCACGTATCAATAGTACATGATACATCTTCTGCATCATATGATATCTGCATAGTATTAATCATGCTAGTTGTCTCTGCTGCTAAAACAAAGCCTATAGCTAATCCAAATATAGCTAGAGACATGACACTAATAGCTATGATCAATGCTATTTTTCCTTTTGCGCTCATTTTATCTCCTATCTTATATCGCGTATATATTATTTTATAACAATAGACTTAGTATTCCAAATAATTTTTACGTAAAAATGCAATTTAGAAGAAAAAGATATCACTTTGCTAAGTAATATCTTATTGTTTTCTCTATCCAAAACGAATGTTTTGTCTTCTCCATGCTATCCAATTTTTTTGACATTTCTTCATATATCTGCATTCCGTCTCCAGCATCATGATATATGTCTACAAATACATAGTTGTATTTGCCGTCTGGCATAGTATCTAAGAACTGAAATGCGTCAGCATTAACGATTATGATTTTGTCTTTGTTTTTAAATTGTGGAAGGATATGCTTTTGGAATATTTCTATCACGGTTTTGTCTTTTTCCACAATAGTTACACTGTCGACATCATCTTTTTCGCTGCACATATATGGATAATATCCCAATCCTAAGCCAAACGTAACTACATCACCGCTAGCCGCAGCTATAGGCTCTATCATAGTGTTAATTTCGTTAGGGGTGACAGACATCCACAATCTTCCATCTTGATATATTGCGGGATATTGAAATGTGTGGGAAAAGAATCCTAGGTTAGGGATAACTTTGTCTCCATTTAAGATAAAATCATCTTGGACAAACAATTCGTATGGGGTGTAACTATCGTATTTTAGTTCCCATTTACCCAACTTTTTATTAGTAAAACTAATGTTGCGGTAGTATGCATTGGTGACGAAGTCCTCTTTGTCTAGGTGGTGAATCATATCATGGAAATACATATCGGTAAATTGTTTGTCTTCTATGCCCAAGATATTTAGTAGCAGCAGCTTGTATGCTTGTAGTTCGCTTACGCCACAATTGGTCACAGCAGCAATCTGTTCCTTTGTGATTGTTTTCTCCATATTATTAAGATAATAACTCATCAGTGATAATATCTCAGCGTTATATTCTTCTATAGTTTTCATACTATATGTTTTACAAGATTTCACACTTTTTGTCCAGCTATTTTTTTGTTTTTGTGGACAAAAATTCATATTGAGTTGCTATTATATTTTTGTAATACTATAGGTATTATTCAACTGTTACGCTCTTTGCTAAATTTCTTGGCTTGTCGGGATTTATTCCTCTTTTGATACTAGTCAGATATGCCAATGTCTGGAAAAATATTATTGCAACTATTGGAGACAGCTCTTCTTTGCAAGAAGGCAACTTGATGAAATTGTAGCCTTCTACCTTGGATTTGTCTAGGTCGAATGTGCTAATTAGCACAATTTTGCCTCCACGAGAATATGATTCTGCGGCTCCATTTAATGTTTTGTCTAACAATTCTTTTTGCGTGGCAACAATAATGACATATGTCTCGTGGTCTACTAATGCTAGGAACCCATGTTTTAACTCGCCCGTAGGGTGCGATGCGGAATTGATGTAAGTTATTTCTTTCAATTTCAGACTGGCTTCTGTTGCAGTAATATAATCCGTGTCTCTACCAAGGAAAAATATTTTTTCTGCTGTATAGATTTCTTCTGCCAGTTTCTCTGCTGCGCTAGAGATGTATTCGTAGTCAATATTCATAGATTTCAGAGCGTCTATGTTCAAGGTCTTACACATCCCTTTTTGCCTAGCAATGTGTTTCGCTAGTATCAGCAGTATGGATATCTGGGCTGTATATGCCTTGGTCGAGGCTACGGCAATCTCCGGACCTGCCAGCACTGGAAGTATGATGTCTGCCACTTTTGCTAATGAGCTATATAGTACATTGGTTAATGCAATAGTGGTGGCACCATGCTCTTTGACTAATTGGTGGGATGCTAGGGTGTCTGCGGTCTCTCCGCTTTGACTGACAAAGATATATAGTGCGTGTGGGTCTATTATAGGATTGCTATATCTGTACTCACTGGCAATATGTGCAGAGCTAGGAATC
>CAYSUG010000033.1:0-12444 GCA_964434145.1 uncultured Christensenella sp. | reverse complement strand
CCAGGTCATCGAATATTGGAAAGTCTTCTGGCCCCAGCTCTGACATATTGGTAGTCACGCCTATCTTGAATCTAGAATAAAGGGTCGCCACTATTGAGTTCAATTGCTCAAAAGCATCAGTATTCATTCCCGGCAGAATCAATTTGAAGAACTGCTCTAAGAACTGCAAATGTGCATTAAACGAGTCGTCTTGCTCACCTTCCTCACTCTCCAATGTCGCATATATATGGAATGGATTGAATATTCCGTCTGTAGACGTTCCTACGTCTATGATCTTGCCATGCAAGTTTTTACATAATATCTCGTACTCATTCTCTGGGTCTAGAATGAATATTCTGGTATTATCTGCCGCCATATTGGTCAGCAATGTCTTGGTGGTAAAGGATTTTCCGGCACCAGACTTTCCTATAACCATCATATTAGAGTTAACGCGCTCGCTATTTCTAGCAAAGAAATTGACAAACACTGGATATGCGTTGTATCCCAGATATACGCCACGATCGTCTTGCAACATATTGCTAATGAATGGGAACCCGCTGGCCAGAGCATCTGTCTGCATTCCTCTGGCATTCTTCGATAGCAAGTCCAATGTGCTGATATTAGCAGATACAAATCCGTCTATCTGGCGACCGAAATTCTCTGAGAATCGGAATCCGTTCTGCCTTAAGACAGACCTGACCTCTTTCTTAACAGCCTCATCCGCCATTATATGGATATTGACATTGTATAGGTTCTGGTTATTATTCTCTAGGTTTTGTAGCAATTCCTTTAATGTATCATAGTGGGTCTGCGTCTCTATCTTCTTACTAGTCTTCATGTCTTTGGTCAGCTTGACCTCTACTTCCATCAGACTCCTATCTATAGTCTTCTTTGCTACAAATTTCTCTATCTGTTCGCAATTGATAACCACACGGCACTCATCCAGTACGAACAATGGATACAACCAAGCATTGGCTATATCTAGCGGATAATCTGTTACTGTGAACGAACGATAGTCTCTGCCATCTATTCTGGTCTTGCTCATCTTGAACTGAACTTCGCTAGGCATTGCCCACTTGATTTTGTCACCCTCTGGGATCAAGTCCAGCTCTCTTTCGTCTAGGTCGCTAGTAAATGTACTACGAAGAAATATTAGCAGCTCATTGCCTTTTAGCTCTCTGGTAAATATAGGCGATACACCACTCTCCATAGTAGCAACCATTCCACTGACAGCATTGTCCAGAGACTCCCTGTCCTTGTCATACACTACTATGTAATATCCGTCCTTGATAATCTTCGCATCATTATTCAGATAATTAATATGCTGTAGTCTCTCTTCAAATACTACGCTTCTTGGCTCTAGTTCGTCTGGATTGTATAGCCCACGATCACGCATATCGTTTAGTGTGTTGTATTTGTTATCCTCGTATTTTGCCATTTCGTCCAGCACCATTGGCTTCCTGGTCTTGACAATAGAGAATTTTTGTTTCTGTGACAATCTGCTTATTGCATTGGCAAAGCACGCCACGACAGTATCTTGTTTTTCGTCAGTCAAAAGGCCAAAGTTCATAGGGAATACCTCTACAACCTTAGCATAATATCCGCCATAGAACTGGATATATTTGTCAGTATTTATCTTCTCAAAAGGTATAACTCTGTCAATGTCATCCACTGGATTTTTTGCATTTTTAACATATTTCTTCTTGTAAGAGAAGAATTTGAACATCAACACCAATGCATAATACAGCCTTACACCCTCGCTGACGGTCATGTATAGCAGACACCATATTACAACGAACGCAACAGTCACGTACATACTATTTGGGAATTCAAATAGATTAGCAAATAAGAACATCAATGCCAAGACTATACCAATCAGTCCTACGACGATATCCGCTATACCTATACCATTGAATACCTCTATCTTTACCTTGCTCTTTCTGGGAATGTGCCTAATTGTCATTTTTCCATTTCTCCACTTTTATATTATGTTTATTTTAATAATCAAATATTTATTTCCGTATAGTATAATCTAGGAAGTTTATACAAAGTACCCGAAGGAACCTTGATATAAACTGACGACGTTTTCAATCTATGTAGGTGCTGTTTTATAACAGCACTAGAACACGTCAGTGTTCGTTGTTCGGCAGAACAACTATACATAGATTATACACTATTGTCTTATATTTACAAAATAATTAATTGACAGATTTTTTATTGCAACAACCAGTTCTAACATTACATAGCAGCGTATTCCTGAATACAAAAAAAAACCAAGCCCCTAATATATCTTCTGGGCTTGGAACTTAAGTATATTCAATTAATCGCTCTCTTTTTCACTATCAGAATTCTCGTCTTTGCTATCTTCCATAACATCATATATACTGACCTGCGGGTCGCGTGGCGGCGGCTGTGGAATATATGTAGATTTTGGCTCTTCTTTTACATCCTCTGCGTCCCTATTCTTTATCGCCTGAGGCATATTGCTCCACACGGCTCTAACATGGTATTTCCCAAGTTCATCCTCTGACAAATCACAGAAATTATACTTTTCTATCATATACTTGCTCTGAGGCAATTTGTATTTTCTACTACCAATAGTCTTAATACTCTTTAGTGTATACCACAGACTAGGTGAGATGTTATCAAAATCCTTTTCATCATACACCTTACATTTCTCTACATAAGATATCATATAATTCATGACATCAGCCTTAATTAGTTCTGTTATTGGCAGCTCTGCTATCAGCCTTATTTCATCCGCTTCGCCTGGGTAATCAGTTGCATCCCGCTCTGCTCGCTCTTCTCTCTTTTGCTGCTGCATACATATATTAACATAGCTAGATACTGGACTAACCAAAAAATTAATATCCTTTTGTTGGAAGAACATATTTTCCTTGCTAGGAGTAGCGAAATGCTCACTATACACATCTTCTACCAATCTATCATAGTCGTCCAGTTTCTTGCCACTAATAACCCTTGCCTCGTATGCCTTTAGTATTTCGCTTCGGAATTTGTAGAAATAATACATCGTAGGCAAATCCATATAATCCATAGGACTGCCGACCCTATCCATGTTACCACGAGTAAGTTTGGACGCACTTTCGTATACTTTCTTCGCCTCGTATATAGGCATAACTACATTGCGATATTTATTATCTCCCACAAAAATACGCATTATCTTGGCTTGGGCATGGCTTCGATTATCCCTTAGCCTATAGCCATTGATTATATCATTGATAGTATATTTTATTCTGTTGGTAATAGATTCTGGATTGTCCTGGTGAGCCAGCAATGCCCGCATCTGACGCCTTAGGGCTGACACCTCGTTATCATATGCAACTCGATCCTCCGTCGACAATAATCCTAGCTCTGTCAATCTTAGATACTTAACTCTGCCATTAGTTTCCATTATTTTATCCTCTTTTCTTGGGGTAAAATCTTCGCCTATAACACTAATATTTTACCACATAATGTACACACAATGCAATACCCTTTCTTAAAATTCTCCTACATGGAACCGACAGAGTATATACGGCAAAAATAGGTATTGAAATATACGTCAGAATATGGTAAAATATACTAAGAATTATTGAGTAAATAGGAAGTATTTTTAGATAATGAAATTATTTAGAGTATGCAAACGCCAAGAAGTAGGCTGCATTCTTAGAGACTTTGGTTTTGAGAATGTAGGAACAGAGTATACATCAATAGAAGATAATACACACCAGTATGATAAGAACAAAAAATATTTGCATTTCTTTACTAAGAAGAAAAATATAAAATATCTAGGCACAATGCGTAATGGTATGCTGCTGTGTACGTATGACGTGCCTGACCAAATTGCACAAGACCACACTGGCATTGGGAAATATTATACTATACGCGGAATTGAAGTATTAGAGGAATGTGCCATACCTACCGAGGAATTGAGATACGAATATCTATTAGCCGCACAAGTGCTATCATTTGACCGCAAATTGGATGCCGACTTCTGGAACGATGACAAAGTAGACAAAAACTGCACACTATATTATAGAAGAGATGTGGCAGAGAGCGAAAAATAAAAAAATCCCTAATTATAGGAAAAAAAGGATTAGATAATGTTACTATATAGATTGTGTAAAGAATGCGAAGTAAATAAAATATTAGCATACAGAGACTTTGATGGCATTGGCAATGAATATCTGAGAGAAGAAGATTTCTTTTATTGCAATAACCATGATTACAAGGAGAATGAGAAATATTTGCATTTCTTCAAAGAAAAAGCAAATTTACTTTATCTGTGGATCGATGTAGGTGGAATGATATGTACATATGATATACCAAAGGAAATAGTGGATGCACATACAGGCGAAGGATATTATACAGATTATTTCACTTTTACAGAAAGAGAGGTTGTCGAGGAATGCGCTATTCCTTCATATCTGATAGACTTTGACGACCTAGTGTCTGTAGATGAAATAACATATGCCATAGATGTGGACGACTACCTGCTAGATCCTAGCTTAGAGAAATATACAAGGGAGTATTATTGGAATAGCCACCCCAGTGTATATGACGAAGAAATGAGTAATCCACAAATCTAGCTAAGTTGTGGAAAAATGCCTTTGTTCCTCATGAAACAATATCACTTGGCATCACCTTCTCTACAAATAAGCTGTTCGTTTTGTTTTTTGTGAAAAAAAGCCTAAAATAAGCGGAAAATGATTTCCGCTTATTTTTTTCTTTGTGTTAATTTTATAAACATATAACGAATCACAAAAGCAACACTTCTCCCAAAACAGATAATATAAGGATTAGGGTGTATAATCGTCGGCACAAAATTCTTTCCAACCTTATTAACTAAGGCGAGGACATATGTATCCGGCGGCATTAGGCTACGCTTACAAGAAAGCCCACATCGTCCGAGTCAATCTAATATCCAACTGCTTCATCTAAGGCGAGGGCGTATATACTTAGACGGCATTAAAATTCGCCAGAATTTTACAAGGATAAGTATATCGCCCGAGCCATTTAGACAGTCAACGTATTAAATATCTCGTAAATTCTGTCCAGATCATCTGCATTATAGTAGCTAATAGTTATCTTTCCACGCCTATTGTTACCTACTATTTTTGCCTTTGTTCCGACCCTTTTCGTGATTTTGTCTTCAAAATTTTTCAATTCAATTGGCAGTTCTCGTGCATGACGCTTGGCACTAACTGGCTTGCCAGCTTGAACCTCTTTGACAGCCTTTTCCATATCACGGACTGTTATTCTTTTTGTTACAGCTAAGTTTGCCAGACGCAATTGCACCTCTGGATCTGTCACCACGACTAGACTTCTAGCATGACCAGCACTTAGTTTGCCCTCTTCTACCATTTTGATAACTGGTTCTGTTAGAGACAGTAGCCTCAAGGTATTAGCAATAGCTGGACGGCTCTTACCGAATTTCTGTGAAATAATCTCTTGCGTCCAATTAAATTCTTGCATCAATTCATGTAAAGCCCTTGCTGTCTCTATAGGATTTAGATCCTCACGCTGAATATTCTCCAGCAGAGCGATTTCTTTGATTTGCATTTCAGAGTAATCTCTAACTACTGCAGGGATCGTCTTTAGCCCAGCTATTTTGCTAGCTCTGAATCTTCTCTCACCAGCAACGATACTATATCTCTTGCCTCTACTTACAACAATAATAGGCTGAACCACACCATATTCTCTTATACTTTGAGCCAATTCTTCTAACGAATTTTGATCAAATTTTTTTCTTGGCTGCTCTGTATTATTATCAATAAGAGATATCTCTATGTCAATAACACCAGTATTTTTGACAATTTCTCCACTTTTCTGTGTTTTTTCATTAACCTTTTTCACACTCTCTGACAGAGCTTTGATTTTGCTATCTGTAGGCTTTTCTGGATGATTTTCCTTTACCGACAGTATCTCTGCCACTTCTTCGTCTCTGTCTAAAATTCCTAGAAGCGAGTCTAGGCCTCTACCCAATCTATTTGCCATATTTTTCTCCTTTATTTTTTAATTATTGTTTTCTTAAGAATTCTTCTGTCAATGCCTTATATGCTAATGCCCCTGGGCACTTCGGGTCATACATTACTATTGGCTCGCCATAGCTTGGAGCCTCTGCCAATCTTACATTTCTAGGAATAACCGTTTCATACACTTTGTCTTTGAAATATTTCTTCAAATTTTCTGCAACCGATGCATATAATGTACTTCTTGCATTCTTCATTGTCAGCACTATCCCTTCTATGGAAATGGCTTCATTTAGGTGTTTTTTCACTAATTTAATACTATACATTAATTGTGTAATTCCTTCCATTGCTAAGAACTCACATATCATAGGAATGATAACAGAGTCACACGCTGTCAGTGCATTAATCGTAATTAATCCAAGCGACGGTGGACAGTCTATACAGATATAATCATATACATCCTTCACCTCATCCAGCATTTCTTTTAATATCTTTTCACGCTTCTTCATATGTACCATTTCTATCTCGGCACCAGCCAGATCTACATCCGACGGAATTAGGTCACATCCAACCACCTTGGTCGGAACAATTACCTCCGTTATATTCGCCTGGCCAGACATTATATCATATATTGTCTTATATTTTTTTTCTTTTTCGAACCCAAAGCTAGAACTAGCATTTCCCTGTGGGTCTATATCTACTAACAACACTTTTTTATCCATTTTCGCTAAGTATGCTGCCATGTTAACACAAGTCGTTGTTTTACCTACTCCACCTTTTTGATTTAAAAAAGCAATTATTTTTCCCATATACACCTACCTTGTTTTTACTTTTTCGTAAGTGTAGTATAACATAAGTTTATTATATATTCCAAACATATTTTATCATATTTCTTTTAGAAAAAAATTAAATATATATTTTAAAATTTATAAATATGGCTAAATTAAGCCATTTTATTGGCGATGTGTTTATATATGTTTTTCGACATATTTTATATTTTTTAATTCAATACATATTTAATTGAGGCTCTATTTTGTTTTCAATTATCACAATCCGCCGCTCACAATATTGTTTTAATTTAAGATACGACAATGTTTCATATGAAACTATCAACAACACTCTTATGTTTTGTTATGTAAATTATTAATTAACACACCTTAATACACAAGCATTATATACCACACAGTTT
Source organism: uncultured Christensenella sp. (assembly GCA_964434145.1). Lineage (GTDB taxonomy): Bacteria > Bacillota > Clostridia > Christensenellales > UBA1242 > UBA11490. The sequence continues at coordinate 5,304 of CAYSUG010000033.1, read as the reverse complement.
TTTTAAAAAAATTTATTTACACACCATGGCATTGTTTCACATGGAACATCTTAACACGTTACTACGTCAACTATTACTTTATTTTTTATAAATACTACACTTATACAAAACGATATTAAAACCAATATATTTAATTTAAATACAATGTTTTTTTATTAAAAACCGCTTAAAATAGACAGTGGACTATGGGTAGACAGATTGTTTCACATGGAACACTAAACAATTTATTACAATAAACAATATAAAAAACATTAAACAATATTTTATATGATATAAGGAAGCAAACTAGTGTGAACTAAATACAATTAGAAGCAATAAAATAAATAAATAAAAGCAGTTGCTTGTATTAATGGTTTTAATAATACAAAAACAACAATAAAATATTGATAAACTAAAAATAGAACATAAATAATGTTAGAAATTAACTAAATAAAAGAATGCAATATTATATTATTGCATTCTAATGGATTTTATAATGGATTTTTTCTTACTTTGTTTTGCAATCTTGGATACACAGCAGGCGTTGCCGCAGTCTTCTCTATTATTAGTATGGTTCTATCAGACTCGATCTCTGATATTGCATAATCTACTCTATCTAATATCTTACAATTTAATTTTTGCATAGCATTAGCAGCTGCAGCAATTTCTTCTTCGACACTCTTTGATTTGTAGAATATACACTTGCCACCAATGTGTAGGAATGGTATGCAATATTCCAACAATACATTAAGAGGAGCAACAGCACGTGCAATTACAATATCATACATTTCCCTATATTTAGGGCTTTTTGCCAAATCTTCACATCTAGTGTGAATAGCTGTCACGCCATTGATTCTAAGGACATTATTAACAAGTTTGTCTATGAAGTTAACCTTCTTTCCCACAGAATCCAGTAGCGTGAATTGCAACGAGTCGTTCATGATCTTACATGGCATACTAGGAAATCCAGCACCACAACCTATATCCACAACCTTGGCATTGTCTGGAATAAGATGCAATCCCAGAATACTATCAAGAAAATGTTTAAGATACACATCGTCCTCAGCTGTGATTGCAGTCAAGTTGTATTTGTTATTTTCCTCAATTAGATAATTATAATATTGTTGAAATTTCTCAAATTGGTCTGTACCCAAGTCAATATTATATTTTCCACAAATTTCTCTAAATTGTTGATAAGTCATAATTTCATCCTACGCTAATAGTTTGTATTTTTTATAAAATGGCTTTATTTAGCCGTTTTTAAAGATTTGATATACACGGTTAGAACCGCTATATCCGCCGGGCTGACACCAGAGATACGGCTGGCTTGACCGATACTAAGAGGTTTGATAGTATTTAATTTCTGTTGTGCCTCTATCCTCAATCCTTTAATCTGAGCATAATCTATAGACGTATCCAGCTTGATATTCTCACTTTTTTTCGCTTGGGCTATTTGGACATCTTGTCTAGATAGATATCCACTGTATTTCTCTTGAATCTCTATTTCTTTTAGGTCTTGGTAATCAAAATCCTTCAATTCAGTTGTAATTGTCATTACATCATCTATAGTTATACATGGCCGGCGCAACGCCTCTGCCAGCGACAAACCACTACTAGGAAAAGACTCTCCTTTTTGTGCAAAAAGTGTAGACAGCTCAGATTTTATCCCAAATCTATTTTGTAAGATATGGCTTATTTTAGCCAGATTTTGTACTCTGGTTTGATATATATTATATCTATCGTCATCCACCAATCCATACTCTCTGCCTATCTCGGTCAGCCTCAAATCAGCATTGTCTTGTCGCAGATGTAGTCTATATTCCGCACGGCTAGTCATCATTCTGTACGGCTCACTAGTCTCTTTGGTCACTAGGTCATCAATCAGAACACCTATATAACTGCTATCACGGCTCAAGACCAGCATATCCTTATCATCAATATATCGCACAGCATTGATTCCAGCAACAATTCCCTGCGCACCAGCCTCTTCGTATCCACTGGTACCATTTACCTGCCCAGCCATAAACAAGCCTTGCACATTCTTGTACTCTAATGTAGGATACAGCTGAGTACTCTCTATCGCATCATATTCTATAGCGTACGCATCACGCATGATATGCGCATTCTCCAATCCTTCTAGGCTATGCACCATATCTCGCTGAATCTCGCTAGGCATAGATGTACTGAATCCTTGGATATATACCTCTTTTGTACTCAGTGCCTCTGGCTCTAAGAACAGCTGATGTCTGTCTTTGTCAGCAAATCTGACCACCTTGGTCTCAATACTTGGACAGTATCTTGGACCTTCTCCAGTAATCAATCCCGTATACATCGGAGCCTTGTCCAGGTTATCATGTATTATTTTGTGGGTTTTGAAGTTTGTGTAAGTAAGATAGCAGTTTATGACATTAACTGGGGGGTGCTTTGTCAAATATGAGAAATTTTGAATATTGTCTTCTCCTTTTTGACCCTCAAGAATATCATAATTTATGGTATCAGAATGCACTCTAACAGGTGTGCCCGTCTTAAATCTTTTTATTTTAAAACCCAACTCGATTAGATTACGAGTCAGAAGAGATGCGTTACTAAATCCATTAGGTCCACACTCCTTAGTATAATCACCTATTATAATTCTACTATTAAGATACACTCCGGTCGCCACTACACACGCTTTGCAATTGTATCTAATCTTCTGTGCAGTCATAACACCCACAACCTTGCCATCATTTACCAATATCTCACTAGCTTCGGCTTGAACAATGTCCAGATTGGGCATCTCTTCTAAGTATTGTTTCATAGATGTATGATATTCTACTTTGTCTATCTGTGCCCTAAGAGATTGCACCGCAGCCCCCTTAGAAGCATTTAGCATACGTCTCTGGATTGTATTTTTGTCCGCCATTATACCCATGATACCACCTAAGGCATCTATCTCGCTTACTAACTGCCCCTTTGCCGTACCACCAATGCTGGGATTGCACGCCAAAAAAGCAATGCTATCTAGATTTAGGGTTAATAGCAACGTCTTTTTTCCCATTTTTGCCGCAGCATGACACGCCTCTACACCAGCATGACCACTGCCTATTACAATTACATCATAATCCATAATATTTCCCTATTTTTATCCAATTTTTACAACTAACCACTTTTTGTTTTTATTAATTATTTAATTTCTCATTCTCTTAACCTAAGGCGAGGGTGTATATATTTAGACGGCATTAAAATCTGCAAGATTTTACAAGGATAAACATATCGCCCGAGCCTCTTACTTTCCTACACAAAACTTCTCAAATATCGTATTAATAATCTCCTCTACTTCGGTCTCTCCAGTAATTTCGCCTATTTTTAGCCATATATTCTTAATATCAATGGCCAGCAAATCCAGATTGACGCCAGATTGTAGAGTGTTAATTGCGACATTGGTCAGATCTATTGCCTCGCGCACAATATTGATATGCCTCATATTGGTCAAGATTATGCTCTGTGAGGCGATATTCCCCTCAAACACGATATTATATATCTTTTCCTTTAACAAGTCAATATTTAGTCCATTTTTCGCCGAAATTGCAATTGTATGTTCAAAGCCCAACTCTTCACAATTTATTTGCTGAGGCAAATCTGATTTATTAATAATAAGTAGCACATTCTTTTTGCCAGAGATTAAATCTATAATCTCACTATCTTCAGCAGATATTTCACTACTACCATCCATAACGAATAGTATTAAATCGGCTATATTTATAGCTTTTTTTGATTTTTCTATACCAATATTCTCTACCACATCACTACTCTCACGAATTCCCGCTGTGTCTGTAACAGAGAATTTTACACCCTTATACTCGTACATTTCTTCCAATGTATCTCTAGTTGTACCTTGCACATCCGTCACAATCGCCCTATCATAATTCAATAATGCATTCATAAGGCTAGATTTCCCCACATTTGTCTTACCCAAAATAACCAGTTTGGTACCATTCTTGATACACATACCAGTAGCAGATGTGGAATAAAGTCTATCTAAAGCTATTTTTACCTCATTTAGTTCCGTCTCAACATCTTGCTTAGTCTCTTGCTCCAGATCCTCTTCTGGGTAATCCATATTAACTTCCAACTTCGCCAGACAATCAGTCAACTTGGATTGCAAATCAATAACACCCGCTTTTAGGCCGCCTTGCATTAACGCATAACCCGCCCTAATCTCACTATCGGACTCAGAGTTAATAACATCTATTACACCCTCAGCCTCATCCAAAGACAACTTTCCATTCAAAAAAGCCCTCTTGGTAAACTCGCCACCTTCAGCCAACCTAGCACCATTGGCCACCAAGGTATCAAGAACACCATATGCCAGCTTGACACCTCCATGGCATTGGAACTCTACCATATCTTCACCAGTATAAGAGGCTGGAGACTTAAAATATACCATTAGACATTTTTCCTTAAAATGCTCTGTAGAAAGCGTCCCTAGATACAGCTTCCTTGGCTCCATATCATAGACAGAAATAGCCCCCGACACAAAAACCTTGCTAGCAATATTTCTAGCATCCGCTCCACTCATTCTCACCACACTAATTCCACCCACACCAACTGGTGTAGATATAGCACAAATAGTATTTTTTTTCATAAAACCACCACATTCTTATATTTATTTATATACTTTGTGACAAAAAGTGTATATTTATAAAAATTATAAATTCAAAATAATAAATATATTTTTGATCATTTTTTTAGAATTTTTCACACCGTATTTTATCAATAAATATACAAAGCTAATACTGCCAAAATTCCTATTATATACATTAGTATAACATAATATCTACCATTTGTAAATAACATATTTTTTGTTATTAAATATTAAAAAAAGACCCTAGTAGATAGAGTCTAAAAAAGAAATAATTTGATAGCTAACAAAGTGTAATTGATTATATATTTTTACTTTTTAATACAATCTCATCCGTATAGCCTAGGGAGGAAATATATATACTTAGATGCATTAAAATTTCCAAACCGCTTAATCTGGGGCGAGAATGTTTATGCTCGGCTGCATTAAAATTCCTAACCTTATCACCTAAGACGAGGGTGTATATAGTCGGCGGCATTAAGCTATGCTTACAAGTAAGACTATATCACTCGAGTCCCTTACAAGTAAGCCCACATCGTGCGAGCTATTTTAATTTATCATACTCTTTATCTAAGGCGAGGACATATGTATCTGTCGGCATTGGGCCCCGCACACAAACAAGGATACATTGTTCAAGCCATTTACAATGATAACATATCATCCAAACCATTTTTTACAGTATTATATTAGGTAATATATAAGAT
>CAYSUG010000032.1:0-12882 GCA_964434145.1 uncultured Christensenella sp. | reverse complement strand
TTTCTTCTACTATAGACATTTCACTCCGCTCATCGGCTGATTCTGGCAATATTATAGTGCTAGCATTGTCACTTTCTTTCCTTACATTTTTTAATACAATTCTGTCAAATAATGGTTTTATTTTCATATTTTCTCCTTTTTGATTATTTTATTATTATAGACATTAGATTATGAGATTAATCTATATGCTTAGTATCATTATAGATACTCATTTATCCAATAATCAAATTTTACTGACAGTTGTATTCCACATTTTTTTATCATATACATATTATTAAGGTTCGTTAGGAGAGTTAGATATTTGGAATTGGACTATAACGATTTGTTTGAAATAAAGAAGAGGTCGCATGGTCGTGCGTTGGTTGTGCTGGCAACACTTTCAGTGGTTGCTTTAGTGGCATATACTATGTACATCTTGATAACCAAGGTGAATATTGGTGGTAAAGATATAGAGGTAGAGTCTACTACGTATTATGCAGTGACTATGGCAGAGCATAGCGATGAGGCAGAGCTGCAGGCGGCATATAATAACGCCATAGCTATAGGAGGTAGCGGCTATGTATGGAAGGGGTCGGAGATCTCTTATCTTATTGCACTGATTTATCCTAGAGAAGATATGGCACGTAGCGTTGTTGCTAGCAATAATATAGAGAATTTCACTCTAGAAATATCTGCTTTTGATACACCAAATGTTGCCTATAACTTGCCAGAATGGGACAAGGATGATGTAGAGACTGTCTCACTCGCGACCAATATGTTATTTGATATGGGTAATGTGTTATATGAACTAACTATAGCGTGTCAGATCAAGAGCCTTAGTACAATTGCTTGTGCTAGCACTATAAATAATTACAAAGGCGATATGAAGGCGTATATTGCCAGTATTGACCATATGTTACAGGTAAGGCAGTCCAGTGATGTAGAGAGACTATATGAAAGGCTGATTACTGCTAGCAATCTGTTAGAGAAATTGGTAAATGATTTGCTTATTAATGATAACTTGGGCAATATTTTGAAATATTCTTATTGTGAATATATTTATATGCTTTGCAATTATTAGAAGAAAATAGTTTATTATTTAATTGCAATGTGATATTATAATGATATGAGATTTAAACAGTATTTGAAAGAAAAAAAATTGATATTGAAGATAGTCTTGGTGTTACTTCTTTGCTTGGTAGATTTATTTACCAAGGCATTTTTTGCTGAATATTTCTATTCTGGTGGCGAGAGTATAGATTTGTTAGGTGGATTGATTCAACTGACATACGTAGAGAATACTGGTGCGGCATTTGGTAGCTTTGGAGACTCTACATTGATTCTTACTATTGTCAGTGGGGTGTTCTTAATAGGCTTTATTCTCCTAGACCTATTTTATCAGCATAAACAGGGCAGGTTGTATATCACCGCATATACATTTGTAATAGCGGGTGCATTAGGAAATTTTATCGATAGATTATTTCTTCATTATGTTAGGGATTTTATCCGACTATCTATGTTCAGCTTTGTATGTAACATCGCAGATATCTTGATATGTGTGGGTGTATTTATTTATATTATAGACCTAATAATATCACAGTCCAAAGATAAGGGAAAAGAGAGCAATGGCAAGCAATAATTTTGTTATAGATGGAGAGGGAGAGAAGACCAGACTAGATGTATTTCTGTTGTCTCAATTTCCAGATTTTACCAGGTCTCAGATCAAGAAGGCAATAGAGGATAATACAGTGTTGGTTAATGGCAAATCGGTTAAGGCGGGTTATAGCCTAAGGTGTGGAGACGCAGTCTCTGCCACAATAGAGGATGCCAAGATAATGCACGCAACAGCGGAGGATTTGCCGTTAGATATAGTGTACGAAGATGACGATATAGTCGTTGTTAATAAGGCACAAGGCATGGTCGTGCACCCAGCAGTGGGCAATAGGTCGGGGACGCTGGTTAATGCACTACTGCATAGCGTAGGTAGTCTTAGTGACGTTAATGGCGATGTTAGACCAGGAATTGTGCATAGGATTGACAAGGATACCAGCGGGCTGTTGGTTGTGGCAAAAAATGACAAAGCTCACAAAGCTCTGAGTGAGCAGATAGCAAGCAAGGAATGCAAGAGATTTTATATGGCGTTGGTGCAAGGCTGTGTCAAAGAGCCTACTGGTGAGATTATAACTAATATTGGCAGAGACCCTAAGAATAGGCTAAGGATGGCTGTGTGTTCCAAAGATTGCGGCAAAATAGCTCATACAATGTATGAAGTTGTGGAATATTATCAAGGATATACATTGATGAGGTTTGAGTTAAAAACAGGCAGAACGCACCAAATCCGTGTGCATTCCGCGCATATCAAGCATCCAATAGTAGGTGATCCGCTGTACAATCCTAACCCTTGCAAATTCAAGATAAATGGTCAATTGTTGCATGCCTACAAGCTAGTTTTGACTCATCCAAGTACGGGCAAGGTGATGCAGTTTGAGGCCCCGTTGCCAGAATATTTCAATACAGTCCTTAATAGCATGAAGCAGATGAATTAGAAGAAAGAGAAAACTCTTTCTTTTTTGTTATTTTGATCATCGCAGGAAATGTTATATTTATTCACATTATTTTCCAAACATCATATATATAAATATAATAATTTGTATGGAGGATTAGATGATAATTTACACAATTGAGAGTGGGGATAGCCTATATAAGATAGCACAGTTCTTTGGCACAGATGTAGATAGCATTGCTAGTGCTAATAATATCAATCCTAATGACACATTGGTTATAGGGCAGGCGCTGATTATCCCTGTAGGCAGTATCAAATACACAATAGTTAGAGGTGATACGCTGTATCAGATAAGTAGGAGATATGGGATAACTGTCGATGATATATATGCTGCCAATCCTTGGCTAAACAATAGCCCTAATATCTTCCCAGGTCAAGAGTTGGTTATTCCTGTAGGTAATATTACACCTTATAACATGGTGGTCAATGGATATATGCTGCCAGGAATTAGCGGCGATGTACTGGATGCAACTCTGCCATATCTTACATACCTTAGCATATTTAGTTACGAAGTCATGCCAGACGGTTCGTTGCGTCAGATTAACGATAGCGAATACATCGCTAAGGCTAGGAATATGAATGTAAAGCCACTGATGACTGTGACCAATATAGGTGGTGATGGCTTTAGTGGAGATATAGCACACGAACTATTTACTTCACCAGAGGCGACGGCTAATTTCACACAAAATGTGCTGGACACTATGGCAAGGGAAGGATATTATGGCCTTAATGTAGATTTCGAGTATTTATTTCCAGAGGATAGGGCGCTATATAATACATTCCTATCCAATCTGTCCACCACTCTACATCAAAATGGATATATTTTGGCGGTAGCAGTAGCACCAAAGGTCAGTGCATCTCAGCCAGGAATATTATATGAAGCCCATGATTATAGGCATATTGGCATGGTGGCTGACATAGTCATAATAATGACATACGAATGGGGATATTTGTATGGAGAGCCACAAGCTATATCACCACTAGACAAGGTTGAGGAAGTCATCAAATATGCGGTGACGGAGATTGATCCTAGGAAGATTCTGCTAGGCGTGTCCAATTATGCTTATGACTGGGAATTGCCATATAGAAAGGGTGAACCAGCTAGATATCTTAGCAATAGACAGGCATTGGATCTGGCAAGAGAGAAGGGTAGTAATATCAAGTTTGATGCTAAGGCTATGTCTCCGTTCTTCAATTACTATACACCAACAAATCAACATATTGTCTGGTTCGAGGATGTTAGGACATTGTTAGCCAAGCTGGATTTAGTAGAAAGATATAATTTGCTAGGAATTAGTATATGGAATATCAATTATCTATTCAATACATATGGACTATTGCAAGTTAAATCATTGTAATAATCGATGTTTTCTAGAAGATTGAAGTCTAGATTTTAAAAAATCACGAATTTAAAAATTTCGTGATTTTTTGTTTTAACTAATAATTGTAATAATTACCTGCATTCCTTTTTTCCATACGTCTGGTGCGTTTAGTACTAGAGCCGATAAAAGATCAATGTGCTCACCATCGCCACCCTCCCAGTCAGCGTTTATGGATATAGTTATCGAATGTAAATCTATAGTAGGTTGCTTTGTTCTAGTATATGTTGTGCCATCTGGCATAATTAAATCTATCTTTATAGTGTAATCGCGTAAATAGTATAAATCATCTACTCCTGTTGGTTGCACAGGGCTGATGCACCAGTTTATATAACCAGTATAATTAATCCTATCTTCTTCTGGAGTTACCATGTCTTCAGTGACCCAATCTCCATCTTCTAAATCAAAATAGAAATTAAAAGGATCTGGCTCTGTACTAATAAATGGTTCTACATAGAACGTTTTTGTTGTTCCGTCTATCGTACTATCATAATCATCAATTTTAAAAGGTTTTAGCTGTGGGTTATTTACTGTTACAAGTGGACTAATAGATGGTGCAAATACATCGTATCCTAGCTTGATATTCATCTTTAGATTAAAGTCATCTACGTTAAGTGTTGCATCGGTTACTCTCATTACTACTACGAACTGCCCGATAACTTGTCCAGCACCTATTTCTGTGAAGTATGTGTTGTCTTCTAGTGTAACAGCAGTTAGGGCAGTAGCTCTAGTTGAACCAACCTTAATAGTGATGTTGTCATCTTCATCGCCTTCCTTCATGTCACTGAATGTTGCTACTAATTTCAATACACTTGTATTTGCTGCATTAGCTGTATTCTGGATACTGAATGTATATACAGCCTCACCACTAGCTGTCAGGTTAGTGTTCTTGAATGATACAGCATTTTCTCCCTTTGCAGCAACCTCTTCATCAGTATCTGCAGCGTTGAAAGTTACAGACTTGGATGTGCTGTCATCAGATAGCAAGATATCTTCGCCAGTGGCTGCCTCGATGGTGGCATAGTTTTTGCCAGAGGCTGTAATAGTTGCATTTACGTTGTTAGCAGTATACGACACAGTCATGCTGTTGTTCGTTGTTGCTTGTTGTGCTACCAGTACTAGAGCAATTGATACGCCTATAAGAGACAGGGCTAACACTGCTATAATACCAATGATAGCGATCTTATGTTTTGTTTTCATATATTTATCTCCTTATAAATTTATTATACATAGCATAAATTGTGGATAACAAAAACTAAAAAAATCACAAAAATACGCCAAATTTGTATACTAAAATTATATATATATATATATGTTGTCAACTTTTTTTACTAGGGATAAACAAAATATAAATTTTAAAAATAATCCACAAAGAATATGGATTCATTGTGGATTGTGTATATTTTCATAATTTTGGTTGTCATTGATTGTCGTAGAATTAGATTTGTTATACAGATTGTTTTTATTCTTTTTGTCTTTAGATACCTCTTGGGTAGATATATGACTTAGGTCTACCAGTATTACATCTTTGCCTATTTTGACTATGCTGTTATATGGAATGAATACATCGCTAGAAGGTTTGAAGATACTGAACTTTGCATTGCAGTTTGGTACCACAATCCCTAAGACTCTGGCACATGATGTGTCAATGATCATATCTATTATATTGCCTAATCTTTTTCCGTTATATATATTGACTACTTCTTTTGCCCGTAGTTCGCAGAAGGATATTTGCATTATATTTCACCTTAGTCTAATATATGCTATATTAGCCCCCAAAAGTACCAAATTATTTCAAATTTTGCTATATTTTTACATTTTTAGATTTGTTTGGCAATTTGTCGATTTGTGTTTACAATTTGATATATATTTGTTACAATAATACTACAAAAAAATGAAGTAGGTGATAATCTATGAAGTGTCCATATTGCGGAATGACAGATAGCAAAGTATTAGATAGTAGAAATAGTGATGAGAGTAATGTGATTAGAAGGCGTAGAGAGTGTCTATCTTGTAACAAGAGATATACGACCTATGAGGCTATAGAGACTATGCCTATACTAGTAATTAAGAGTGACGGCACTAGACAAGCATTCGATTCGAACAAGTTAAAACGAGGGATCCTTCGTGCTTGCGAGAAGAGGCCTATCAGTATGGCACAGATAGATATCGTTGTTAGCGATATACAGAAATCAATTCAGAATAGCTTAGACCAAGAGATTACTTCCAAGGACTTGGGTGAGATGGTTATGGATAGGCTAAAAGTATTAGATGATGTGGCATATGTCAGATTTGCCAGCGTGTATCGCAAGTTCGCCGACTTAACTCATTTCGTCTCTTTCTTAGAAGAATTCAAGAAGGATACTGGTGCTACGGTAGACACATCAGTCACAGAATAAATTATAGATATTGACACAAAATAATACAAAATAGGAGTAACTATCAATGCCTTTTTGTGTTATTTTTTTTGTAATATCGCTGCTATATCTTCTGATTATGAGGACGATGAGGGTAGATACAATCTTGCTATCCACGATTACTCTTTGTATGCTCATTAGTGTATTTGTTGGCGAGGTAGTTATATCAGATACTATTAGGATCAATGTATTGTTCTTTGCATCTATATTCCTTCTTGTATGCTATTATATGTTCAAGGTAAAGGCATCAGTTAGGTTGTCTGCTATATTTCTTTCATTAATACTGGCCGTGGTATACTTTATCTTATTGCAGTACAATATCTTTTGGTCAGTAGATTACTATATATACTTTGCATTAGCTCTATTTGCACTATTACCTATTATATTCTCTCGCAATATCCAGTCGGTTATCTTTGCAGTCTCTTTCAGTATTGCTGCATTATCACTATGTGAGATTATCTTCTGGAAAGGAGAGCTGCAGTATATTGAGTTAAATATTCTAAATATCCTGAATGTATACACAATACTCTTAAGCTTTGGCATTGTGGTCTATTTAATTAGGACAAAGGCTAGACGCATAGAGGTGGGGCATGAGACTGGTAAATAGGATATGTATCTGTATATTGCTAGTAGTGCTGGTTATATCTAATGTCCATATAGTTAGAGCGGTGGACGACGATGTGGTAGAGAGATATTATGTGATATATGATGAGGCGGGTGGATATCTATTCGAGAAAACTGGGGTGTGTGTAGGGGACTACTATATAACTAATGATTATCGTAAATATGAGATAATTGCGCTTGACGACAATAACAACATTGGCAAGGCACGCTTTGTTAGGTTAATAGATAGGCCCAATATATCTATATCTGACAACGCTAATCCAATATCTACTGCAGATAAGACAATATGTCTATATATGACACACAATGACGAGAGTTATGTGCCCACCGACGGCGTAGATAGCGTGTATGGCAAGGGCGGAATCCATGATGTGGCAAAGAGGCTTGCTAGAGGCTTGCAAAGCTATGGCATAACTACTCATATAGACGAGACTCTGCATATTCCTCATGATTATCTGGCGTATTCTAGGAGCAAAAATACAGCTAAGAGGATGATTGATGAATATGAACCAAATGCTATATTTGATATACATAGAGACGGAACATCTAGGTCGCAATATGCAAAAGTACTGGATGGTGTAGAGACATCTATGGTGAGAATAGTTGTAGGCAAGGCTAATAGCAATATGGAGATAAACGAGAATTTCGCCATTTATCTAATGACGGTGGGCAATGAGATAGCACCAGGGCTATTCAAGGATATATATTATGCTAGTGGGCATTATAACCAAGCCTTGCACCCCAAAGCAATATTGTTTGAAATGGGCTGCCATATGATAGAAAAAGAGCTAGTCTTGAGTAGCTGCGATAGGTTGGCAGAGGTGGTTAATGTAGCACTGTTTAATACTACTGTCGATAACAATACTGGTGATTTGACTATTAATGACACACCAACAGCGGACGCACCCACTATAGATGAGGCGCTAGAGCAGCAGAATGATGAAGTCAATTCTAACAGAGCAAATACGAGTTCATTAATTAGGTTGCTAGTATGGTTGGCAATAGTTGTGGGGCTTGTCGGCTACATTATTAAGTATTTGAAAAAAAAGCGATAACACTTAGTTATTTTCAAATTGTAAAATATTAGTATTTTGTTTTACAATTTTGTATAATATTTGCTATACTATTATGACTAGATTATGTTGCTGAAAGATTTTCTTGCAGTGACATATTTTTGTTAATCATAGACCAAATTATAAAGATATAAAAGAAGAGTGATTGATATGAAATGTAACGTATGTGGTAGCGAAATAGACTCTAATACAACCAAATGTAGCGTGTGCGGAACAGTCTTTGACAAGACTGCAAGTCTAAAAAGTGCTATTTCTAATATTTCAACTCTTGCTAACGCATTGAGAGTAAAGAGAGAAGAGACTGCAGAGACTGATAGCCGTGAAAAAGAAGAGATTAAAAAGGTACATACTATAGACGAGTTGTATTCTAAGGATATTAACCTAGAGCCAACGGATGAGGAGTACAGAGAAGATTTTGACCTAAATGCTTTTTATCAAAATTCTGAGAATATGATAGAACAAGAGGAAGAAAAACAGGAAGAAGAGGTCGAGGAGTCTAGTGATGAGTCTGAGGTGGAGTATGCTGAGGAAGAGATAGATGCTGAATCAGAAGAACTAGTTGTCAGAGAAGATAAGTCGGAAGAGGAGTTGGGAGAAAATGCTGCAGCAGAAGGGCTAGAAGAGGTTACAGATACTGTCGAGGAGCCAGAAGAGGAAGAAGGCATCTCTATAGACTATGAAGAAGAGCATATCTCGTCGCATGACCAGTATATTAAAGAGAGCGATATTCAGCACTATGATGATGCTACAGATAGCGAAGAAGAAGATGAGAATAATAGCGATGATCTGAAGATTGAATTTGAGGAAATACCTCAGCCTGTAGCAAGCGAAGTGACTCAGTCTGATCAAGAAGAGAGTATAGAGGCACCTGCCGAGGAGGTAAACTCTATAACAATAGAGGAGGATTCATCTCCTATTGCATTCGATGAGACTACAGAGGGTATAGATGTTAACACTGAGAGGCCAGAAGATATTCCATTTACTCAGTTAGATGAGGTGAATAGTTCTGTATCCAATGATCATCCTATTGTTGTGGCAGACAAGGATGTTGTGAGCTTAGACGGCAATACGGATAGTAACAACCAGAATGCTCCTGCGGGCAGCCCTAAGGAAAGGCCGGAAAAGTTAAAATATAACAAGTTCTGTGGTGTAATGGCGATAATCTTAATTATATTAGGTACTATCGCTGGTGGAGTACTTATACTTAATCATTTTGTACTGGATTCACTTCCAGCCAATGTTGTGTTTGATTTTGTTAAAGAATTCTTAGCAAATCCAGATTACTTGATGTATGTGGTATTAGGTAGCATTGCAGCATTTGTGTTGGCTCTGATATTCAGTATTATCCAAGTATTTATAAAGCCTAGAAAGATGGGCAAAGTCGTTATGATACTAACTATTCTATTTGCTGCAGGAATATGTGTGGGATACTATTTTGCAAACAATCTTCTATTTGCAGCAATTGACTATGTGAAGGCAATGATAATGTAAAAAAATATTAGAACGCTGGTTTATCTAGCGTTCTAATATTTTTTTATTGGCTGTTGTATTATTTTGCAAAAAAGTAGATAAGTATAAGAAAATGTGTTTATCTTGCTGACTTGTTTTTATCTATAAGGTTCTGCATCGAAGAATACTTTGACATATCTTCCAAAGAATGGCTCCCATAGTTCTGTTGCACCATTTAGTTTGGTGGTGTTGTCCTCAGTCAGTGTGCATTTTAGGACTTGGTAAGATTTGTCATTACTTCTGCCGCCAGATTCTATACTGTCGAAGGTAACCTTAGTTAGTACTCCATTTCTTGTTACATATCCAGTAAGAGATGGGCTTTCTATTTTAGTTGCTTCGTACATATGATGAGCTAGAGGAACGGTGAAGTAATATAGAGATTCTGCCTCTGTGAATTTTACGTATCCATTGCTCAATACATTATTGTTTCCCGGCATATAGAAATATCTGCATATGTCCTCAACTTCTTCTTCGGTCATCAATGGTAAGTCAGTAGCCTCTGTTCCTATTTCTGCTTTCATCCATTCTACTGTTATCGCAGTAGCTTCTTCTGCAGTAGTAGGGCAATTCTGCATGAATTTTACTGCGAAATGATATGCTCCATAGTATATCTCTATGTATCCAAAATCAGTCTCGATTGTCTGGATTGTTTGATATAGGTTAGTAGACTGCGGTAATTCTGGCAGCACATCTGTTGTCACAATGTATGTCTTGTCAGGGGTCTTCATTGTTATAGTTATTTTTTTTCCAACAATTCGTTCTGTCTCAAATATGAATTGACTAATACCGCTAACAATCGATGTTGATGTGTTGGAGAAAGTGATTCCGCCATTATCTAGCACTGTTACAATAGTGTTTGGGTCTTTTCTCCATCTATCTACGCACACAGTTTGGTCTGTAGCAGTAGAGTCTGCTGCATAAGTGGTTTTTCCTCTCTGATTAACCTTGAATTCTGCGTTATGGAATAGATTTGGGTTTGGCTCTTTTTTAGGTGCATCTATTATAGTCCTTGCTGCAGCTTTTTCCTCTTCCGTCCATTCTAGTCTATTATTAGCTAATCCTTCTTTGATAGCGTAGTCTAGATTTGCAGGAACAATTGGTCTATATTTTTGCTCTTTTGCGTCAATATCACTCTCTAGTGCTTTGTATAGATATATTATACCTTCATTACAAAAAGTACCTGCACTATTCATCACTTTAACTATGCCATGATTAGAAAAACTTGCATAATCACTCTTGCCCACGGCATCGATTTGAGTTCTGGCAGCTGTTTGTTCTTCATTTGTCCACTCCAATGAGTTGTTACTTATTCCAGATTTTACTGCATAGTCTAGATTAGCTGGGACTATTGGTCTGTATTTCTGCTCTTTTGCATCAATATCACTATTGTCTGCTCGTCTAATATTTAGTATTCCATCGTTAGTGAATGTACCACAAGCAGGAGATACTTTTATGACACCATGAGTACTTTCATTGCCGTAGTCTGTTTTGCCTACAGCATCTATTAGGGTTCTAGCATTCGCCTTATCCTCGTCAGTCCACTCTTGGGTATTACTAGTCATTCCTTTTTTCACGACCTTACTGATATGTTGGGCTTGCAATGTTCTATAACTACTAGTAGACTCGGATTCTATTTCATCATCTCTTACACCAACGACATAAAGTCCACCAGCTTTTCCAACTGCAAGGCCTGTGCCAGTTCCACCCAATTTAACAAGACCATAATCTCCTTCTGCCGCGGCGCAATCTGTAGACTTGATGTAGTCGCTAGTAATAGTATCTACGTTATTGTTTATGGCAGTAATATCTTCAGCAATTGTGTCCAATGCTGCTTGCTGTAAGGACGAGATTGGTTTGTCCATATCAGCAGTATTATCTACATTCTCTAGTCCAACTTGGGCTTTTGTAACAATATGAGGGTTGGATGTGTTGTTGATATGCTCGTTTATCACTTCTGGAACAGTCGTGTATACTGATGCAGTAATTTCTGCAGTAATATTGCTATTATTTTCTGTTGCCATTATTCTACCTCCACTTCGTTATTGGCTACTATTGTTGTTCTGCCAGTACTCTGATAAGAAATAACATAAGTGTATTTTCCTTTGTGAAATTTCTTCGTTATGCTGTCAGAAAAATTCAGCATTACAGAGTTTTCGGAGAATTGTTTGAATACGAATTTGTGTATGCACATTTCGTTGCGATAGAATGTGACTTTGATCTCATCATTACTGCTCAAATTAATTGCCTCACCAGTTTCAACTGTGGTAAGTGCAATATTTAGCTTGATTGCAAATGTGTCGCCTTCGTACCAGCTGATTTTTCCATTTTCCAGCCTTGGGCTCTGCTTTGCTGTGTTTATACTGGACATTTTTCCTCCATTTACTAATTTGTTTTGTTGGCAATTTCATTGTATCATTGAACCTTAGATGATTGCAAAATTTACTGACAAAAAAAGGAGACAAAAATATGTCTCCTAATATTAACAAGTTATTTCTTTCTTACTAGATCGTCGTCATCGTCGTCGAAATCGTTGTCGTCATCATCGAAGTCGTCGTCATCGTCGTCTTCATCTACATCTATTGGATCATCGAAGTCGTCGTCATCGTCATCAAATTCGCCATTGTATTCTTCGTCTTCATCGAAGTTATCGTTGAAGTCATCGTCCAGATCTTTGGCAAATGTACTGTCCAACTCCTCGTCTATCTCGTCATCATTCTCTACAGGCAATAGATCTAACTCGTCGTCATTATCGTCTTTGTCAACAAAACTCCTCCAGTCTACATTATCATCAGTATCGCTGCTAGTGCTGTTCTCTTCATAGCAGGTATCGCACATTCCCTTTGATTCGTCAGTAATGTAGTTTGCTTTGCAATGAGGGCATAGAGTTGCTTCATCGTCTAGAAGTATCTCATCTAGTTCTTCTTCGTCCTGATATCCAGCCTTCATTTCCAGCTTGCATACTTCGCAATATTCTTGGTTAGCCAGAATGTAGTTTAGCTCACATCTAGGACATTTGATGTATCTTGGTTTCTCGTCCATATTCTCTCCTAAGACCAAATGTATTTTAAACACTATATTATATATTACAAATTTTATTTTTGTAAACAAATTTTTATGCTTTTTTCTAATATTTTGATATTTCTATAACAAATTACTCTTGTATTTAATATATCTTGTATATTTTTATAAAAAACAACCGTTTAGTCAAACAATTTGTAATATTAAAATATCATAAATATCCTTTAATTGTTACAACTTAAAAATATTTTCTTAATTAGTATACAATTTAAATAATTTATGTTATTATTTTTGTATAAGTAGTGAAAAGGAGTTGACAA
>CAYSUG010000031.1:0-13190 GCA_964434145.1 uncultured Christensenella sp. | reverse complement strand
CGGCCCCATGATCCCAAATCATGTGCGCTACCAAACTGCGCTACACCCCGAAATCTTCATTACCAATCTTGTGATAACGAGTAAATTCTACTATAAGTCGCATACATTGTCAAGAGAATTTTGTAACTTTTTTGAAAAAATAAAAATATTTAGTAAAGTTACTTGTGAGAATACTATTTGGAATAATGAATAATAAATAAAAAACAAAAAAGCTTATATCTACTGCTATAAAATTAAATAGACTACAAAGATCATTGTAGTCTATTTAGTTAATAATCCTTCCATTTCATATATCTTGCCGTTGCGACTATCTGTTATATACATAGCCCCAAGATATTCCTTAGCACATTTTTCACCCATATCAGTAACACAATCCATAATCACATTACAAATTCTTACACCCTTGTCTGATAATTGATTGATCTTGGCAATAAAACCTTGCCATAACCTATTCAGTGATAAGCTATTACGATATTCTTCTTTTAGTACAATGGAAGTAAATATGCACTTATTATCTCTATTGCTGCTAAATGGCAAAATATCTGATTTTGTAATTTCTCTATCATTTATTTTGCCCTGTCGAAACAGAAAATAACAGTCGTTGGTAACTGGCATAAAATTGATATATCCTATAACTTTGCCATTGTGCAACAAAATAGTATATATCTCTGGATTAACCTCTAACCATTCCTTGCACAGAGCATATTCACCCACATCATCGCCAGTATAGGCGTATTTATCCAATTCAATCATTTGGGTCAGATAATCGTCTGCCACACTATACACTATCTCATAGTCACTATTCACTGCATATTCCTCTTCAGTAAATTTTATTTAATTATTAGGATTAGTTTTCTTTTTTCTTTCCATAACCAGTTCGTTATTATTATTCTCTAGCCCGTCTTTCTCTGCAACGACTTGTTCCATAATATTAGTAATCATTTCTGGTGTTGAATGTTCTGCAACTTGTTGCATTACACCAGCTTGTGCCATATCATACTCTTCAGCTAGTTTACAAAGTTCTTCGTATCTTTCTTGTGCCGCAGGGTCGTCAAAGACAATCTTGTTACTAACACTACCGTCATCATTGTCTTTAATCTCATTAGAGTGATGATGCGTCTCTACAAAGTCTTTTGCAGCGTCTATTATAATTTTCTTTACTTGATTCTCATTCTGAGCTCTATTTAGGTCATCTATCAACTTTTCATCAATTATATGTTCTTTCAATTCTTTTCTTACATTAGGACAGAACACCTTATTATCTACCACATCCAATAACTTCTTATGTTCGTCAACCAGTCTTATCGCAATTCTCTTAGCAACTATTGGGTTGTTAACACTCTGAGGATCATTCTTGCCAGCCAATAGATATATCCCTTCTGTTGATATAAAGTCATTATGGAATACATCTTTGTTACTATTGATATAACTCTCACTAGCAGAGATAATCTCCCCTGCCATAGTAGACTGCAGTGCATCTTGGTTAATTTCTACACCAGCTTGTGTTTGGTGCACATTTTCAGCTGCCATCTTAGTTTGAGTCGCTGCCTCTGGATGCTCTAATATCGTCCTCTTAATAGATCTGTCATATACTTGATTAACGCAATACACTGCCTTGAAGAATTCTTTCTCAGCATTATATTTCTTATTAGTATTATAATCTATCTTCTTATAATCATCATACAATGCTAGGATTCTCTTATCCCTCTCTTTTGCCAATTCTTGTGGTGTTTTGAATACTTCTACACACCTTCCATTCTTTATTGCTTTCTTTACTCTACTAAACTTAAAATATTTCGTTGCAACTTCTACTTGTTCATTAACAATACATGCAACTTTCTGTTTGTTCATCAGCATTTCTAGCCTTGCTGCATATGTTTGATACACTTCAGCGTCTTTGGGTTCAATGTTCGATTGCTTAGACAATATCTTCCTCTGTGCTTCTTTTATACCAGCAATCTCCGCATTAAGTTTCTTCAGATCAGCTCTTGTATAATTGATGGTAGGGTCAATCTCATACAATGGATTGCTTCCATATCTTTTCATTGTGTCTTGTACAACAATTGTAACTCTGTCTTTTGATAACAATTTTGTTATATTATGTTTTTGCATATCTTTTCTCCCATTTATATTCTACTACGCTTAGTATACACCTTAATATCAATCACACAAAACAAAAAGTCGCAAAAAACTTTGCGACTAAAGTTATGATATAAAATCTAAAATAATATGATTGAGAACATATACGCCTCTATCTGTTACTTTAATTCTCCCGTGAGATATTTCTATCATCCCAAGATTAGTGTATTTGCTAATAGCATCAGTGTATTTTATGGCAAACGACTCTCCAAGAAGACAATCGAGCCTAGATATTTCTACGCCATTTGCCTTCCTGAGCCCAAGCATAATTGTCTCATCATACATATCTTCTCTCGTACAATTAGTTGTCTCTACTACAGCAGATTGATCATTAGAAATAGAAGATATATATTGCTCTATTGCCATTTCATTACTGTATCTCTGACTATCTACATAACTATGTGCACCTGCACCAAACCCAATATATTTTTGCATATCCCAACAATGCAGATTGTGAAGGCACTCATATCCGGCTTTGGCAAAATTACTTACTTCGTACCTCTTGTATCCTCTTAATTCTAAACACTTTTGTGCTGTTTTGTACATTCCTAATGTTTTTGCTTCTTTTGGCAGCCTTACTCTACTCTCTGTCACATCTCTATATAATCTAGTTCCTTCTTCTAATATCAGACTATAGCAGCTAATATGCGTTGTTCCTAATTTGGCACATAACTCTACCGCATATTTCACATCACTAGACTTTTGCTTCGGTAGCCCTATCATTAGGTCTGTATTTATGTTATTAAAGCCCGCTGCCTGCAAAGCCCTAATAGCATTAATATAATCATCCTTAGTATGCGTCCTACCTATTACCTTCAATGCAGCCTTACTGGTAGTTTGTAATCCTAAGCTGACTCTATTAATACCTACACTCCTCCACTGCATTGCTTTGTCCAAGTCAATGCTATTAGGATTCGCCTCTATAGTAATCTCCGCATTATCCAGCACCACAAATGCAGTTCTTAGTTCTGCCAAAATAGTGGAAATAGCACCAGGCATCAGAGTACTAGGCGTGCCGCCACCAATGTATATTGTGTCTACCGTCCTGCCATGATACGGACTCCTTCGTATCTCTTTGGTCAAAGCCAAAATATAATCTAGCTGTAATCCATCTCTATCTGCATATGAATTAAAATCGCAATAAGCACACTTTGATTTACAGAACGGAATATGGATATATATTCCTACACTATCCATACTAATCAATCTTAAGAATGGACATAAATGCCTCGCTAGGAATCTCTACCGACCCAATCTGCCTCATTCTTTTCTTTCCTTTTTTCTGCTTTTCAAGTAGTTTCTTTTTTCTAGTTACATCGCCACCATAACATTTGGCAAGGACATCCTTCCTTAAGGCCTTAACTGTCTCTCTGGCTATAACTTTAGATCCTATAGCAGCCTGTATAGGAATCTCAAACAACTGTCTAGGAATAACCTCTTTTAATTTTTCTGCAATAGCACGTCCTCTAGCATACGCCTTGTCTTTGTGCACTATTAGGCTAAGCGCATCACAAACCTCACCATTAAGGAGAATATCTAACTTTACCAAATCACTAGACTCGTAGCCAACAATTTCATAATCCATACTAGCATAGCCATGCGATCTAGACTTTAGCTGATCGAAGAAATCAAACACAATCTCGTTTAGCGGTATCTTATATATAAGGTGACAACGCTTGCTATCCAGATACTGCAAGTCTAAGTGTATGCCACGCCTCTCTTGGCACAGCTGCATCAATTCTCCTACATACTCTGGCGGAGTAAACATATTAACCTTGATCATAGGCTCTTCTGTATACAATATCAATTGTGGCTCTGGTAGATCAGCGGGATTACTAATATACTCTGTCTCACCATTGGTCTTGTGTACCAAATAGCTAACAGTTGGCGCTGTAGTAATTAGATCTAGATTGTACTCACGCTCTAGACGCTCTTGGATTATCTCCATATGCAGCAGCCCTAAGAATCCGCATCTAAAGCCAAATCCTAACGCTTGAGACACTTCTTGCTCATACTCTAGTGACGCATCATTTAACTTTAATTTCTCCAGAGCATCCTTAAGGTCATTATATTTGCTGCCATCCACACAGAATATTCCGCTAAACACAACTGGTTTTGCTTCTTTGTATCCAGGAAGAGGCTCACTTGCCGGGCTCTCTGCTAACGTAATCGTATCACCAACTTTGTTCTCTTTAACATTCTTGATACTAGCACATATATACCCTACATCGCCCATTTGCAGACTGTCTCTTTCTGACATCCTTGGCTCAAATACGCCAACCTCTGTTACATCATATATGTTTCCCGTCTGAAAAAACTTGATCTTATCACCTTTCTTCACAGCCCCGTCAACAATCCTAACCAGAGACACAGCACCCTTGAAATTGTCATAATAACTATCAAATATCAATGCACGAAGTGGAGCATCTTCATCCCCTTTTGGTGCTGGAACAAATCTGATTATTTGCTTCAACACCTCTTCACAATTAGTACCGTCCTTAGCACTAACTGCAGGAGCTACATCTGCAGGGATTCCTATTACATCTTCAATCTCTTGCCTCGTCCCCTCTATATCTGCACTAGGCAGATCAATCTTGTTAATAACAGGCAATATCACTAAGTTATTGTCTAATGCCAAATAGACATTTGCCAAAGTCTGTGCCTCTACACCCTGCGTAGCATCAACGATCAGTGCAGCGCCCTCGCAAGCGGCTAACGACCTAGATACCTCGTATGTAAAATCAACGTGCCCAGGAGTATCGATAAGGTTAAGAGTATAGTCGACGCCGTCCAGAGTATAGTGCATTGTAGACGGAGTTAACTTGATAGTAATGCCACGCTCTCTCTCTATATCCATGCTGTCTAGCAGCTGCTCTGTCATATCACGCTTTGCCACTGTGCCCGTTATCTCTAGCAATCTATCTGCCAAAGTACTCTTACCATGGTCAATGTGTGCTACTATACAAAAATTTCTAATCTTGTCACTTCGCTCGCTCATATTTATGTCCTTGTTAATTTGAAATACATATTTTAACCTATGCAATATCGAAATGGATACACACTCCAAATGCCTATTTACATGTTACGACTTCTACAATCACCCCATATAGCTACATAGATTTATATATTCTTTAGTTCAATACAAATATCCCTATATGGTTACTTAATCAAACTTCCTATATTATATATTAAATGTGGCAAAATAGCAAATATTAAGTTCAAAAAATGTTTTAAAAGTTTTTTTGTTAACAAATTAGTATTTATAGCACTTTGCTCGTGATTTTTTGTCAATAAATACGTGTTATATTAAAAATATGTAAAAATTATTAGCATATTTTAATAAAAAGTGTTAGTATATAGTAAGTAAAAATGTATGCATTGTACGAATGTGACTTATAATTAAAAAAGAAATAAGAATGACTGACCTAACAATCAGTTATAGGATATATAGTATGAAAGAAAAAAATAATAAGCCTAATTGGAATGAATACAAAGTAGATATATTGACACTGCAGAGAGCAAATGCTCTAACTGATATAAAATTCGCTGACGATTACTTCAGCATAATGAGAAATGAATGGATACTGGACAAATACATCTCTAGGCTAGGCATGACCGATGAAGACACCCCGTGCGAGAGTCTTACTGCCATAGACAGAGCAATTGACGCTGGCTATGCAGTTAACCTGATAGTTCAGAGCCTAAAAGATGGTACTATAATATGCTTCAAACACAAGTCCTTAGGAGAATATACAGGACTAAATGCCTATGTAGCAAATGTCAACTATGAGGATATCAAAGATCTAACAATAAAGAACACAAAACAACACATTGTAACATTAGAAGATATGCTAGAACATATCGCTGGTCGTACCCCTATCACTATAGAAATATTAAATGAGGCGTTTGTAGGCAAGATAGAGAGCACTATTGCCGACATATTAGAAAAATATTGTAGCAAATATAATGTTTGCGGCAATGTCGCTATTATGTCAATCAATCCTTTCACACTAGAGTGGTTCTATGACAATACACCATGGTATACAAGGATATTAAAGAGTGGAAATTTCAAAGATATCAAACATTATGCCAATATTAATGTATCCAAGTTAAAGAAATTAAAACATCTGAAATTGTCCAAAGCTGATTTCGTAGCATATACATCAAAAGATATCCCTAGCAAATATCTAAAGCGAAAGAAGGTCGTTGGAATACTAGCATACAATGTAACTAGTCAAGAAGAATATAAGAGAGTTCTACCATATATAGACAATATTATATTTACTAACTTTGTTCCAGAAATATAATAGAAAACCCCCAGACTATCTGGGGGTTTTCGAAACAAAAAAAGAAATAGCCAAGCTATTTCTTTAGTGATTTATCTGAATATTATTCTTCTGCAATGCTCACAAGTTATAGTGTTGTCACCCTTTAAATTATCCAACTTGTTCTTAGGTATCTCCATTCTGCAATAACCACAAGCATCATTTTGTAGTCTGACATACACTGGAAATATTCCATCATTCTTCATTGCTTTATATTTAGCAAAGATCTCAGGTTTTATTGAAGATTCTAACTTCTTCAAATCTGCAGCAAGCTTCTGGATACTAGGCTCAATTGCGTCTATTTTCTTAAGGTAGCTGTCCTTTGCCTCCTTGTGCTTATTCCTAGCAATGACAGCTGTCTTCTTATTGTTCTCAAATTCTTTAAGTGAATTACTAATCTTAGTAATAACATGATTAAGGTTTCTCTCTATCATAAATAGTTGGCTACTGATAGAATTAATCTTCATCAGATGATCAGTGATATCATCCCTAGTCATAGTGTTAACATCTAACTTGGTTAGTTTCTGTATCTCTTTGTGTTGTTTGTCATAAGAATCCTTCAGACAGTTATATTCCTTCAATAACGCCTCTGCATCACTCTCTAGCTTGATACTATTGTTCTGGGCAGATTTTACCACATTCTTCATTTTGTCAATAACCTTGACTTCTTCTAAATTATTCTTACTTTTCTGTAATTTGTCCAGTTCCATATCAATGGACTGATATTGTAACATACTCTGCATATTACTCTCCTATTTCTTTTTTTGCTCTGTCAATCAATTGTAGCATGTAATCAATCTTCTGTCTAGTGTCTGGTGGCACAATATCTAGCAAAATAGTATTTTTGTTATATAAATAATCCAGATATCCTACAAAATCTGTATCACCTAATACAAAATTATCTCTTCCAAAATACAAGTCATAATCTGTATATGTTTGGTTTCGCTCTGCCTTCTTTGCCACAAAAACGTTATAAAATTTGCCCATATCATGGACTATTTTGTCAAAAAATATATGGTAGCCATTATTAACAAGGTACATTTTTAGATCAAACTCATTATTCTGTGGCTGCAATATATATTCTGAATCAATAGTAGACTCTTTAATAATCTTACGCATCTCATTACCGCCCAAGCCAGACATAATGACTTGCGATATACTGTCTGCAGATGTAACAGTATGTAATCCGTCACCACATCTAATATCGAAGTTTCTTGGGGCTACTCCGCATTCAGTTAGCAAGTGCTCTGCCTTTGCTACACTAGGAGCACTAATGTCTGTGCATATAGCATAGTCTATTAGATTGTTTTGGAATAGGTATGCCACAACCTTGCCATGGTCACACCCCACATCTGCCACGCGTCTTGCTGATACTTGGTCTGCTACAAGTTGCATTCTCTTTGATAATTTCACATCTCTCATTATTCTATATAATCCATCAATTTCTTACTTCTATTAGGATTACGTAACTTTCTTAGCGCCTTGGCCTCTATCTGCCTAATTCTCTCTCTAGTAACATTAAAGTCTCTACCTACTTCTTCCAACGTCCTTGGATGATTATCATCCAGTCCATATCTTAGTCTAATAACCTTCTGCTCTCTAGGAGTTAGGGTCTCAATGACTGACATTAGCTGAACCTTCAGTAGGCTCTGGGTAGCATCCTCTGTAGGCGATTTGATACTCTCATCTTCTAAGAAATCACCAATCTTACTCTCATCTTCCTCGCCTACTGGACTCTCTATAGAGACTGGGTCTTGGGCGATCTTTTGAATCTCACACACTCTTTGTTCTGTTATACCCATACGCTCTGCAATCTCTGCATTAGATGGGTCTCTGCCCAATTCTTGCATCAATTGCTTGCTGACTCTAGATAGTCTATGAATAGTCTCTACCATATGCACAGGTATTCTGATAGTACGAGCCTGATCTGCAATAGCTCTGGTGATAGCTTGTCTAATCCACCAAGTAGCATATGTAGAGAATCTAAATCCCTTGGTGTAATCGAACTTTTCTACAGCCTTTAGAAGACCCAAATTACCCTCTTGAATTAGGTCTAAGAATTGCATACTAGGTCTATTGACATATTTCTTCGCAATAGATACAACTAGTTTCAAGTTCCTCTCGCTCAGTTCTTCCTTCGCCCTAACATCACCCTCTAGTATTCTCTTTGCTAACTCTACCTCTTGCTCTGCGGTAAGCAGCTGCACAGAGCCAATATCTTTTAGATACATCTTAACTGGGTCATCTACCTTGACAGTACTAATAATCTGTTTTAGATCTGTATCTTTGATCTCTTCGTCAATGGACTCTACTACAATCCCTTCGTTACTAAGATATTCTACAACTTCATTATACTCATTGGATGACAAGTCGTGTTGAACTAATTTGTCACATAATTCTTCTTGAGTAATGGAGCCATCCTTTACATATTTTTTAGTTATCATTTGTAAATCATTTATAATATTAGAATTTAACATCTCTACAATCCTTTTCTCTTTGTTATCAGTTCTTGCAATTCCTTTGCAAGGATCATTCTTTCATTATTATCTTTTGTTTCTCTTAATCTTTTAGTAATCTTTTCTTGTCTAATAAGTAGTCCATAAGATATTAATGTATTAGTACAATCACTATAATACTTCTCATTATCCTCTAGCGGATTAAATTCATAATTGGCTATATCATATACGTCCGAATTTTCTTCTACATCAAACATATCGAATAGACTACTTACCTTTGGTACATTGTTGCTATCATACTGCGCTTTAATATAATCATATATCTTCACATAGTCGCTGTTCTTGATATTATCTCTAATACTGTCATCCAGTATCGCATATGGTCTTTTATACAGCAATGCAGATATCACAAACTTTACTGCCTTGACATATGCATTTTCTTTTAGATTGATAGTGTCACTCTTCTGATTTTTCTCGTTGTCAGGCACATCGCCTATACTAGCCGTCTTAACCCCGTTCAGATCTTCTTTTAACACACTAATAGATACATTGGTCATATCCCTTAGTTTTGTTAAGTATATATCCTTTTCACTCTCAGAGTCTAGCGTATTGATAACAGCTAGACACTCTGCAATGAATCTAGTCTTCTGCTCTGACTTATCCAAATTGTATTTAGTAGAATAATAGTACAATAGATAATCCACCCAATATTTTGCCTCAGAGATTAGTCTGTCATAACTATCTTTGCCACATGTCAATATGTATTCGTCTGGATCAATACCGCTAGGCAGCAGTGCCACATATACATTTAACCCAGCTCCTACCAAGATCTCTAGACTACGCAATGTCGCCTTGATTCCCGCACTATCGCCATCAAAACATACAACTACTTTGTCTGTGAATCTTTTCAATTCTTTTGCATGATATTGAGTCAACGCTGTACCCATACAAGCAACTGCATTCTTGACGCCATTACGATACAGCGATATAACATCCATTTGGCCTTCGACCAATATTATTTCTTTTAGCCCCTCGCTATTCTTTAATTTCTTGATATTATTAATATTGTATACCACCCTACTCTTATCAAACACCAAGGTCTGTGCTGTATTCTTGTATTTCGCAAAATCCGCCTTATCTAACAATCTAGAACTAAAACCAATTACTTCGTTGTAGCTATTGATGATAGGAAAGACCAATCTCTTGGCCTGGGCATCGAAGACACTATTGTTCTTCTGCTCTACCACGCCACTGCCTATTATATCTTCCTTGCTAAATCCAAGGCCAGTTAGATATGTAACAACTTCATTCCAGCCTAGACTATATCCTATGCCAAAATCTAATACCGTCTTGGCATCCAAATGCCTCTTCTGAATATATTCCAATGCTGGAGCGGCTGCTGGGGAACTAAGATTCTTGTAATAATACTTTGCCGCCTCTCGCAAAATATTGAGATACGTATCTTTCTTCTTCTTATTCTCTGCTATTACATTACTTTTCTCAAAATGAGGCAGTTCCATACCGCAGTCATCAGCTAATATCTTACACGCATCGAAGAAGTCAATAGATTCGATCTTCTCTACAAATCTGATAACGTCGCCACTAAGACCACAGCCATAGCATTTAAAAAATTGCTCCATTTCATTAATAGCAAATGAAGGAGTCTTCTCCAAATGAAAAGGGCATCTAGCCCAATACAACCTACCACGCCTGTCCAGCTGAATATACTTGCCAGCGACTGATACTATATTGACTCTGCCCTTCAGATCACTAATCCAACTATTAGAAAAGCCAAATTTCTCCAAAACTTTTTCCTACTTTACAAAAAACTTTCAATTATATATACAAATATCAAATATAAAAAACACTTTATAAAAAGCAAAAAAATAAAAAATGTTTTGCTAACATTTCTTATTTTCACAAAATTTAACTAGTAATGTGGAATATTGGGCTAAGAGCATACGGATCGGCTACAAATATCTTGATATTTTCTTCTGGCTCTACCCCTACAGATCTAAGATAATCTGTAACAGTCTTGTAGCACAGCTCTGGCGTATTGTTCTCCTCGCTAAGGTGTGCCAACACCATTTGTTTGACATTATTTACTGCCAATCGGCTAACAACCTTGGCACACACAATATTGCTAAGGTGACCATTTTTGCCCTTGATTCGTTGCTTTAGCGGATAAGAATACTTAGGATTTGCCATTAACATATCCTCATCATGATTGGATTCTAATACAACCAATCTGCTATCATAGAATCTGGATATAATATCCTCTGTGATATGTCCTAAGTCTGTTGCAAAGCTAATCTTTCTGGCATTGTGATATATATTGAATCCGCAACAAAAAGGAACATCATGCGGCACCTTGAACGCCTCTATGACAAAATCCCCTACCCTAAATGGAACCTCAGTATACGTAAATACAGTATTAGGTTGGGTTGCTCCTAACTTCGTCATTAGGCTATCGTATGCAGCTATATGGCAATAAATAGGAATACCATATCTTCGATTCATTGCCCCAACGCTCTTGATATGGTCAGAGTGTTCGTGCGTAATGATGATACCAGAGATAGACTGCGGAGAAATAGACAGAGCCTGTAGCTTCATCTTCAGTTCTGCTAACGTAATGCCAGAATCTATTAAAATCTTAGTTGTATCAGTATATACGATACTAACATTTCCCTTGGAGGAACTAGCTAACGAACAAAATCTCATAATAGTGTTATTATAACAAAATATTACAAAATAATCAAATCTTAAGATTAAATATTAATGGTTATTTTGTCTCGTCTATGCTGCCAAATTGCAATATATATATCTTTCTCATTGCATCCTTCAGGACTGGATTGCATTCAACATAGTTAAATAGTATATTTGGATGTATGCCCATATCAAACAACTGCAAAGATATGGCATATACGCACGCATTAGCTTTAAGACCACATATATCTACTGAACTCTCATTTAAATCTTTGATTCTTTTCAAATCCTCTAACTTTAGCCCATAGCCAAATTTTTCCATAACAATAGCACCTTCTGGCACATCAAGTGAAAACGCTATACTTTCTTCATCAATCAATTCATGCCATCCTATTCTTTCTTGATACAAAGGATTCTTCATATAATTATTTTTGAATTGTGTAAATATGATCGTCTCATAATGCGAGTTCTTGATATATTTATCTAGTCGCATATTCAAGTCTCTATAGTTATCGTCGGTCATAAAACCACATTGCATATCCACTACTATCAATGTTTTTGTATTCATAATTCACCTACTACAATATGTTGAAAATGTCGTCAGTTTATATCAAGGTCCCTTCGGGCACTTTGTATAAACTTCCTAGATTATAGCATAAAAATAAAAGCATACAAAATTTTTTTATCCTTGTATGCTTTTAAACACATATTATCTAGCAACAATTTGGCTTGTAATTCTATCCTGATGCCGCCATGCAATCAGCACAACCACAATTTACAGGAATCAAGGAAGTATTCTCTATTACACCTCCGTCACGATAATATCCTGCTGAACCGTAGTGGCTTTCTATGTCGCTAATATATACAATACCATCAGAATACATAGTTCCATAATAAGTCGTTCTATCATTCTCTGTTATTGATAGAATGGTGCCTTGATACGGGCATACCTCGTGAATAGTAGTAATACCTGTAATAGAGCCAAAATTTGATATATACTTTGCAACCAGTTCTATAGTATTGGCACTATCGTATAAATTACTTAGAAGAGACCTAGTAATACTGATCTGATAACTATTAGTAGTAGGCAAATTATCATTTAGGGCAATCGTTATATCCTTATACATTGCATTGCCTTGAGTACTAACTCCCTCAGCAGTATTTAACAATGTATTGCCACAGTACCAGCCATTAAAATATTGATCATATACACCCAATGTCTCTGGAACATCTATATTAGCAGAATAACTATTAGCCTCGCTCAGAGTAACTGTGGCGGAGCCTAATGATTTAGTATCCGATGTATTACTATTTAGTGCAGTGAAATTAATTGTAACAGCATATTCACTTGGTGTAGAGAGGTTAAGAAGTGTATTGGATAGTATTAATGTCTCGTCCATCTTCAAACCATCTACAGAGGCCACTAATTTCCCTATGATGTATTCGATAGCTGGTGCAGACGTTGTGTCGGCCTGGGCAGAAGAGTATGTACCAGTCATATAATCGTCAGTTGTGTCAAACCAGTACCAATCTGCGGATTGATTGAGAATATACACACTGGCCA
>CAYSUG010000030.1:0-14605 GCA_964434145.1 uncultured Christensenella sp. | reverse complement strand
AAACAAGTTCACTAAAACAGAACACATCAAACCTACACAAACTAGCATAAAAAGCAATAATTTCTTAAAACAAATAAATATTTTATATTTTTAACAGATTTTGATATTAATTTACTAAAAAACTAAAAATGGCTAAATAAAGCCGTTTTTTCAACTTTATCGCAATTGTGAATCGGTATTGTTGTTACAAAACATATATTTTTTGTCAAAAAGTATATATATTCTGTCATTAAAATAGATTAATGTATTAAAACGATACAAAAATGTGTGATTTTTGCGTATTTTTTATAAAATAATAAACTATGCTCATGTTTTTAAAATAAGTTAAAACATACTTTCCCACAAAACCGTAGCAGGGTGGTATCTAGAGCGTCTGAGGTCATTTGTCGCCACGTACGCAAATGTACGCGTATATGTATATGTGCGTACACATCAGCGTATGTGCGTGTACGCGTGCGTATGTGTGAAAAAATTTGTAGCGTGCATCAGTGTACTGCATGGATATTCGCTTTAGTCAGTGTGCCCGCAAGACTAGACGTGCATGATACAAAAAAAGGTAGAAGGATGTCGGTATGTTTTCTCTCTTGCGTACGCACGCGCGTATGCGTAGGTGCATGTATGTGTGCAAGCATGCGTGTGTATGTATAGGCATACGCGTGCAATATAAGCGGGTGTGCGTATGTGCATACAGATATGTGCGAGTGCGTATAGGTGTGCGGGGATGTGCGTGGGTACGCAAGAGCGGGCGAGTGTGTTGATTGGTATGAGAGGGGAGTGGATATATGCGATCAACTATAGGTTGGTTGGGAAATATTGGGTAGCGAGTATATGGGGGTATGCACTTATGCAAATGAGGATATATTGTACTATGTTGGGGTAGGAGAGGGGATGTATGCAGCTTATGGGATGTTATATTGCTAGGTTCAGTCTATTAATACAACGATAAAGTAAAAATAAATTCTCTAGAAATTATTAAACCTATTGTCTAATAGTGGTTGTTAGTAGGGTAGAAAATAAATTATCCACAAAGAAACATGCTTTGTGGATAACAAACAAAATATTCTACCTTAAGGAGAAATACGGAGAATATGTAATAACTGGCTTTGCCACCAGTTACACTAACATTGTAAATGCAAAAATTCCTAATTGCAAAATTTACTGACAAAAAAAATTGCGGAATTTTATTTTCCACAATTTTTATTATTTGAATTATTTAGTTGCTAATTCTTACTGGCAGAATCAAATTGGTAAATATCTCGTTATCGCTGCCTGTAATTACGCAAGGGGAGATTGATGAATTGAAATTCAGTTTGATATACTCATCATCTATTACTCTCAATGCCTCGCTAAAGTATCTAGCATTAAATGCAATAGTTAATTCTTTGCCACTCAGTGAGATAGATATATTGTCCTTGTTCTCACCTATCTCGCTATGACTAGAAATAGTCATAATCTTGTCTGTTACATCAAATTTTACTAGATTATTCTTGTCCACTCTGCTAAATAGCATTGCCTTGTCTATAGAATTCTCTAGTTGTGCTTTGTTAATAATTACGGTCGTAGTGTAGCCGGTAGGGATTATCTGCTTATAATTGATAAACTCTCCGTCTAACAGTCTGGTAGATAGCTTGGTATTCTGCACCTCTACCATTAGGTTGTTCTTCTGAATGCTAATCTTCACATTCTCATCGCTGTCACTAAGTAGGTTTGATATCTCTTTCAAACTCTTTGCTGGTACTATTATATTCACATTGCTGGTTGCATTGTGTACAACTTTGCTAGTCTTTGCTAGTCTAAAGCCGTCTAGGGCTATCGCTACTATATTGCCATCCGCTACCTCTAGCTTCACGCCCTTTAGTATTGGTCTGGTCTCATCCACAGATACTGCGTATACTGTCTTGGTTATTAGTTCTTTCAAATCTTTTTGACTAATTTCAAAACTATTCTCGAAATTAATCTTTTTTACTTCTGGATACTCTTTTACATCATAGCATTGGATCTTTCCAAAGCTATCAGCATATCTTATGCTTAGGTTGTTCTGGTCATCACTGGTTAGCTCTATTTTTTCATTGTTTAATTTCTTAATGTATTCCCCAAAGAATTTTCCTGGGACCACGACTTCGCCTTCTATCTTGACGTCTGATTTGATCTTGTTCTCTATTGTCAATTCCAAATCTGTTGCTGTTAATATTAAATAATCTTCGTCTGTGCTAATCTTGATTCCTTCTAAGATTGGATTCACATTCTTGGTGCTAATAGCCTTGCTTACTTTCAAGACTGCATCGGACAGATCCAATCCGTCACATACTATCTTCATCTTCGCGCGTTCTCCTTAATACATCTATATTCTAAATTTTTTTTCAATAATATTTATAATAATAAGCCCTGTGGAAATGTGAATAACTTTCTCATTCCACAAAATATTGTGTTACTTGCTTCGATTTTTCGTGTACCCTACCACAAAATATTGATTTCGTCGCGGTGGATAAGTCAGTGGATAGGTGTGAAAATCTATCCACAATCTGCCACAATTTGTGCACATTGCTTGATTTAGTTATTCACACTACTGTCTGCTAGCCATGCTCTTGATATCGTCCACAGCTATCTTCACACGATTGTTATTCTTGATCAAATCTGCCACTTTTTCTCTGGCATGTATAACTGTAGTATGGTCCTTGCCGCCAAATATCTGTCCTACACTAGTCAGAGGTAATGCCAGCATCTCTAGGATGATGTACATCGCTATCTGCCTAGGCTCTACTACTTCCTTGTTCTTCTTCTTGCCAAGAAGGTCAGTTCTGGCTACATTATAATACTTGCATACACAGTCTATAATACGGTCACTGGTTAGGTTTTGCTTGGTGGAGGTGACATGGTCCTTTAGAGCCTCTGCCACATCATCTAGGTCTGCCATGTCCTTCATATGCAGACATGCATAGAAGTGTACCTTAATTAAGATGCCTTCCAGCTCTCTGATATTGGTGTCAAAGTTCTCTGCAATATAATTGATTACATCGTTGCCCACCACGTATTTCTCTATCTCTGCTTTCTTCTGCAATATTGCTACCTTGGTCTCAAAGTCTGGACTCTGGATGTCTTGGGTAAAGCCCATACTGAATCTGGATACTAACCTTTCTTGTAGGGTAGGGATCTCTTTTGGTGGTCTATCTGATACTATTATTATCTGCTTATTGTTCTGATACAGGTCATTGAAGGTATTGAAGAATTCCTCTTGGGTACCCGTATGCTTGGATATAATCTGGATATCGTCTACCATTAGTACATCCACACTACGATACTTGTCACGGAAATTACTGTTGTAGTGATTTCCACCGTTTTTCATGCTCTCAATGTAGTCATTGACAAACTTCTCACAAGTAACATATAGCACGTTTAGCTCTGGATTGTGTTCCTCCAAGTAATTGCCTATTGCGTGCAGCAAGTGCGTCTTGCCCAGACCTGTGCCGCCATAGATAAATAGCGGATTCATCTTGCCAGGATGCTCTGCCACACCTACTGCTGCAGCAAATACATACTTGTTACTATTGCCTACTACAAAGTTGTCAAAAGTGAATTTCTTGTTAAAATTGTAAAATTTCTTAGATTGAGCAATGATTGACTCCTGCTCCTTTCTCAATTTCTCAAAATACTCTTCTTTCTCATTAGGTGCTAGCACGATAATGTCCTTGATCTCATCAGTTAGACCATGCAATGTGTCCTTGATCTGCTCGTGATGAAGCTTCAGTACTCTTTCCTTCGCATTGGTGCTGGTCGTAGATAGATACAGTATACCATCTATTACATCAATTGGTGCCAACGACTGAATCCATAGGTCGTATGACACAGAAGAGACTTGAGTTTTAAGGCTGTTTACAGCCTCATTCCATATAGAATTTATATTCATTCTGCCTCCTTTTTTTTTACTATATTTTTTTTGACATTTCTAGTATACAAAATAACAAAAAAAAAGTCAAGAAAATATGACATATGTGGGTACAAAATGCAAAAATCTTGACTTAAAATTTGGCTTTAATTAGGTGTTTTTCTTAATTTTGTTGTTTTCCAGAATTGATGTATATGATGTGGGCATCAGACTGTATGTTATACTGGGTTGTTGTAAGGATCGTCTGATACTGGGATATTCTTTCTATTAGCTTAGATTGCCTACTTTCGTCCAATTCGCTTAGTACATCGTCTAGTAGTAGTATAGGCGTATCATGTGTCTCGCCAGTAATTACTTCCATCTCCGCAATCTTTAGGCTGAGTGCCACTGTTCGCTGCTGACCTTGGCTGCCGAAGGAGCGGATGTCGATCTCATTGACTATCAGTTTGATATCATCCCGCTGCGGGCCGACATTGGTATATCCTAGTGATATATCCTTGTCACGGCAGTCATTTAGTGCTACCAATAATTTCTTCTCAATATCTTTGACATCGGTAGAGTGTATGCCTACATACTCTATCCTAAAATTTTCTTTGCCGTCTGTCAGATCTTGGTGCACATCATGTGCTATATGTGACAGAATGTTAACAAAGCCCAGTCTTGTATATATTATCTTTGCACCGAATGATGCTAATTGTTCGTCCCAGATAGCTAGGGTATCGGACACAGTCTTGTAATTATTGCTAGATTTCAACAATTTGTTCCGTTGCTCTAAGATCTCGAAGTACTTGTTAAGGTTATAGAAATAATTCTTGTCAAACTGCGATATCGCAATGTCGATGAATTTCCGCCTCTCGTTAGGACCAGCCTTTACTATATTTAGCTCGTCTGGACTAAAATATACTGTGTATATCTCGCCCAGTAACTGGCTAATCTTCTTCAGATAAAATCCGTTAATCTTGATAGACTTGTTCTGAGTATTGCTTAGATATATCTCTAACTTCTTGTGGTTGGTCTCATGCTTGACGTATTCTAGTGTAATCTTGGCAAAAGTAGAGTTCCATTTGATTAACTCCTTCTCCTTCGATGTCCTAGGACTCTTGCCAATGCTACTAAGATATACACTCTCTAGCAAATTGGTCTTGCCCTGTGCATTGTCGCCTACTATGACATTCAGACCCTTTTGTAGATATACAGTCTCATTGTCATAGTTCCTAAAATTATTGAGTTCAATTGACTTGATATACATATGAACCTCCAAAGGGGAATAAGAAATAAAAATTGCGGATTAATTTAAAATCAAAACCCTTAAAGAAATAAACCTTAAATATTCAAAGCTTTGAAATAAAAAATTCGGAAAATATTAGAAATTCAAAACCTTAGAAAATCAAATTTTTCATCCAAGTTTATTATACCAAATATAGTATATTATATCAAATAATTTGTGATATTTTGCTGGCAATTTCGCGTCTGTTTGTCAAGTAGGGATGCTAGGATGCGTATAGGTGTCTCTATGCCTATACTAAATGAGGCTTAAATTGGGGTCAGAATTCGTCGTTCTAGCAAATTTCGATATTTTTTATATATAAAATATTACTAAGAAGGTGTCACTTTTACTTGGAAGATTAGAAAATATGGTGTATAATTATGGCATCTTTAACGACTAAGGTGATATATTATGGAAGAAGTAAATGAGCATATCCTAGCAAAGAGTGAGAAATATGATGAGGGTGATATACAAGTACTGAATGGTCTAGATCCAGTAAGAAAGAGACCGGGTATGTATATAGGCTCGACAGATGTTAGGGGCCTACATCATCTAATCACGGAGATTGTGGACAACTCTATTGACGAGGCTCTGGCTGGATATTGTGACAACATATTGGTAACATTGAACAAGGATGGCAGTTGTACTATAGTAGACAATGGTCGTGGTATCCCATGTGGAATACACAAGACTGAGCACAAGAGTGCGGTAGAGGTTGTTCTAACCAAGTTGCACGCTGGTGGTAAGTTCGGTGGCGAAGGATACAAGATATCTGGCGGATTGCATGGTGTGGGACTATCTTGCGTCAATGCACTATCCAAGTGGCTGGAAGTTACTGTGTATCAGTCTGGCAAGATTCACAAGCAGACATATAGAAGGGGAATTCCTCAAGAAGAACTGAAGATTGTAGGCGATACTGATAGAACTGGTACCACCATTTGTTTTTTGCCGGATGATGAGATATTTGAGACAGTAGAGTTCGACTATGCAGAGTTGAAGGCTAGATTCAAGGAGATTGCATTCCTTAACAAAGGTTTGACTCTATCGGTTGAGGACAGGCGTGGCGAAGAAGAGAAGAAAGAGGTATATAGATACGACGGTGGTATAGTAGAATTCGTAGACTTTCTTAACAAAGACAAAGAGACAATTCTGCCTAACACGATATATGTAGATGTGGTTAATCCTACCAACGAGGTAGAGATTGCGTTTCAGTTCAATACCGGATACAACGAGATTATTAACTCTTATGCGAACAACATCAATACTGAGGAGGGCGGAACTCACTTAGTAGGATTCAAGAACGCAATAACTAAGATAATCAATGACTATGGCAAATCCAATAAGATTTTGAAAGAGTCTGAGAAACTGAGTGGTGAGGATGTTAGAGAAGGAATCACTGCAATAGTTAGCGTAAAATTGACAGATCCACAGTTCGAAGGACAGACCAAGACTAAGCTAGGTAACTCTGAGATGAGAAAGGTTGTAGAGGATGCCATGGAGGACAAGTTCGGTGCATACCTAGAAGAGAACCCTAGTGTGGCGAAGGAACTGGTGCTAAAGTGTATTACTGCTAAGCGTGCCAGAGACGCGGCTAGGAACGCCAGAGACCTAACTAGAAGAAAAGGAGTGTTAGAGAGCACAACCTTACCAGGCAAATTAGCTGATTGTACATCCAAAAATAAGGCAGAATGCGAAATATACCTAGTAGAGGGAGATAGCGCGGGCGGAACTGCAAAACAGGGCAGGGATCGTAAATTTCAGGCTATTTTGCCATTGCGTGGAAAGATATTGAATGTAGAGAAGGCTACATTGCACAAGGTGTTGGAGTCTGGAACTATCAAGGATATGATCACAGCGTTTGGTTGTGGTATTAGTAGTGAGTTCAATGAGGACAAACTAAGATATGATAAGATCATCATCATGACAGATGCCGATGTAGACGGCAGTCATATCAGAATACTTCTTCTGACATTCTTCTTCAGATTCATGCAGCCATTGATAGAGAGGGGGCATGTATATATTGCGCAGCCACCTCTGTACAAGATAGATCACAACAAGACTACATACTATGCATACTCTGATGACGAGCTTAATGCAAAGTTGGACGAGCTAGGCAGACCAAAGGTAACATTGCAGCGTTACAAGGGTCTAGGTGAGATGAACGCCGACCAGCTGTGGGAGACTACTATGGATCCTTCTAATAGAATCCTTCTGAAGGTAACTATGGAAGACGCATTAGAGGCAGAAGAAGTATTTGCTAAGTTAATGGGTGAAGACCCAGAACTGCGTAGGCAATTTATCGAAGAGAATGCGACGTTGGTGAAGGATCTGGATGTCTAAATGGCTCGAATGATGTGCTCTTGCTTGTAAAATCTTGCAGATTTTAATGCCGCCGAGCACAAACATTCTCGCCCCAGATTAAGCGGTTGGAAATTAAAATGATTCGGACAATATACTTGGTCTTGTAAATCGCTCGGACAATGTATCCTTGCTTGTGTGCAGAGCCCAATGCCGCCGGATACATATGTCCTCGCCTTAGGTGAAGAGGATGAAGATTAGATGGCTCGGGTGATATAGTCTTATTTGTAAGCAAAGCTTAATGCCGATGACTATATACACCCTCGCCTTAGGTTATACGGATGTAAAAAATAAATGCGGTCTAAGCATATGCATTTTCGCCTAAGGTGTAGAAGTTTGGAATTTTAATTATGTGTAGTAAAAGAGCAAAAAGTACATAAATTGCAATCGTACAAAAAATATAACAAACAGAGAGAAGATAACATGGACAAAAATGAAATCGATCAAATAATAGAGAAGAGCAATACTGGCAAAATCTTGGAAGTAAAGGTCAAAGATGAGTTAGAAAAGTCATTTATCGCATATGCAATGGCGGTAAATGTTTCGCGTGCGATACCAGATGTGCGTGACGGACTGAAGCCAGTACACAGGCGTATACTATACACAATGGGTGGGGAGTTAAATCTATTTAACGACAAGCCATTCAAGAAATGTGCGCGTATTGTCGGTGATGTAATGGGTAAGTATCACCCTCATGGTGATGCTGCTATTTATGACGCATTGGTTAGACTGGCGCAAGACTTTACTATCAATAGTCCATTGGTCGAGGGTCATGGTAACTTCGGTTCTGTAGACGGAGATAGTGCTGCTGCGATGCGTTATACAGAGGCTAGGTTAAGTAAGATATCTTCTGAGATGCTGAATACTATTGACAAAGAGACTGTAGATTTCTACCCTAACTTCGATGACACATTGATGCAGCCAGTAGTATTGCCAGCCAGATTCCCTAACCTACTGGTTAACGGCTCTGACGGTATTGCGGTAGGTATGGCTACTAACATTCCGCCACACAACCTTAGCGAGGTCTGTGACGGCGTTGTGGCTATGATAGATAACAAAGACATAGATGTAGAAGAATTGATGAAGTACATCCCAGCACCAGATTTTCCAACCAAGGGCTATATCTTAGGTATCAAGGGTGTGAAGGATGCGTACAGAACCGGTCGTGGAACTTGTTACATCAGAGCCAAGGCTGAGATAGAAGAGACTGCTAACGGCAGGTCTAGGATAATAATAACAGAGATTCCATATCAGGTTAACAAGGCGAAGCTGATCATCCAAATGGCGGACTTAGTCAAGAATAAGAAGATAGACGGAATATCTGACATCAAGGAAGAAAGTGACAGAGAGGGTATGAGAATAGTAGTGGACATCAAGCGTGATGCTAATGCCCAAGTAGTTCTTAACACTCTGTACAAGCATACACAACTGCAAGTAAGCTTCGGCATCATCATGCTAGCTCTTGTTAATGGTGCGCCAAAGATATGCAATCTGCATGAGATAATTAGTCATTTCTTAGAGTTCCAGAAAGAAATAATTATTCGTAGGACGAAGTTCGATCTAGACAAGGCAGAGCAGAAAGAGCATATCCTAGCGGGATTGGTGATCGCTCAGGCTAACATTGACGAGGTGATCAAGCAGATTAAGATATCTGAGGACAAGAATGATGCGATAGAGAGGCTGACAAAGCTATTCGAACTGTCAGAGAAGCAAGCCCAAGCAATACTAGATATGAGATTGCAGAAATTGACTGGGTTAGAGGTAGAGAAGTTAAAGGCTGACCTAGAGGAGACTCAGGAATTAATTAGAGAGCTGAAGAGCATACTGGACAGTGATGAGAAGGTGTTGGCTATAATCAAAGAAGATTTGTTAGAGATCAAGGCAAAATATGGTGTGTCTAGAAAGTCCCAGATCAGCTACGACTACAGCGATATAGATATAGCTGACCTAATAGAGAAGGAAGATGTTATCATTACGTTGACTCATGGTGGATATATCAAGCGTATGGCGATGAGCGAGTACAAGTCGCAGCACAGAGGCGGCATGGGTGTGAGCAGTCACAAGACAAAGGAAGAAGATTTTGTCGACAATATCTTCATGACAAACACACATGATGATCTGTTCTGCTTCAGCGATAAGGGTAAGGTATATACTATCAAGTCATACGAGGTGCCAGAGGCACAGAAGCAATCTAAGGGCAGGGCAATAGTGAATATATTGCAGGTAGACCCAGGCGAGAGGATAACTACTATCATCCCAGTGCGTGCAGAGGACAGAGACGGCAAGAACTTACTAATGTGCACCAAGCGTGGACTAATCAAGAAGACCAAAATATCAGAGTTCGATAGCATACGTAAGGGTGGCAAACTGGCTATCCGTCTGGCAGAGGACGATGCCCTAATAGGTGTATACGTGACATCTGCTGATGACGAGATCATCCTTGCTAGCAACAACGGCAAGTGTATTAGGTTCAAAGAATCGGATATTAGGTTAGTAGGCAGAGACGCCATTGGTGTGCGTGGCATGAAATTGCGTGATGAGGACTATCTGGTAGACATTGTGCTGATAGAGTCTAGTCATGACATCATCACTGTGACAGAGAATGGCTATGGCAAGCGTAGTAGGCAAGATGAATACAGACTGCAAGGCAGATATGGTCTGGGCGTAATGGCAGGAATATTCAATGAACAGACAGGCAGACTAGTTAGCCTAAAGCAAATAGACGATAGCAATGACCTAATACTAATATGCGATGATGGTCAAGTAATTAGGCTGAAGGCAAAAGAGATTAATACAATAGGTCGTAACACTAAGGGTGTAAGATTGATGAGAGTAAAGGATACGACCAAGGTTGTAGCAATAGCGGTTGTTCCAGCGGAGATTGATGAGGACGAGGTGCCAGCCAACGAGGCAACTCCTGTTGAGTTCTCAGAGCATACAGCC
Organism: uncultured Christensenella sp.; assembly: GCA_964434145.1. Taxonomy (GTDB): domain Bacteria; phylum Bacillota; class Clostridia; order Christensenellales; family UBA1242; genus UBA11490. The sequence continues at coordinate 4,154 of CAYSUG010000030.1, read as the reverse complement.
GGCGATAATGTTCCAAGCGACATAACTGAATAGTAGGGATATATAAGACAGACTATTTAATGCAGTCTGTCTTTTTATTAGCAAAATTGCTGACTAATCAGCGTATAGGAATGTAGATGTGGGGTGGGGGTGAACAATGTATTGACAAAATATCTACATTGATGTAAAATATGTCAGACAAAAATGCGATGTAGGATATATGAAAAGTAATAACAAGACTCTTAGTCATTCTCATGCAGGGCACAGAAGTAGACTAAGGGCGAAATTTAGAAAAGCTGGGATAGATAATTGGTTGCCGCACGAAGTGTTGGAATTTTTGTTATCCTTTGTTGTGGCTAGGAAGGATACTAATGAGCTGGCACATAAGCTGATAGAGAGATTTGGCAATATAGATAATGTGCTGAATGCGCCTAGAGATATGTTAGTTCAATGTAATGGCGTCAGTGAGGTAGTCGCGGCATATCTTAATTTCATTCCTGCATTCATGGATTACTATCTGAAGAGCAAGAATAACGAAAAGTTGAAGATAGATGGCCCAAGTGAGGCGAATAGTATATTGAATCCATTGTTAGCGAACTTGAGCATGGAGAACATGATAGTGCTGATGATAGGTGAGAAGGATACATATCTGGGCTACGAGATTATTGCGACTGGTACCTCGTACTGTGTAGAGACAACCTTCTCTGAGATATTGGCGGTTATCAATAGATTCCGTCCGAAGAGGGTGATACTGGCACACAATCATCCTAGGCATACATCACTGGGTAGCGATGATGATCTAAGATTCACTAAGAATATATTTGTTAAGTTGCGTGCTATTGGCATAGACCTACACGACCACATAATCTGTGCACCTAATTGTCTGCCATATAGTTTTAATAACGATAATGAAGAGTACAAGAATTTTAGAGCCAGATGTATTGAGGAGATGAATGATTTGTTCTCTAAAGTATCGACATTGGGAAGTGATTCAGATATAGCAGAGCAGAAGAGGTTGGGAAAATGGGTTTCAGAAAATTAGATAGCGGATTCGTATGTGTTAATTGTGGCAAAGAAGTGCAGCCTCTAGGTTATACCAGCAGGAATCATTGTCCATACTGTCTATGCAGTATACATGTAGATATAGAACCAGGGGACAGGGCTAATGACTGCAAGGGGTTGCTAGTCCCAATAGGAATAGACTATAACGCGAACAAGGGATATATCATTAGGCACAAGTGTCGTATATGCGGAATGGAGAAGAGGAACAAATGTGCAGATGATGACAACTATGCACTGATTTGTGAGATTATGAAGAGTACGAGGATATAGACAAGGGCGAGAATCTTCGTCTTTTTTTTGCCTTTGTTATACAAAATATTTTGATATTTCGCAATTAGGCTGTATTATATGGGTATAAGAAGTGAGGTAATAAATGGCAAAAGCATTTGAATTTTTAAAAGACAAGTTTACAAAAAGCAAAACTAAGGATAGGAGCAAGGTATACAATGAGTCCATTGTGCTAATTGGCCCAGTGGGTAGTGGCAAGTCTACTATTTCAGGTGCTTTGCATCATAGGACTGGGTTGCCTGTTATCAATCTGGATATAATGAGGCATTGTCCTATGGATATGGAATCTATAAATAGAGCACAACAGAACGCAGAGTACAGAATTGGTGCAGCTAGATTTGAGATGGGGAAGAATCCAGATCCAGAGACTAGAGCTAGATTAGAGCAACAATTAAGAGATGCTCAGAACGATAGTTGGATGTGGGGTGAGCGTGCCAAGATAAGAAAAATGCTACCTAATCTGCCTAACTACGAGAGTATGGGATTCAATGGTGAGGTGTCCAATTATATAGATGATAATTTGGGCAGAGTGGTATGGCATATGTATCAGAAGCAATTCGAGACACAGTTATTATCTGCTCTTAGTCAGCAGTTGAATGTACCAGCCATAATTGATATGGGTGGTGGTATGAGTGTGTCGTTGGACAAGGATTATTATCCATACTATAACTCATTCAAGAAAGAATATCCTGAATGGTTTGAGGCAAACTTTGATGTAACGAAGATTGGTTTCAATCACATCCAAGATGCTCTGGCTCCATTTAAGAATGTAGTAGCATTACAATTGCCAGAGAATACGGCAGAGTGGGGGGATAGAGCGAAAGAAGATGCCCTGAACACTTATATTATAGACAGCAAGCAGAACGAGGTATTGGCAACAAAATCTGTCAGCATTAGCGGGTTGTATCAGAATGGTCAGCCACGAATGGAAGTGCTGAGTAGTATTTGCAACCAGATACAGCGTAACGAGTCGGAAATGGGACAATGATAGGATATCAGATATACATCAGAAGCTATCATGATAGCAATGCCGACGGCATAGGTGACCTAGGCGGCATTACAGAGAAGATGCAATATATTCATTCTCTTGGTGTAGACCATATATGGATTACGCCATTTTTTCAGTCCCCCATGGATGACAACGGCTACGATATTAGTAATTATACGGAAGTAAATAGAATATTTGGCAGCAATAATGATCTGAAGGTGCTGATAGATTCTGCCCATAGTTATGGCATCAAGGTCATAATGGATCTGGTGCTGAATCATACATCGGATGAGCATGAGTGGTTTAAATATAGCGAGAAAAAAATAGAGCCATACACGGACTATTATGTATGGCGTGACGGAAGAGAAATAGACGGTAAGATGTGCCCGCCTAATGAGTGGCAGTCATTCTTCTGCGGCAATGCATGGCGATACAGCGAAGTTAGGGGGCAATATTATCTTCACCTATTCTCTAACAAGATGCCTGATCTGAACTACGAATGCGATGATGTGATAGGTGAGATAGAGAGGATTGTTAGGCATTACTGCAGCATGGGCATAGACGGTTTTAGACTGGATGCGGTGTCGCATATTGCCAAGGATATGACTTTGGCGGATTGTTTAGTGCCGCAGTACAAGCATTTTTCTAACCTTCCATTGGCACATGAGTACTTAAGGCGAATATCTAAGACTTTCCAAGAATGTGGTGCAGTGACTATGGGAGAGTTAGGCGGAGACCCAACGGAAGAGGATGTGGAGAGGTACATTAACGGAGAGATAGATGCTGTATTTACATTTGAGCAGTTAGGAGTAATGGATGATAACGGCGTTATAGACAGAGCAAAGCTGGTCGAGATGTTAAAATACAAGAATAGTTATAATGGCGGAGCAATGCTATTCTGGATGAATCATGATTATCCTAGGTTGCTTAGCAGAGTATGTGGCGAGGACGATCCTAAGAATGCACAGTTATGTCTTGCGACATTGATGTATATGCTGCGTGGCAATGTGATGATATACAATGGCGAAGAGATAGGAATGGAAAATTATCCATTTGCTAGCATTGACCAGTTTAGGGACGTGAATGCTAAGAACATGATAGCGGAGTCGAAAGATAAGGACGCAATATTGCAGCATCTAAGGAAATATTCTAGAGACAATGCCAGAACTACGATGCAATGGGATGACAGCACTTACGGCGGATTTGGCAAAGGCGTGCCAGTAGCCTTGGTGGGTGACTATATGCACTGCAATGTGAGGATACAAGAAGATGATCCGCACTCTACCTTGAACGAGTACAGACGCATCATTGCCACAAGGAAGGCAATAGAGGAATATATTCAGTCGGGGCAGTATAATTTTGTTGCCGAAGGCGGGGTTGTGGGCTATAGTATATCTACTGGCAAAGGGACTATTATCGTCCGAGCCAATCTGTCTAAGTTAGACCAGGTTATGCCATGTGGCAAAATATTGTATAGCAATATGCCATGTGGCAGTACGCTAGAACCATATCAGGTGGTAGTGATAAAGAGGGAAAAATGAGTCCCCTCTCTGATAAAAAAAATAAAAAAACTACGAGTAAGTATTACTTGTAGTTAATGTTTTGGTGCTCCCTCGGGGACATCGTCTATGCTACTGAAAGTCGGATACTTCGGGTGGCACGTTAGTGACGGGGTCCCGAATACAGTTCGAGTCGGCTAGAAAAATCTAGCCAAGGTGCATAGCACCTGCCGAGGAAAACAAAAAAATAAGGCACTCGCCTTATTCGTTTTGGTGCTCCCTCGGGGACTCGAACCCTGGACCCACTGATTAAGAGTCAGTTGCTCTACCAACTGAGC
>CAYSUG010000029.1:0-15125 GCA_964434145.1 uncultured Christensenella sp. | reverse complement strand
CTTTGACTAAGTCTCTTATTTGTGGTTGACAAGTTCCACAACACCACCGACTTATCAGTCTTTGAGATTTCCCAATCTTTTTTGCTAAATCAAGTTGTGTAAGTCTTGAATCTTTTAACAACTGCTTAAATTTATTCATTCCAACCTCCTTACTCTAATTCGTATCTTCTAATAGTTCATCAACCGAACAATTAAGTACATGGGCTAGTTTCTTTAGCATCATTACATTTGGTGTTCGCTTACCATGTTCATATTGTGAAATGGTATTAGAACCAACACCAACTCTTATTGCTAAATCAATTTGCCTTATATTTAGTTTTTCTCTCATTTTGCGTATTGATTTCAATATTTTTCCTCCTTTATTCTCTCATCTTGTGAATAATATAACATCTATTTACCCTTGTGTCAATTAAATTTTCACAATTTGTCAAAAAAAATTTTTAATTTATTGTTTATTTTTTTCTCATATTGTGATAATATTTAAACAAGGAGTTATTTTATGATAAGAATTAAAGAATTAAGAAAACAAAAAGGTACAACACTACAAAAATTAGCCGACTATCTTCATACTGCTACTAGTACAATTAGTCAATATGAAACAGGAAAGAGAGAAGCAAGCTTTGATACATTGTCTAAAATAGCGGATTACTTTAATGTATCTATAGATTATTTATTAGGAAGAGAATCAATAGAAGAAAAAAAGCCAGGCATTGTAAAAATACCTGTCTATGGATATATACCTGCTGGTATACCTACTGAGATGATAGATACTTCATTTATTGAGGACTACGAAGAAATAAGTGAAGAATTGTGTAAAGGTGGCAAAGAATACTTTGGACTTAAAGTAAAAGGCAACTCCATGTTCCCTGAGTTTAGAGATGGAGACACCATTATATTTAGAAAACAAGATGATTGTGAGAATAATGACTACTGCGCTGTATCAATTAACCATACTGAGTCTACTTTCAAAAAGGTTATAAAGAAGGAATCTGGTATTACCTTACTTCCACTAAATCCAGAGTTTGAGCCAATGTTTTTTACTAATCAAGAAATAGAAGAACTGCCTATCACTATCTTAGGCGTAATAAAAGAAGTAAGAAGAAGTTACTAAGGAGAAAACAATGTCTAAGAAGAAACTTTGGGGTATCGTCATATTAGTCATAAATATTATTGTTTTCATTGGCACCATCTCCGATAATGCAAACGATTTCAACCCAATACAAATGTTGATTCTATGGCCATCTGCTATCGGAGTATATTTATTAATTAGCGACTACAAAGAAAAAGAGCCCGATAAAGCAAATATTATAGCAAAATATGTTATATATTTTTACGGAATTGCAATATTTATTATTGGTCTTGCATGTATAGATTATGCTTTACCTTTAGGTATATTATTAATTATAGTAGGTGTTATAATTACACTATCTCAACCTTATATAAATTACTTAAAAACAAAAGAAGAAAAAGAACAAATAGAAGAAGAAATTAAGAAGACTGAATTAAAAGAAATTTTAGAAAGAATTATTAAGCTGGAAGAAAGCGAACTTCAAACATTAGAAAATTCTATGCATGAAGATATCAAAGAATCAATAGATGGTATTTTGGTTCATGTATCAATGTTATCTGGAATACCAGTAAAAAAAATAAATAAAGAAAAAGCCATTGATTCGATATATAAATATCTATTACAGACAAATCATACTGATGAACTTACTTTAACCAAAGATACTATGAATATCGTTTGGAGTATCGCAAAAGAAAATAACCAATTCAAAGAAATAAAATTGCAAGATAGTGCACCAAATTCTAAAATAAGAATAAAATTAAATGAAATTTTGAATAAATCTGCAGAAATTTTAAGAAGCAGGAATTTACATGTTTCTAAAAACTCTATAAAAGAAGCATCTAACTTAATCGCTATGTATATTGACAAATATGTATTTTCTGAACCAACCATAGAACAAGAAGAGGATATGACTATTCCTATTCTCTTCTATTGTTTAGCAGAAAAAGAAAATGAGGATAATATTATAAACAATTTTGGAATCAATTTTTATAATCAACTAATGAGAAGCAGTATGTCTTTTTTAATGGTTTACAGAAAATCTCTTATTACAGATTTTGCTCCTCCATCATCACCTGAATTTATAAACGCATCTAACAACTTTAACTATTACTTAGATATATTATTAAAAGAAAATAAAAAATGAGACCTCTTCCTACAAAAAACTTAATATATTAGAAGAAGTTACTAAGGAGAAAATAATGTACATCTCAGATGCAATTTTATTAATAATAATTGTTGCTGTAAGTTTATGTTGGAGTTACAATGTAGGTAAAATAAGAAAAGAAAATGAAGAAAATATTGATAAAATAAAAAAAGAGTTGAATGATACAAAATCAAAACATAAACAAGAAATAGAAAATTTGAATAATAATTGTTTAAAGAAAGAATTTAAAATAGTACTTAACACTTGTAACGAAAAAAAAATCGAAGATACTATGAATATTCTAAACTCGACAGGATTACTAAATGAATTTATATCATCTGAAACATTAAAACAAAAAAACAATATAATAAAAAAAGCCCTTCAAAACTTTGAAGAAAAAAGAAATTTTGAAATATTTTATAAAGCTGAAATTTTTCCACTTGTTCAAAAAAATTATACTGACACTTTTGTTCTTGACCATCTGGAATATGACTTATGGGAAAAATATCTTAAATACCCTTCTATACAACCCAAAGAAAAGTTAAATCAATTAAAATTTTATTATACATACAATTTCAACCAAAACACTAAATTGCTCATAGATATAGCAACAAAATTATTTAAAATAAACAAAGAAAGCGAAAACAAAATTTTATCTAATAATGAACTAATCTGTTTATTAAAACTTTACAATAGAATTTTTAATCTAAACTTTTCAAAACAACAACTTGAAGAATTTTTAGAAGATCAAAATTTTAAATATCATTCGAAATCAGACTATGGATTACAAAATATTTATATAGCAATGATCTATAATTCACAACAACAAAATAAAAGTTTTGAAAACTTTTATAAGGAAATGCAATTTAGATATTTTGACATATTTAATTATGACATAAAAAAATGAGTCCACTCCCGCCAAGAAGAAAACTTAATATAACTGTCATATAAACAAAAGGAGAAAAAGATGGAAGAAGTACTAAAATTTGAAGGCATAAAACACTTAGAAGATGGTATTGAATTTTGGTATGCTAGAGAATTACAAATCGTTTTAGAATATAAAGAATGGCGTAATTTTGAAAAAGTAATAAAAACAGCAACTATTGCTTGCAAAATTAGTCAACATCAAGTTTTTGACCATTTTGTTGAAGTCAACAAAATCGTTGACGCTGGAGCCACATCTAAACCAATCAAAGATTATAAGCTTACCAGATATGCCTGTTATCTAATTGTCATGAACGGAGACCCTAGAAAAAAAGTTATATCTCAAGGTCAAACATATTTTGCTGTCAAAACTAGACAACAAGAGTTTCAAGAATTATACAATCAACTAAACGAAGATGAAAAAAGATTATTTATTCGCGGCGATATAAAACAAAAAAATATGCTACTAGCTGAATCAGCAAGAAATGCTGGAGTAATTACTCCACTAGAATTTGCAACTTTTCAAGATTGTGGTTATAAAGGTCTATACAATGGACTTACAGCAAAAGATATTGCAAAAACCAAACATATCAGTGAAAATGAAGAAATACTGGATTATATGGGAAGTGAAGAATTAGCAGCAAACCTTTTTCGTATCACCCAAACTGAAGGCAAATTAAAAAAAGAAATGATTACAACTAAATCAGAAGCAAATAAAATACATTATGAAGTTGGCAAGACTGTAAGAAAAGCCATTAAAGAGATTGGAGGAACAATGCCTGAAGACTTGCCAATGGCAGAAAAAAGTATAAAACAACTAGAAAAAGAAAATCAAAAAAAACTTAAATAACTGTCATATAAACTTGAAATTTATTTACTTATTGGTACATAATATATAATATACAGAAGATTTAAAAAAGTATTGACTTTAAGATAAATCTTTTGTATACTATGAGTAAGTTAAACATGTTGGAGTTCCATTTTGTTTAACCCTCCTTTTAGGGACTTAGTATCCCAAAAGCTGGAAGCCTCTCGCCATAAGGAGAGAATAAAAAAGTCGGAAGCCCTTTACCAAATAGTAAGGAATAAAAAAGTCGGAATACCCTTGCCATATAGTAGGGAATAAAAAAGTGTATGACAGATTACCTAATTGGTATCTGTCATTTTTTAACTTATTGTAATTTTAAATTACTAGAATCGAAAGCAAAGCTTTTTAAAAATTAACTAAAGGAGCAATAGATAATTGGCAAGTTTTCAACAACGCAACAAAAAATGGTCTGTCAGATTTAGATATGTAGAATTTGGCGAATTGAAGCAGATTAGGCTTTCTGGCTTCGATACTAAAAAAGACGCAAACGCTGCATATTCTGAATTTATCACAAACCATACAGAATCTAAAAAATCAGAATATAGTTCTCTTACATTCAATAAATTATATGAAAGTTATTTATTACATATAAAAGACAGATTAAAAATAAGTTCGTTCTACGATAAAATTAAGCATACAAACAAACATATACTCCCATATTTTGGAAATATGAAATTATATAAAATTACAAAAAAAGATATAAGAGATTGGCAAGATATATTAAATAAAAAAGGATTAAGCTATAACTATAAATCAAAATTAAGAACTAGTTTGTCTAGCATTTTCAAATTTGCTACATTATATTACGAGTTACCTTCTAACCCAGTACAAAACACAGAACCATTCAAAAGAGTTGAGCCAAAAAAAGAAATGGAAATTTGGTCGTTAGAAGAATTTAATCAATTTATTTCATGTGTTGAAAATTTAGAATATAAAACTTTATTTTCTTTTTTATATCTCACTGGATGCAGAAAAGGCGAAGCTTTAGCATTAACTTGGAGTAAAATAAATTTTGATACAAAAATGGTATTAATTGATAGAAATATAACAAAAAAGTGTTTTGATAAGCCTTACGAAATAGTTGCAACAAAAACAGGAGAAAGCAGAAGGCTGTTATTGCCAGAAAAACTAATTGATCTGTTAAAACTTCTAAAAGAATCAAGACAAAATATAAATTCTACCAATTTTGTATTTGGTCACAACATACCTCTAGCAGAAACCTCTGTTACTAGAGAATTCTACAGAAACATTGAAAAAGCAAAAGTAAAGAAGATTCATTTGCATTGTTTGAGACACTCTCATGTTAGCCTGCTTATTTCAAATGGAGAGAATATTGTTATGATTGCAAAAAGACTGGGTCACGCATCAATAGAACAAACTTTAAACACATATTCACACTTAATGCCGAACGAAGAAAATAACATGATTTCAAAGTTAAATTTGTGTATATAAAAACATGCTAAAAAAATAAAATGTGACCAAACCGTGACCAATAAAAATAAAAATGGCTAAATAAAGCCATTTTTTAATACATGGTGGAGATGACGGGAGTCGAACCCGTGTCCAACCAACAGACCAGCCTCTTTCTACAAGTTTAGTTACTTAATCATATTTACCACAGACGACCTAAGCAACAAAGCTATCTTGCGGCTAGATTGCAAAAATTTCCAAGATATATCACAATCAAATACACCTTGTATCTCGCTATAATTATGCCCCTAATCAGTCCACGAGAGAGACTGGAGAGAGACACTAGGCTGCAACTTAGGCAGCAACTAGAACAGAATTTCTATCTGCAATTAAATTTAATTTATCGTTAGTAAGGCAGACGAGTCCTGCCACTTGCTTTTAAGCCCATCACATTAGCTGTCGAAACCAGTTCATCCCCATGCGAAACTACATGTATGACTTCAATGTCCTATCAAGGTCACGCTTGATATCCCGCTCCTTAATATTATCTTTCTTGTCATAGGTGTGCTTACCCTTGCATAGACCCAATTCTATCTTGACCTTGCTGTCCTTGAAATAAACCTTCAAAGGCACAATTGTATATCCCTTTTCCTGGACCTTGGTCAATAACTTAGATATTTCAGACTTGTGCAAAAGTAACTTTCTGTCCCTTTTCTCGTCAAAATGTATATTAGTGGCATAGTCAAACTTTTTGATAAACATATTTTTGACAAAAACTTCCATATCTTTGCTAATATACACAAAGCTATCGTCTAAACCCGCAGACCCTTGCCTCATAGACTTTACCTCAGGACCCATCAAAGATATACCCGCTTCTATTGAAGTGTCTACAAAATAATTAAAATATGCCTTCTTATTACTTGCTATTAACTTCATTTACGCCCTAATTTCCTACATTTTGTTAATTATATTATATCATATAATTTATCTTTAAGCAATACAATCTTTGTACATTTTGTCAAAGGATACAATATCCCATTATCACAAATACAATAAAACATCAAGCAAATTTGACGAATTTTTCATTTTCGATAAAAATAGCTGAAACTGGTGCGCTTGTATTAGCATTTTTCGACAAAATACAACAAAATTTTTTATTTTAGAAAATTGCTTGGAGTGTGTGGTTATGTCTGCTATAATGATGACGATTTCACCACTATTAAAAAGAAGGACAATAAAAATAATGAGACAGACACATATAGGCGCATACGGACTGATAGAAAATGAAGGTAAGATCTTGCTACAACTACATCAAAATGGTCCATACAAAGGGTTACTAGACCTTCCTGGAGGCGGATTCCTACACGGAGAGACTGCCAGACAATGTGTAACTAGAGAAATAGAAAAAGATTCCGAGCTAGACATCAGCGAAATAAAACTATCCGATGTTTTGACAGATAGAATCGAATGGAACAACAACAACGAAGTAGAGGACCTACATTTGATATGTATATTATTCAATATAAAGGCAACGATAAAAAAATTAAAAGATGCCGCTCTTAAATGGTTTGATATACATGAAATAAACCGAGATTTACTTACCCCCCTTGCCACAAAAGCATTAGAAGAATATGCTAGATAAAAAAAGCAAACGAAAAATAATTCGCTTGCTTTTTTTGTTGGCACTACACACCCGACGCATAAAACACATAATACTTGCAGTTATTAATCAAAGCAGCAACTGCATTTTTTTAATCTTGCGATGAAAATTTACTATTTTTTAATCCCCATATTAGCATTTTTTAGGACAGAGCTAGAAAAATATTGTATCAGGTCTTGTTTTTTCTGGTTTTGGAATATTGCGTATGAAATCATATCATCTATAATATCAGAGAATTTCCTATCAGTAAATAAATAATGAGCATAAGAACCTGGGACAGCATTCAATTCATTAAGATACAATTTCTTTGTATCTATATCGTATAAGAAGTCAAATCGCACAACACCAGACAGCATTAAGTCTTGATATACAAATTGTGCTATTTTTTCTATATTGCCACGCAGTTTGGCAGACAATTTGGCTGGAAATATTCGCTTAGCACTTGCCATTCCGCTAGATTTGGAGCCAGACAAATATTTGTCTGAATAAGAAAGTATTTCACCGTGTCCCACAGGCTCCTCAATATCTGACAATACAATTCCGGCCCTTGAAGCATACGCCGCAATGTTATATTCTTTGTAATTGGCAATTTTTTCTTCTAAAAGTATAGAAGAATCAAATCTAGTAGAATACAATAATTTCTCTCTAAGTTCGTCTACAGTATTGCAGACACTAATTCCAATACTGCTACCGAGCTTCGATGGCTTAAGAATAAGAGGGAAACTAAGATTCTTATCTTCAATCTGAGAGACCAAGGACTCCACTGACTGATCCGCAGTATAACAGACAGAATGTACGGTAGGGACAAATACTGCATTTAGATACTTCTTGAACATACATTTGTCCAAAGCAACGGACGACGGCAAAATATCCGAATTAACACAAACAACACCAGAAATATTGCACACATTGCAGACCATGCCGTCCTCACCATTCATTCCGTGCATAGCAACGAAGACAACGTCGAGATGCACAGTTGGCTTGAATCTACCAAAGGCAGACATCACGTACAATCTATTATCATTAGGCATCATTGCACACAACCTAGAATTGGCCTTGTAGTTCAAAACAGACTCTATAGTGGTCAATTTCTCTCCAGTATTCCATGCTCCGTCTTTGGAGACATATATAGGATGAATCCTATATAGACTTTTATCAAAATTATTAATTAATTGTAACGCTGTAATAATCGATATATCGTGCTCACAAGCTTTACCACCAAATACAACACCAACATTTTGCATTACCATCACTCCTTATAACAATATTTTATTTGTATACATCAGGCAGGTCATTCTCAAAGACAGCGAGCGTGTCCGAGCCCAACCTATCTACCTTATCAAAGACTATTTTATCCAATCTATCATAGCAAATTATTTTGCACTTTGATCCCTCACCCACACCTTGGACGAAAGCATTTTTATTCAACTGATTAATTACCCAAATCTCATCAAAAACTAATTTTGCTTCTCTTGCAATTTTGCAATTTTCTTCAAATTGAATTTTACCAAGTTCAACCAAACCGGGAGTAATCAAAATTTTCTTTTGAGACGAAAAAAGAGAAGCGACACTCAACATTTCTCTAAAAGAATGAATGTTAGAATTATACGCATTCATTATAACATCCGCACCCGACGCACCGGTCTTAAGTTCTAGTCTATTAGACACCGGCTGGAGACACTCTACAGCAGTAGATATATCTTCTATAGCCACTCCCAATTGTAGAGCTAGTGCCACCGCCAAAGATATATTTGTGACACTAGACAACCCTAATAACGCTGTGGATAAATACCCAACCGTATTATTATATGTATCGTAAATATAAAATTTTGTGCCAGTTTGAGACATATTTAATATATTTATATTGTAAATATTTTTGCATATGTTTTTGTCAATATATTCATTCTTATTGTCAACATTGTTTATGTAATTAACAAAAACACCGTATAAATTATTCATTGCAACTTTACACACATCGATACAATATGCATTGTTAAAATTTGAAATAATAATACCTTTCTTTTTTGCCACATGACACACTAGCTCACCTTTTGTCTTAGCAACATTAGTAACGCTCTTGAAAGACTCTAAATGCTGGGCACCAATGCTAGTTAGCACTGCGATATCTGGATCTACAATACTGCAAATCTTCGATATATCACCTACGCGCGTTGCACCCATTTCAATAATAAGATACTCTACCCCCGATAGATTTTCTTCTCTAATATATTTACATATCCCCATTGGAGTATTATAACTTTTTGGGGTACACTTACAGACAAATCTTTGTTTCAATATTTGATAGATAATCTGTTTGGTGCTAGTCTTGCCGTAACTACCTGTTATACCAACTACTCGCATATTGGGATGTTTCGCCAATTTGCTTTTGGTTAGTTTGATATATCTTCTACCTATTAAATATTCGACTATTTTGCTAATATACACACCAACAATAAATGCAAGCAATGCTATGGCTATATGCACAACAAATCCAACATATTTGTTTACTAACAATATTGCTGCACAATATAGTAGCACAATTGTTATACTCTGCCTCCAGACCCTAGGTGTAAATCGTAATGCGTTCTTAAATACTGATCTATATACAAAAACAATACCAATAATCAATCTGGCAACATACCCTGCCCACAAGCAAACAATATCGAATGTCACATTAGGTATTATTAGCAATAAAACATTCTCTATCGCATCAACTAAAAGAAAACATAGTATTAATTGCAGCAGTCGAACACCAGAAGACTTGATAGTAGAAAACACTTCATATCTATTCAATTGTAAATAGTAGCTAGCTATGTAACCAAAGGCACATAGCGTCAAGACCGCACTAGCGTAATATATTATGTCAAACATCTCTTACAAACTCTCTTATCTTGTTATTACACAAATACATATGCGTATAGATGCAAAAATGTGCGGCGTCGTCCACCACCACACCAATACAATCCTTGATATTGTGTAGTAACTTGTTATACATATACATCGGCGTCGCATCGTCTAGCCTACCCCAGACCAAGAGTACTGAAGAATGAATATGCGACAACAAATAATCCAAATGTTGATTAACAACCTTGACAAGAACACATCTTAATGCATCCGTGCCATTTCTATAATCTTCACTACCGCTATTATTGTTAGTTATTCTAAATATCCTTTTCTTTATTTTATATAGTATAATCTTCCAATAATATACTAGCGACCTCTTCGGTCTCAGCCCTGCAGCACCTGCAAGGATTATTCTATCTAACTGTATATCAAACAACGCAGCCAGAATCATTGCAATCCTTCCACCAAAGGAGTGCGACAAAACGGATACAATGGATATATTGTAACTTTTTAAGAACAAATAAAGCTGCAATGCATACTCATAGGTGTCAAAAAAAGGCTCTGGAACAATACTTTGTCCAAAACCATACAAATCAAAAACTATTATATTGTATATATCCCTATACTCTGCAACATATTGATCAAATATTTCGCTATTTGTACCCCAGCCATGCAGCATAATCAGATACTTCTTACTCTTATGTGACGTATATTCCTTGTAATGTATAGGAAAAAAATGCATATTTTCTAGCCCTTGTACTCCATTATTATGGCATCGCTATCATCAGAATAATACCGTTTTCTCCTAGAAATCTCTCTGAAACCAAAGGATGTGTATAGCTTAATAGCCGAGATATTTGCATCAGAGACCTCTAAAAATAGCGATTTTGCCAACTCACTAATATAATTATATGATTTAGTCAGAATTTCTGCGCCTACGCCACTACCTCTATGATCTGGCAGCACCGCAATCCGAATCAACTCCGCCTCATCAGTAACCACGCTATAGCTGGCATAGCCCACAACAACATCATTAATTGTTGCGATGTAGATATAATATTGGCTATCATTCTTCAGATCAGTAGCTATTTGAGACATAGAATAGAAATCTGCAAAACAAACCTTTTCTATAGCAGCAACCACATCCGTATCAGCCACATTCGCCCTTTTTAACACAACAGCTCTCACAATTTCTTATCCTTCTTTGCCAACGATATCTCTGCCTGCGACAGCTGCACATACAGAGGCTCTATTTCGCTGTATTTTACAAATTTTTCTGCATTATACGCTGCCACAAAGGCATCTTCTAGAATCTTCTCATATCCGTCAATAATGTTAGTCTCTGCCCCTTCCAAAGACTCCTCGCCACGCAATTGATATATATTCCTATTTATTGCGATGTCTTCCACATTCTCTACACCATATGATGCAACCACACCTTCGTTAATGTCTGCAAAATATGCAGAAGAATTGGTGCATTTCAGATATATTCTACCGGTACCCATCGCCCTTGACAGAACATCGAAGGAATTCAATGCAATAGTTCTTAGCCCCATGCTCTGTGCAAATGCCTTGATCGTTGCCACGCCCACTCTAACGCCTGTAAAACTACCCGGCCCTATAACTACGCCAAGGACATCCAGCTGAGATAGTGAAACATCGTTATCTGCTAACAGCCTCTCAATGCTTGGCAATAGAGACTCTGACACCCTGGACTGCACATCTATCACATGGTGTGTAGTGTGACAATCTGTAACTAAAACAATGTATGCATTCTGCTTTGTCGTATCAATGATTAGTAATCTCATAATATTTCTCCTTCTATAGTAAATACACGACACATCTCCTCATCAAAGGAAATGCTGATATTAATAACATCCTTCTGCAAATACTCCTTCGCAACCTCCGGCCACTCTATTACAACTAGATAACCGCTATCCAGCATCTCTGCTAGACCAATCTCTATTAACTCCTCGCCACTCTCTACCCTATATAGATCTAGGTGATAAATAGATCCGCGCTTTGTAGCATATTGTTTTGCAATAGTAAAAGTAGGACTAGAGACGATATCTTTTACCCCCAAATACTTCAGTAGCATCTGAGTAAATGTAGTCTTGCCTGCACCTAAATCCCCCGTGAGACAGATTACCTCTCCGCCTCTTAGCATCTTGGATACTCGCTTTGCAACCTTTTTAGTATCCTTAATATTTGTACTCTTAATAACCAACTCCATACAACAATTATCCTTGTAACAATCTTTGCCAATATTGTATCAGCGAGAAGAAATTTAGTCAATCAATATTTGCAAAATCATACATTAGAATGCAATGAATAAATTCAACTAAACTAGTCAATAATTTTGAGTATGAAATATTTATACAATACAATCTACTACATACTAATATTTATACTATCCATGCTAGTGAATCTTGTCTGGCTAAGTTATTTTTTAAAAAATCTCTGGCTGATCATATCCATATCTGCTATCATAACAATCCTCGTGATACTCATCATAACAAAAAAAAATCATAAAAAAAACTTAAAAGACGAGTGCAGTAAAAAAGACAAAGAAGAAATAGAAAAACTAAAATATTATCTAATGTTCTCTAACAAGAAAAATAGCACAAACCTACTAAAGGCTGTGCTAAAAAATAATCTTGAGACAAATCGATCGAATACAATATTGATAGATAAGAACTCAGCTAGCGTCCATATCCCAATGTTCTACAAGAGCGAAATAACAACAGACGATATCTCCTCTATCTGTCATGAATATAGAGACAAATATAGCAAAATATATATCTATTGCATAGACAAAAATATTGATGTAGAAAAAGTTTTGGATGTATATTTATTGTCAGAATATATAGAGGTTGTGACAGTAAATGCATTATATATGTCATATATTAAGCAAAATATTGACATTATGCAATCAATTAATATTCCAAGCAAGCAGAAGAAAAATTATCATATTAGAGAAGTTCTACATCAAATAACATCTCCTAATAATTGGAATAAATATGCAATATATGGCATAATTATGCTAACGTTCAATATGTTCAATAAGAGCAAAATTTATTTCTCAATCTTCGCCACAGCATTCTTGATATTATCTATTATCTGCATATATAAAAAGTTATTCTATCATCCCAAGGATAACTTGTAATTACTGGACTCCATAATCAATTCATTAGAATGTAAATTTGCATAACTAATATTAATAATTGATCCAATCATTCTGCTAATCTCTTCAACCTTCGACTCATTGTCAAGGGTGTAAATAGTCGTGTATGTACGCTCGTCATCTTCATTCTTGACAATCTTGTAATGATTGTCTGCAAACGATGCAATCTGTGCCAAATGAGTAATGCATAATACTTGATTACTCCTAGATATTCTTGCCAATTTCTTACCAACGACGCTACCAGTATTACCACCAATTCCGGCATCTACCTCATCAAATATCAATGTTTTGTCTGGCTCGTCAATGTTCATAATTGCTTTGAATGATAATGCGAATCTGCTAAGCTCTCCACCAGAAATAATCTTGTCTAAAGACTTGACAGACTGTCCCAAATTAGCACTAAATAAGAACTCTACTGTATCAAGGCCGTCCACAGATATCTTAGATTCAAAATCATCGATTGGAGGGAAATCAATACGGACGACAAACTCTGCATTCTTCATTCCTAATTCTTTCAATTCAGCCTCTAGCATCTGCTGCATAGTATTGGCCGCATCTACACGGATATCATGAATAGCCTTCGACTGAGAGTAAATCTGTTCCAAACATTCCACCTTCTTAGACTGCAGAACTGCCAGTTCTTCCTCGCAATGACGCAACCTGTCCATTCTATCTCTAGCACCAGCCAAATATTGCAAAATATCTGCAATAGAATTGCCATATTTTCGCTTGTAATCATTAATTAAGTCAATCCTAGACATAATATTCTCCAGCTCTGCCTCTGAATAATTGATACTAGATACATAATTATTGATAACATCAATAACATCGCCCAGTTCCCACCTTAGAGAATTGAGCCTATCTCTACAATCATCAATAGCTGTATCAATGCCGGCAACAGAACCCATGGAAGATGTTACCCCCTTTAGCACGCCTAGCATACTAGTAGGAGACTCCATATCATCTATTGCACCTTTTAGCACGCTATATATCTTCTCGCTATTGCTTAGAATCAGCCTTCTAGATTGCAGCTCGTCCTCTTCACCTTCTACAAAATTCTGCCTCTCTATATCCTCTATCTCGTACTCCAAGAACTCTATCTCTCTAGCTCTCTTCTCTGGACTATCACCTAATGCTGCAATCTGATGCTTTATTTCAGTCAATTTCGCCACACTTTGCCTTAGCTCGCCTTTATACTGAGCTAGTCTGTCCCCAATAAATGTATCCAGATAACAAATATGATTAGCAGAGTCCAACAATTTCAGATTGTCATGCTGTCCAAATATATCCAACAATTCGTGGGAAACCTTCTTAAAAGTATTCATGGTTGTCTGCTCGCCATTGACCCTATATTCGGACTTGCCATTAATATTGATAGTCCTACCCAATGATATGATGTCGTCATATTCTATTCCAGATTCTTGCAAAATCTGTACAACCTTAGAGTCTGGATTGGATGAATCTATCTCAAACATCGCCTCTACCCTGGCAGATGTATTGCCCTCTTTGATAATTGTTTTGTCAAATTTGCCGCCTAGTAACAACATAATCGCATCAATGATTATAGATTTTCCAGCACCAGTCTCGCCTGTAAATACATTGAATCCATTAGCAAAATCAACCTTAACTTCGTCTATTAGAGCAATATTAGATATCTTGATAGATTTTATCATTTCCAAGCCCCCAATCACACTATTTATACTGGCATTTTAACAAAAATAAATGAGTTTGTCAAACAAATGTACGATATTGTCGAACAAATTATCGATAAATTAAAAAACTAGCAATGCCAATGTATACACTTCCCCTTTTCCACAGCAAGTATATCGTTTGCGATTACTTGTTGTATTTTTCACTTTTTATTATAAACAAACCCCTATAACCTAAGGCGAGCACGCTTGTGGTCGTCGGCATTGAGCTTTGCTCACAAGCAAGGATACATTGCCCAAGCCTTTTACTCCACAAAATATTTCTACGAGAAGCTGAAATATTTTGTGTTTATCCCCACCTATGCCCCACATA
>CAYSUG010000028.1:0-15304 GCA_964434145.1 uncultured Christensenella sp. | reverse complement strand
TATTATAGGATTGCTATATCTGTACTCACTGGCAATATGTGCAGAGCTAGGAATCCTCGAATACTTCTCTATCATTCTTGCACCCATTAGTCCAGCATGATATGCGGTGCCGCAGCCAATAAATACGACTTGGGATATAGTGGATGTATCTATGTTGTCTAGCCAGTCGAATAAATTCCTTGCTGTGTATTTCTCGCATATATTTTGTATGACACTACTAGTTTCGTGTATTTCTTTTATCATATAGTGTGAATATTTGTGTAGGTCGATGTTTGTAGCTGCATAGTCTA
The DNA here is from genome assembly GCA_964434145.1 of uncultured Christensenella sp. Classification (GTDB taxonomy): domain Bacteria; phylum Bacillota; class Clostridia; order Christensenellales; family UBA1242; genus UBA11490. The sequence continues at coordinate 15,014 of CAYSUG010000028.1, read as the reverse complement.
TTGCAGTTGGATTCTTCTCGATGATGTGACCTTGATTATTATAGAAAGTTAGACTATCAATGCTAGCTTCGCAGAACTCATTATCATACATTTCAAAGTACGAGTCTACTCTGTCAGAGAAGGTGATGGGGTCGCTGCTGATTAAGACTTCGTCGCTATTAATAGCTATGTACAGAGGGCTTTTATTTTTTGCTAGATAGATAGTATTTGGGAGGTCAATATTAAGGCACGCTAGGGCATAACTACCAGACAATTTGGAGCATACATTGATTAACTTATTTATGTTATTGCTCTCATTATTTTGGCTTAGCATTTGTGCAACAATTTCGCTGTCTGTGTCACTAACAAATGCGATGTTTTGCTCTATTAATGATTGCTTCAATCGTGCATAATTTTCAATAATTCCGTTATGCACAATAGCCCATTTTCTGTTACTTGATATATGAGGATGAGCATTGATTTCGGTAGGGGCTCCGTGTGTCGCCCATCGGGTATGTGCTATGCCACAATTTGACATTATCTCATTGTTTATTTTTTGTTCTAGATTAGATATACATCCTTCACTTTTTGTGACCAACATTTTTCCATTAGATGTTACTGCAATTCCTGCAGAATCGTATCCTCGATATTCTAGTTTTTTTAAATCATTTATAATTGTTTTTTCGATTTTATTTTTGTTTTTTGTAATATAACCAATTATTCCGCACATATTGTTTTTCCTTTTTTATTTGTTAATTTCCATGACAGTTTTTTCAATGATTTTTGCAGCAGTGTATGCCTTTTCTCTGTCCTCATATTCTACCATTATTCTGATTTTTGGCTCAGTGCCCGATACGCGCACCATTATCCTACTATTTTCACCCAATAACATTTCTTGTTTGTTTATGACGTCAGTAAGCTCTTGGCTGTTGATTATTCTAATTTTGTCATTAACTATACAGTCTATGTCAATTTGTGGACACAACTTGACATAAGATAGAGATGATAGTGTACTTTTGTACTCTTGCACCATTTGTGCTATTTTGATACCAGTCAATATTCCGTCGCCTGTTGTAGCATGTTGCTTTAATATTATATGACCAGACTTTTCTCCACCTAAGGATATGCCTTTTTCCTCCATTTTTTGTATTACATATTTGTCACCGATATCTACTCTTAGTAGTTGAATTTGCTCATCGTCTAATGCTTTTTTTATTCCAATGTTGGTGTGTCTAGTTCCTACGACAGTGTTGTTATTTAATTCATTTTTTTCTTTTAAATATTTGGCAAGTATGTATATTATAATGTCTCCGTCTAGTATGTTACCCAGTTCGTCACAAGCAATGATTCTGTCACTATCTCCGTCAAAAGCGAAGCCCATGTTTGCTTTATATTTTATTACATTTTTTGCTAATGTTTCTGGATGTGTGGAACCACAATTTTCGTTGATGTTTTTGCCGTCATTGTGGCAGTGTGTTGCTATTATTTTTGCACCCAATTTGCGAAATACATATGGTGCTATTTTGTATGCTGCACCATTGCTGCCGTCTAGCACAATTGTTAAGCCTTGGAGCGATGTATCACAAGTTTCTATTAGGTGATTCTCATATAGTTTGGTCAATGAACAATCTTGTATATATGTTCCTATTTGGTCTGTTGATACAATCTTCTCATTAATAAATTTTCGCTCTAATAGCTCCTCATTTTTGTCTCCTAGTTTTGCCCCAGTTTTGTCAAAAATTTTGATGCCGTTGTATGCTGGTTTGTTGTGCGATGCACTAATAACGACTCCGTAATCTGCTTGTAATTTTTTTGTTAGATACGCTATGCCTGCAGTAGGACATATGCCTACATCAATGACATTCGCTCCTGCGGCAGTTGCTCCTCCAGCGAATGCAATAGTGAGAAAGCTGCCAGTCGTTCTTGTGTCTCTGCCAATCAGAATGGTTGGGTGTTCTTTGCTACAAGCTGTAGCGTTTCCGCATTTATATGCTAAGTTATATGTTAATTCATCATTTACCAATCCTCTTATGCCGTCTGTTCCAAAAAATACTGCCATATTATTTAGTTTCCTTTTTATATTTTTTTGCTCGTCCTGCCTTGACGCACTCTCTTGCTCTACCAATGATGAAGTCGTCTGGGTTAGTGTCTATAGTAATGGTTGTGCCGGCGCAAATGTAGCTACCATCCGCTATATTGATAGGGGCAATGACATTGACATTGCTACCTATAAAACAATCGTTGCCAACAATACTCCTACTCTTTGTTATCCCGTTATAATTGGCAAAGACAACTCCGCAGCCTATGTTGCAATTATCTCCAATGGTGGCATCGCCAATGTATGTTAAGTGGGCTGCTTTGACATTGTTACCAAGGGTAGAATTTTTTATTTCTACGAAATTGCCAATTTTACATTTGTCGCCAATTTTACAGCCAGGTCGGATCCTAGAATATGGGCCTACCATAGTATTGCTGCCAATATTGCTGTCTGTTATATGGCTGAACTCGATACTACAATTGCTACCAATCTTCGAGTCTTGTATATAATTGCCACATCCTATATGAGTGTGGTCTGATATAGTAGTATTACCTCTAATTATGTTGTTTGGTTCTATTATCACATCTTTACCAATAATTACAGTGTCGTCTATGTATATTCCATTTTGATTATCGTTTTTCATTTTACTCCTTTTCAATATTTCAAAGATTGCTAGCTCTTGTGTGAATTTTTATATTAAATAATCGAAAATCTAGCCAGCTATCTTATAGAAAATTTTTTGTTTTGTTACATTATATGAAATGAAGTATGTATTGTGTTTAAAAAAAGTCATAGCAATGCTGCTATGACTAAAAATTCTATATATTATTTATTAATCTTCTTTTGCTGTCTGTAGCTGATGATTGCTCCTACCATTGCACTTATCATTAATATGATCTCCAGAATTAATCCTACTGCCATGTCCCCAAATACTTTTGAGGTGGTGACAATTATCAATATCATATATACTATATTTCCAATATTCCTAAGCATGGCCCCTAGTTTGTTAAACGTGATGTTTTGTAACATCATTCCACCTAAATATGCCAGCATGCCTAACATAGGAGCCAAGGATATTGCACTACTCCATGTCCATATAGTGGCAACAACTACAGCAATCATCGCTATGATAGTTGCTAGAGAAGTGTACTTATTTTTGTTGTATTTTTCTAGTAAATATATTGTTATCAGAAATATAGCATCTATGAATACGCAAGCAGATCCAGACAGACCGTCTAGGAATATGTAGTGAGTGGCGTACAATATGTCTGAAATGAATAGGAATATTATAAGTCCTAGCTTGTTCTTGCATATCATTGAAAATACAAATAACAGACTAGATAGGGCTACAAATACTTGTGACAGAATAATTTGCATATTATATCTCCATATATTTTTTATTTATTCTATCATAGGATTAAAAGATTTTCAAATATATTTTAATGATAAGAAGAAAATTAACATAGTTCTGAAAAAAAAGAAGAATTGAATTCTTCTATTTGTTGTGTCTATCCATTAGATATATTGCACCCTTGGTTAGAGCTGCAAAGATTAGCCAGATAGTTGCTAATAATACTAGTACATAGATAATAATTGAACCTGCATTGTAGCCACCAAATATCCAATCTACTAGGTTAAAATTGAATATGCCTACTAGGCCCCAATTGATACCACCAATAAATAAAATTAGCAAACTGATAATGTTTAATATAGCCATAATATAACCTCCTTACTTTATTATGGCTTAATTGTCCGTTTTATATTCTTGTTGGATATTCAAAATAGTGAATAGTGAAAGATATAGGCTTGTTATTGAAAATTGAAAAAAGCAATCAACTTTAAATAGTCAAGTGGGTTGCTGTTAGTTTTTTTATGTTTACCAGCTTTTTATGCAACAAAATCTGTCGTTTATTAAAAGTTATACAATTTATTTCTTAGTATTCTTTAGCTGATATGCATATGTTGTTGCACACATACTATGCAGGTCTCTGCTGCAGTGCCAGCCTAGCTCCTCATTTGCTTTCTTTGGACTGGCGTAGCATATGGCTATATCTCCATCCCTTCTAGGAGCAATCTTGTATTTTACCTTGCCACCACATATATTATTAAATTCGTTGACAACATCCATTACGCTATAACCTATGCCGGTGCCTAGGTTGTATATAGCAATGCCGCAATTCTTTGTTAATTGATTGACTGCAGCTACATGGCCGTCTGCCAAATCCATTACATGGATGTAGTCCCTAATCCCAGTGCCGTCCTTGGTGTCATAGTCGTTGCCAAATATAGCTAGCTCTTCCAATTCTCCCACAGATACTCTGGCAATGTATGGCATGAGGTTGTTAGGGATGCCCCTAGGATTTTCTCCAATAATGCCACTGTCGTGTGCTCCTACTGGGTTGAAATATCTTAATATTACAATATTAAATGTAGGGTCTGCTGCTGCTACATCTTTTAGCATCTCTTCTATGAATAACTTTGTTCTGCCATATGGATTGACTGCGCCAGTAGGTGAGTCTTCGGACAGAGGCATTGTCTCACACGCACCATATACAGTAGCGGAAGAGCTGAATACTAGATTCTTGACACCATAATCTTGCATTACTTGCAATAGATTAATAGTACCGCCTATGTTGTTGTCGTAATATTCCAGTGGTTTTTTTACACTTTCTCCCACAGCCTTTAGCCCAGCAAAGTGAATGACTGCATCTATTTTGTAGTCTTCAAATATCTTCTCAATTGATTTTTTCTTTCTTAGGTCTGCCTTGACAAAGTCAATACAGCGATCACTGATACGTTCTATCTTTTCTTTAACATTCCTTTGGCTGTTGCACAGATTGTCCACAATAATGACTTCGTGTCCGGCTGCAAGTAACTGCACTGCTGTGTGAGAACCTATATATCCTAGGCCTCCAGTTAGTAATATTTTCATATTTTTTTCACCTTTCTTATGTATTAATTTAATATGTATTATATCAAATATTTAATTAAATTCCAAATTTTTGAAAAGTTATTTGTTGGATTTTTTGCTGCATAATAGAGTTGCTTGGATGAAAAAACTTTTTTAGATATTAGTATATTTTTAGTTGACCACAGTCATATTGTATGATAGACTATATTTGTTGATTTTACAACAAGTAGAGGTTTTTTGTAATGGAAGAGAGATTTAAGACATTCACTGTTCTTATATCCAAGATCAATAGAATGATTAAGCGGATTAAGGCGGAAGAAATGGCAGAGTTTAAGTTAAAGAGTCCTCATGTATCATGCTTATATTATCTATATTTAGCAGGATCATTGACGGCAAAGGAACTATGTGATATATGCGAAGAAGATAAGGCAGCAATATCTAGGTCGATAGATTATCTGGAAGAGAATGGATACATTCAGTGTCAGACATTTACACATAAGAGATACAAGAGTCCACTGACTCTGACAGAGCATGGCAAGGTTGTAGGGCAGGCTATTGCGGCTAAGATAGATGCTATGCTAGATAGAGCTAGCGAGGGGTTGGATAATGATGACAGAGCGATAATGTATCGCAGTCTGGCATTAATTAGTGATAATTTACAGAAGATATGCAGTAATTATGGAGATTAAAAGATTATGGCAATACGTTTAATGATAGATTCTGCTGCGGATATTAGCAAGGCAGATGCGGAAAAACTGGGCATAAAGTTGGTGCCAATGATTATTAATTTTAATGACGAAGAATATATGGATGGCGTGGATTTGCTGCCAGAGGAGTTTTATTCCAAGTTAGTGGCGAGTAAGAATTTGCCAAAGACTAGTCAGATAACAGAATATAGATTTGAAGAAATATTCAGTAAGATGACGGCAAATGGCGATGAGGTAATAGCTATAACTATTTCATCTAAATTGTCTGGTACATACGGCCAAGCAGTTATGGCTGCAGAGAAATTTGGTGGCAAAGTTAGGGTAATTGATAGCCTAAATGCATGCATAGGAGAGAGATTGCTAGGTCTATATGCATTGCAATTGATTGCTGAGGGCAAATCTCTGGACGACATAGAGAACATATTAAATGAGAAAAAAAAGAAAATCAATGTTACTGCAATAGTTGGAACATTAGAATATCTGAAGAAGGGCGGCAGGGTGTCTGCTGCAGTTGCTTTTGTAGGCGGAATGCTATCTATCAAACCTATCATAGGCGTAATCGACGGAGCGGTTAAGGTTGTTGGTAAGGCGTTGGGAATGAAGAAAGCATATACTTTGTTGGACTCGCTTGTGTCAAAAACTAACGGGATAGACTGGGATATGCCATATGGCGTTGTTTGGTCTGGCATAGACAAAGGTGTTCTGGAGAAATATGTAGAGGAGACTACGCTAATAGATGCGAACAGGAAGGGTAATATGCCAGCATATATTCTAGGCGGCACTATTGGAACTCACGTAGGTCCTGGGGCAGTCGGCATTTCTTTCTTTGAGAAATAATAGGGTGTAGGAGAACATTATGGATTCAAGAGAAATTGATAAGATTCTGACACAGCAGCGGGAATATTATAATAGCAGTGCAACATTGCCAGTAAAGGGCAGAATAAAGGCGTTGAAGGCTCTTAAGAGTGCTATAATCGCACACGAAGCTGATATAATGGATGCACTGCATACGGATTTAGGCAAGAGTGACTACGAGGCGTATATGTGCGAAGTAGGCTTGGTATTGTCAGAGCTGACATATATGATCAAGCATACTAAGAGGTTTGCAAAAGAGAGAGGGGTGCATACACCGCTATCTCAATTTGCATCCAGAAGCTATAAGAAACCAACTCCATACGGCAATGTCTTGATCATGAGCCCATGGAATTATCCATTCCTTCTTACTATAGACCCATTAGTAGACGCAATAGCCGCAGGCAACACTGCTGTGGTGAAACCTAGTGCTTATTCGCCAGCTACTAGTGCTGTTATAGAGAAAATTATGGCAGAAGTCTTTGACCCACAATATGTAGCAGTGGTGACTGGTGGCAGAAAGGAGAATGCAAGCCTGCTGGAGAAAAAGTGGGATCTAATATTCTTTACAGGTAGTCAAGCGGTAGGCAGAGAGGTACTGCGTCATGCATCAGAGCATCTGACCCCTGCGATATTAGAGCTGGGTGGCAAGAGTCCGTGTATAGTAGATAGCTCTGCAAAGATAGAATTAGCGGCTAAAAGAATTGTTTTTGGCAAGTTCTTGAATTGTGGCCAGACTTGCGTTGCCCCAGATTATATCCTTTGTCACAATGATATCAAAGAGTCTTTGGTCAATGAATTGGTAAGGCAGGTCAAGTTGCAGTATACAGACACTCCGCTAACTAATCCAGATTATGGCAAGATAATTAATGAGAAACATTTTGATAGACTATCTGCACTCATTGATGAAGATAAAGTTGTTATAGGTGGCAAGGTAGATAGGTCGACTCTAAAGATAGAGCCTACTATTATGAACAATGTGACATGGGAAGATGCCGTAATGGCGGACGAGATATTTGGGCCAATATTACCAATTATCACATATGACGATCTGGAAGAGGTATATAGCCTTCTGGCAGAAAAACAAAAGCCACTTGCCTTGTATTTCTTTTCTGAAGACAAGAGAAAGATCAAGGAAGTGACAATGAGGTGCAGATATGGTGGTGGCTGTATCAACGACACCATTATTCATTTGGCAACATCAGAACTAGGATTTGGTGGAGTAGGTGAGAGTGGCATGGGCACATATCACGGCCTAGAGGGATTCAATGCATTCTCTCATACCAAGAGTATTGTGGACAAAAAGACATGGATTGACCTACCTATGCGCTACCAGCCATATAAGAGAAAGAGTTATGGTAAATTGCTTAGAATGTTTTTGAAGTAATAATGATAGAGATCCCAGAAATTCTGGGATTTTTTGTGTCATTGAATAGTTGTACAGAATATATATAATAAATGTTGTATTATACAAAGAGAAGGTAATATGAGCCTGTATCAGTTATTTTTGCAATGCATCACAATAGAGTATCAAGAGGTAGGTCAGTCTGTTAATTATGCAACGAGGAGGCAGGCGGATGCATTGTACATATATTTCCAGGGCTCTAAAGGTGGCGAGGATTGGAAGGTAAATCTGGATTTTCCAGCCAAGGCGTATAAGAGAATGGATAAGCCGGTGTGGTTTGCCCATAGGGGATTTCTGAAGGTGTGGAAGATTATAGAGCAGGTAATCATGGAGATAATAAGGGACAAGAGTATTAGGAGGATTATTATTGTGGGATATTCGCATGGTGCCGCTATTGCACTGCTGTGTCACGAGTATGTATGGTATCATAGGCCAGATATTAGGGATACAGTGGAGGGGTATGGATTTGCTTGTCCACGAGTCATCTGGGGTATGCAGAGTGCAAAAATACGCCTTCGTTGGGCTAGATTCTTAGTTATTAGGAATCTGTCAGATATCGTCACATACTTGCCGCCAATGCTCTTTGGCTATCGTCATGTAGGGCAGATGCTGCAGATAGGAAAGTGTGGCAAATATGGCATAATAGGTGCCCACCAGCCGGACAATATCTTGCATGAGCTAGAAGAGTATGAGAATGCAAGAATGAAGAAAGGTCCTGTAGAGGAGTAGAATGTCATATAGGTGACGTTGTAGCTAGTTGGGCTGCTTGGTTGGCCTTCTTATATTAATGTTATAACTGATAAAAAAAGTACGAGAACTATATTTTTTAGTTATCGTACTTTTTGCTTGTGAGCGTTTTTTGATGTTGTGATTTTGCACAACGGATGATTATTAATATAGAGGTGAGCAGTATTATGCCTATGCTAATCCACTGTGATGTTGACAGACCTAATAGTATCCCTCTTTCGCTATCGCCTCTGAAGAATTCTAAGGTGAACCTAATAGCAGGATAAGCATAACAATAAATAATGGAAACTGCCGCAATATTGCTATTTTTTAGATATATGAATAGTAGCAATAAAAATAATATCAGTAGGGCAATTGCCTCTATGAGCTGAATAGGCAATAGGGGGACTCCAATGGGAGTATATATATCCATAGCTTCGTGATATATAGCTAAGTGGCCCATCATATTCCATGCCATAGCAACATCCCGCAAAGAAGCATCCTACTCTGCCCAGAGCGTGTCCCAGAGGCAATACGACAGCATATATATTAATATACTGGAATATGTTTTTCTTTTGTAATTTTAGAGTTATAACTAGGGCTATAGCTTCACCTACCAAACCACCATAGAAAACATATCCACCTCGTAACAGGGCATTTAATGCATCCAAGATAGGATAACTATTGAATATATATACGACATCATCCAAAGAAACAATCAGAAAGAAAATTTTTGCACCCAGCCACGCTCCCATTAGGGTAATTATAGCCACAAGCACAAAATCGAATATTTCTAGTTTTTTTCTTTTTGCCAAAAGTAGTGCAACTGCCGCTGCTAGAACAATTCCAATAATGCAGAAGAATCCATATATAGGGATATTTTTACCTAAAATATTTAATGTTAATGACATATTACTTGCAATAGAAAGTTATTATCTATAAAAATGAGTAGAGTCTTGCATGAATATATATGCAAGCTCTACTATTTTTCTGAAAGCTAGGGGATTACATAGTACCAGCTAGTTCGTCAAGAGCACATACAGCACATATTCCGCAAGCAGTCATTACGCCAGCTAGGCATATGGCAATGATTCCAAGAACCATACCAGCTGTTGCTAGTCCATGAGGTTGGTTATTGGCTTTTAATTTCTTTCCGCCAACAACTGACAATACTAAGCCAACTATTGCACAAGGCAAGCTAATGTAGAAGAAGATAAAACTACATATTAGACCTAATAGACTAAGAACAAATCCCGTAATAGATAAACCTTTTCCCATTCATTCCTCCTTTGTAGATTGTTTGCACCTGTATAGGTGCATTTTAATACTAACAATTATTTATACTAATGTCAAGGATTTGCACTTAAATTGGTGCAAAAAGTGGGTAGTAATGAATAATTTGATAGAAAAACAAGTGGGGAATAATATTAGAATGTTAAGAGAGTCTATGGGCTATACCCAAGACTATATCGCCACAAAGCTGCAATTGAGCGGTTGTGATATCACCAGGAGTGCTGTTGCTAAGATTGAGGTAGGTCAAAGGCACCTTTATCCCGACGAGATAATATTGCTAAAAGAAATACTGCACGTATCTTATGATGATATTTTTGATATTAGCAAGTAATGCGTATTTGATGGCGAGGACAGGAATTCGGTGTGGAGCATGGCGACACATTTCCGCACGGCAAAGTAAATTTTGCGTGAGTGCGGAATAGAAGTGAGAATCCCTGCGTATACGCAGAGAGCATTTTTGTAGAAAACTGCTCAGTCCTCTCGCCAGAGATAAAAAAAGCCACAGTTGGCACTGGGCTTGTTTTGCTTGGCGGAGAGGACAGGATTCGAACCTGCGGTACGTTGCCGTACACAGCCGTTCCAAGACTGCACTTTCGACCACTCAGACACCTCTCCAAAAATATATACGCTTTTTTGTTCAGCGATTGTAGTCTATCACAATTGTTTTGTTATTGTCAATGTTTTTTTGTTATGCAATAAAAGAATTATTAATATTAATTTGCATAAATGCGTTCGTCTTTGATATAATTACAATATTCTAATATGAAGGATGGAAAGAATATGAAAGCAATAATGTTGGTGGCTGGCTACGCCACTAGATTATATCCCTTGACTGAAAATATGCCAAAAGGATTGTTGCCGTTGGCTGGCAGGCCTATTATAGACTATACTTTTGATAAACTGGAAGAAATAAAGGAAATAGACGAGGCTATACTTGTCAGCAATCACAAATTTTATCAACATTTCTGGGATTGGGGTAAAAAGTATAGTGGTAGAATCAAGATCACAGTGCTGGACGACAAGACTACTTGTAATGAAGATAGATTAGGTGCTATTGGTGATATGCAGTTTGCTATAGATACTTGTCATATTGATGACGAAATTATGGTGCTTGTTAGCGACAATTATTTTACTTATAGCCTAAAAGATTATTTTGATTATTATAGACTAGTCAATGCCGATTGTATCTTGGGTACCGAATTTGAAGATCTGGAGTATCTGGGAAAGAATTTTGCAGTAGCGACTGTGGATGAAAATAATATTGTGACATCTCTAGTGGAAAAACCAGGTATAGCGCCATCAAACCTGGGTGTATATGCTACATATCTTTATACCAGAGATACTACAAAGATGATAAAGCAATATTTGGACGAAGGGAATACAAAAGACGCGCCTGGCAATTTCCCAGCATGGTTATATAAGAAAAAGCCAGTGTATCTGTATAGGTTTAATGGAGAATGCTACGATATAGGCACTGTCAAAGTATATACAGAATTAGATGAGAAATTGTCCAAAAAATAGTTTACAAAAAGTAACTTTTTGAATATACTAGTATTTGTATCAATGATACAAGTACGGAAAGTTGTCGGAGTGGTCGAACGAGGCAGATTCGAAATCTGTTGAACGAGCAATCGTTCCGGGGGTTCAAATCCCTCACTTTCCGCCAAGCGATAACAATCCGAACCCTTATGTTCGGGTTGTTCTTTTTTTGCTAAAAATTCGGTTTCTTGCTCAAAATCTGGCTGTTCACTTAATTTTAATTGTGTGCCTTTGTCATCACTAATATTAAAGTAAATATTGCAGTGGTCATCATAGAGCACTACACGATTAACAAACATATCAATCAATCTTTGTTTTGCATTGTTAAGTGAATAATATAAATCTTTGAAAGAACATAAATAAGCATAAACCATATTTTCATCAAGTGGTTTTATCGTTAGCATTTCTCTCGGCAAACTCTTTGCAAACTCTAAGTTGTCCTTCAATACTTTGCTCTGTTTGACTATCACTTGAATATCTTGCATATATAACAGCTTTGTTCATACTTTAATACTCCTTTGTTTTCCTAATCTTAACATGAATTGAAAGAAAAATCAGCCCCTTTGACAAAATTTTCAATATAAGCATTGACTTTTTTATAAAATTTTGTTAAGATATGTTCAATCCTATAACCGAAGTGGCGATTTGGTTGGAGATGATAAAATGTCATCCGCGTGCCTTGGCGTAAAAGAGGAAAATAAGGTGGGATTTATCCAATTAGGGTGGAACCGGTATAGTATTATATCGTCCCTTGGCAATGCAAATTGCTGAGGGGCTTTTTATTTGGTTAGGGTTACAAGTGATAGACTTCAGAATTTGCATTACCTAAATTTGTAAAAACTATAAAAAGGAGAAAATGTAAATTATGGAAAAAAACAAAGTTACTATGGAAAAAATTGTTAATCTTTGCAAAACTCGTGGTTTTGTCTTTCCTGGAAGTGAAATTTATGATGGTTTTGCAAATACTTGGGATTTCGGTCCGCTTGGTGTAGAACTCGAAAATAACGTAAAACGTGCGTGGTGGAAATTCTTTGTTCAAAAAGACAGAAATACTTATGGACTTGACGCATCCATTCTCATGAACCCTAGAGTATGGGAAGCTAGCGGACACGTACAAAATTTTGGTGACCCTAAAATGGATTGCAAAAATTGCAAACAAAGATTTAGAGCGGATACTCTTATCGATGACTTTAGCAAAGGTGAAGCTCATGCTGAAGGAATGAGCAACGAAGAACTAGAGAATTATGTTGCAAAATATAAAATCAAATGTCCACATTGTGGAGCACATGATTGGACACCAATTAGAAAATTCAACCCAATGTTTACAACAAGCAGAGGAACACTCGAGGAAACTTCGGACAAAGTTTATCTTCGTCCCGAAACTTGTCAAGGACAATATGTAAATTTCTTAAACGTTCAAAGAACAACAAGAGCGAAAGTTCCTTTTGCTATTGCTCAAATTGGTAAATCCTTCAGAAACGAGGTTACACCTGGAAACTTCTTATTCAGAACAATTGAATTTGAACAAATGGAGCACCAATTATTCTGTCATCCAAAAGATGCTATGAACGAATGGTTAAAACTTAAAGATAAGTCTTGGAATTTCCTATTATCAATTGGTGTAAATCCAGAACATATCAGATTCCATGACCACGAGAAACTTGCTCACTATGCAAAAGCAGCTTGTGATATTCAATATTTATTCCCTATGGGATGGGAAGAACTGCATGGAATTCATCATCGCAGTGATTGGGATTTGTCTCGTCATCAAGAATATAGTGGAAAGTCTATGCTTTACACGGATCCATACACAAATGAAAAATATATTCCAAATGTAGTAGAATATTCATTCGGTGTTGGTAGATGTTCTCTTTGTGTTCTTTGTGAAGCCTATGATGAACAACAACTTGAAAACGGAGATACTAGAACTGTACTTCACTTGCATCCAGCGCTTGCTCCTTATAAAGTCGCAGTTCTCCCACTTCAAAAGAATTTGAGTGAAAAGGCACTTGAAGTTTATGATATGCTTTCTGAAAACTTTATGTGTACTTATGACGAAGCGGGAAGTATAGGGAAAAGATATCGCAGACAAGATGAGATTGGTACTCCAATATGTATAACAATCGACTTTGATACTCTTGAAGACAACACTGTAACTATTCGTGATCGTGACACAATGGAACAAAAACGTATGAGAGTTGATGAACTTGTAGATTACGTGCAAAAATCAATAAAGTATTAAAATTTAAACAATTGACACCTACTTAAAATGTAGGTGTTTTTTATTGACCAAAATAACGGATTCGACATAAAATTACAATAAATTTTAGGAAGCAGGATAAGGAGCAGACTCAAAATGCACTTTTAATCTCCAAAATCCCTTATAAAATAAGGCTTTTTGGTGATTCACCCTAAAAGGGTGCGTGGTACAATTTTGAATCGCTCCCCAGACCAGTTACAAGTGTGATACCCACTTTGTCTATTTTTGTCAGATAGGTAGAAAATTTATAGTAAATGTGTTATTATAAAATTGACTTCTAACCGGTGCTAGAAGTCGGGTTAAAGTCAATAAGGCTGCTAACATATGATGTCATATGTAAAAAAATGGCATTATGAAAAATCTTATTGACAAACAATGTTTTATTGATTGTGAAGATATACCAGAAAACACAGCCATTTATGACCTTAATACTAAAGTATTAAGGCAAGGCAAAACAAAATTAAGTCAAAAACAAATAAAGCGAATTTCCTTTATTCTTGCGACAGACTTAAAGAACTTTGCTGAATCCAACGGCAACTTTTCTAACCTATCAGCAAATGCAGTCTACACTCATTTGCAATCCAATCAATAAAACCCACGAGAAGAAGTTTTTACGCTTCTTCTCTATTTTTTTACTAAAAACATATACAACTTTTGATAATTTATGTTATAATAATTTCATAGGAGAAATATTATGATAGAAATAACTTATTTTGTTCATGGAACAACACAAGACAATACTGAAAAGAAATCAACTGGTTGGTTGCCGGGAGAACTTACTGAAAAAGGCATTCAACAAGGAATAGACCTTGCTCACACAATCAAAGACGATTATTTTGATGTTGTTTTTTGTTCTGATTTAAAGAGAGCTATTGAAAGCGCAAAATTAAACTTTTACAATCGTGATATAGAAATCATTAGAGATGAAAGATTAAGAGAATGCAATTATGGCGATTTTAATGGGCAAGATAGCAAACTTGCAAATTATAGCACACATATTACAGATAGATTTCCGAATGGAGAATGTCTTTTAGATGTTGAAAAAAGAATGAGAAGTTTTATATCTTATCTAAAAGAAAACTATGATAACAAAAAGGTTGCTATTGTTTGCCATAAAGCACCTCAACTTGCTTTTGATGTTATAACTAACAATATGACTTGGGAAGAAGCATTAGCAAACGATTGGCGAATTGAACATAAATGGCAACCAGGTTGGAAATATATAATAAAATAACTACCTATTATTTATTGTGAAAATTAGTTTAATCCACCCAGCACCGATAAAGATTTTGGTGTTAGGATTG
>CAYSUG010000027.1:0-15498 GCA_964434145.1 uncultured Christensenella sp. | reverse complement strand
GATAATGATATTCGCCATAGCGAATGTTATTTTCTTTCGAAAATGAGATTGCAACTTGTTGCAATGATATTCCTCTGGAGAGGAATTGCGGATATCATATCATTACGAACGGAGTGAGTAATATCATTAGGCAAAGCCTAATATCATTGCGACAGCAATATCATTAAAATAAAATTTGATATTGCTATATTACTGCCCATGTGTTATAATACAGTGTATGAGAGAGAATATATTATTAGAGAAATCAAAACAATTTGCAATATCTATCATTAACCTTTGTGACAATATCAAAAAGTGCTCTACAATTGTTAATCAACTGAGTAGATGTGGTACCAGTATTGGTGCCAATATTCATGAGGCTCAATATGCACATAGCAAGGCAGATTTTGTGGCAAAATTGGAAATTGCACTAAAGGAATGCAGTGAGACAGAATATTGGATAGAACTATTGTACCAAACAAATATAATCAACGACACAACGTATAAAAGCATCAAAAACGACGCTGGTGCAATTAGAAGAGTTTTGATTAAATCTTGTACAACAGCCAAAACTCCATAAAATCTAAAACGCCTATATCTACCATTGAGTATAGTGATAATTGTGGTAGAATATAATCAGAATAGTGAGGAGGAATGCAAAAGTGAAAAAATCTAAGAAGATGATGATAATAGGCGGAATACTGCTGGCGATAGGCATAGTCATTACAGTTATTGGATTTAATAATGTTATGAATACAAGTATTGGTGAAGGTTTTGGTTCGGTATTCTTTGTGTTTATTGGTTTTGCTTTTGATGGTGCTGGACTGATATGTCTAAGTATTGGTGTTATGCCGCATCTAACTAAAGGCATGATGAAGATACACAAAGAGACTCTGGATATGGCGGGCGACGACATAACTGCAATGGGTGAAAATATGGTAGATATAGAAGCCCCAGTTATGAAAAAGAGAGCAAAAGTAATGACGCCTATAGTAGAAGACATGGCAGAGGCTGTATCTTCTGGCATAAAGAAGGGATTGAAGGGCGAAGAGAAGTTTTGTACCAATTGCGGAGAGGGGGGTTGGCATCAATGACAAATTCTGCTCCAACTGTGGTAAGAAAATAGAGAAGGAATAGTCTTTGAAAAAAAGGCTATTTTTTATTTTATTATTAATGTTTACGATAAAAATAACGCCTAGATTTAGGCGTTATTTTGTACGACTTTGTAAATTAATTCAGTTGTCTTGCCATAGGCAGAGATTGTGATAGTGGTCTCGCCCTTGACTGTGCTAGTGTCTATCATGGATGAGTATGATAGATCTGCCTGAGGTACCACAGATGTCTGGTCACCAGACTTGTATATTATAGTAATCTTAGAATAATCTACCACTTGTCCTACAGTGAATTCGTAGTACTGCTTGTCACCAGAATATAACACCTCTAGTTTTGTATTAGCATCTTGATCCTTGGCAGTAGCCTCGTCAAATACACCTTCTATTATTTCTTCAAATGTCTTGCCAGACATCTTGTCTTCGACCATTCCGTCCACTATATTATACACATATTTCGTTATACCAGTTGCCTCAATGTTCGTAGTTATCGTGTCGGATAGTCCTGGAACCCCCAGTGAGGTAATAATAGAGCATACTATCATCACTACGCTTACGCCCAGTACTCCCTTGACAGCACCTAGCACCAGTCCCAATAACCTATTGATTCCGCCCAATGCCTTGGATTTCTCTGTTATTGCCCTGAACATATTCTTTAGCAGTGCTACAACACATCGCACTAAGATAAACATAACGATGCCTGCAAATACTACTGTCAGAAATGCCGCTAGCTTCTCTCTGGGATATGATGCTCCAAATATTACTAGCGAATCTCCTACACCAAATGTATCCCTTAATAGTATATTTAGCCAACCGTCTATGTCTACTATAGACCTAATCACACCAGCAAACCAGTTGGCAGTGGATACAGCAATTATTAATGAGACAAAGATTGAGCAGATAGAAATAATTCCGTCAAAGAAGCCCTTCCAAAAGCCAATAATTGCAGTAAGAGCCACTATCGCTATTAGCACAATGTCTATCCAGTGCATATTTCCTCCTAAATATAATTGTAGTGCATATCACGTACTCTATGCATATTTTCATCTTCAATATATCATATATTTAGAAAAAAGTCATTTTTTTAAACATTTGTTTTGAAAAATAAAGAAAAAGACAATACATAGGTGAATTGGTTTAAAAAATGGAATATATGTTAATTATGATAGTAGGAAAAAGCAAATTAGTAGGAGAAAGTATGGAGTTATTCTTGGACACAGCGGAGCAAAAAAGAGAGTTTACTTTTGGTTTAGCCAGTGCTATGGGTGATGAAATGCCAATAATTGTATGTGTAGGCTCTGACAGGGTTGTCAGTGATATGATAGGCCCGCTAACGGCAGAGATGTTGGTCAAAAAATATGACGTAGACGCATATGTATATGGTAGACTATCCAATCCAATAGTTGCTAGCAATCTTAAAAGTGCATTTAGATATATCAAAGGCCAGCATAGCGGGCACAAGATAATAGTCATTGATGCGACACTAGGCAATATGTCTGACATAGGTATGGTCAAGTTGCAGCGATGTGGCTGCATCCCCGCTGGTGGATTTGGGCTAAATGGCGAGGTGTATGGCGATATATCTATATTGCCAGTAGTTAGCACTTTTGGGGTATCTGCCAAGAATTTTCTTAGTGCAGCTAAGTTCCAGACAGTGTATCGTATGGCAAAAATTATTGCGGAATGTGTGGCAAAAGCAGTCAAGTTAGCCAAAGCAGTGCGTGGACTTGCCATATAGCATGAAGATTTGTGTAGAAAAAAATAGTATATTTATTAGATATATTAGAATAAATGTATGTTTATTTTTTTGTTTTTTTATTTTCTTGTGATACAATATACTGATAAAAAATTTTACAGGAGGCTATTTTTTTGGGAAATAACAAGAAAAAGAGTTATAAAGGCCTAGTATATCTATTCTTTGTAATACTATTGGTTTGTGCACTATTCTTCGTATTTAGTTCAGAGAATGGCGACAAGAGTATTAGTTATAGTACGGCCCAAGATATATTATTCGAAGGATATGTCGAAGAGATCTATGTGAATAATGGCACGGGTTATATCCTTCTATTTGATACTGATGATGAGGATGCAGAGTATCAGTCTACATTATCAGAGGCAGAGAGGAAGAAGTTCCCTAGCAATTACGACTATTACTTCACTTACAACAATTCAACAGGAGACCTTCAGTTTATAGAAGATTTTAAGAGTGCAGTTCATTATGCTAATAACACTACTGTTACTGGGGATGAGAAGATTGTTCTGGATAACACATATGGTGTGTATAGTAATAGAGATGTCACACATCTTAAAAGTTTTGATTTGACCAAGTGTGATTATGACAAGGGTAACCCTACAGAAAGTTTCTTCGAGTCAATTCTGCCATACATCTACATCGTATTGATGATAGTTCTAGGCGTAATGATATTCCGTATGTTCTCTGGTAAGGGCAGTGGCGGCAATATATTCTCCAAGTCCAGAGCCAGAGTAGTAGAGAAGTCCAAGGTTAGATTCTCTGATATCGCAGGTTCTGATGAAGAGAAGCTAGAGACAGAGGAGATAGTAGAATTTTTGAAGAACCCAGCGAAGTTCAAGGCGTTGGGTGCCAGAATTCCA
Source organism: uncultured Christensenella sp. (assembly GCA_964434145.1). Lineage (GTDB taxonomy): Bacteria > Bacillota > Clostridia > Christensenellales > UBA1242 > UBA11490. Next base: position 11,797 of record CAYSUG010000027.1, on the reverse strand, counting down.
AAGGGTGTGCTATTAGTAGGCCCTCCTGGTACTGGTAAGACATTGCTGGCAAAGGCTGTAGCGGGAGAGAGCAATGTGCCATTCTTCAGCATCAGTGGTTCAGACTTTGTAGAATTGTATGTAGGTGTGGGTGCTAGCAGAGTCAGAGATATGTTTGACACAGCAAAGCGTAATGCCCCATGTATAGTATTCATAGACGAGATTGATGCCGTAGGTAGACAGCGTGGTGCTGGTCTGGGCGGCGGCAATGACGAGAGAGAACAGACATTGAACCAATTATTGGTAGAGATGGATGGATTTGAGAGCAACGACGGCATAATAGTGCTGGCTGCTACTAACAGAGCAGATGTCTTAGACCCAGCATTGATGAGGCCTGGCAGATTCGATAGACAGATATATGTTAATGCACCAGATGTCAAGGGTAGAGAGGGTATAATAGCTATTCATGCTAAGAACAAGCCTATTGACCCAGAGGTAGACTTCAAGGCATTGGCTAGGCTGACTAGCGGATTTACTGGTGCAGATATAGAGAATTGCCTAAATGAGGCAGCTATATTGGCAGCAAGAAATAACCATGTGACTATCAATATGTCGGATATCACAGAGGGAATTAATAAGGTGCTAATGGGACCTCAGAAGAAGTCTAGATTAGTAACTGAGAAGGACAGAAAGATAACAGCATATCACGAGGCTGGACACGCTATTGTGGCAAAATGTCTGAATGCTGGTGAGGATGTACACGAGGTGTCAATTATCCCTAGAGGCATGGCAGGTGGATATACATCTACTAGACCCAGCGATGATGACGAGCATTATTCTTTGTCGAAATTAAATGCAAGAATTTGCATGATAATGGGTGGTAGAATAGCAGAGGAGATTGTGTTCAAGGACATAACCGCCGGTGCTAGTAGTGATATCAAGAAGGCGACAGAGATTGCTAGAAAGATGGTCACTGAATGGGGAATGAGCGAGAAATTAGGATTCATTAACCTAGGCAAAGGCGACGAAGTGTTCATTGGCAGAGATTATCAAACTCAGTCTGTATATAGTGAGGAGACCGCTGGCATCATAGATAGCGAGATTAAGACACTACTAGAGACTAATTATGCTAAGGCCAAGAAGATACTGACAGAGAAAAGAGATATCCTAGATAGTATGGCTAACTTGCTACTATTAGAGGAGACTATCTACCAAGAAGAGGTAGAGGCAATCATGCGTGGTGAGGATTACAAAGAGATTGCCAAGAGATTGGATGAGAAATTAAGATTGAGAAAAGAGGCTGACGACAAGCATCAGAAAGAGCAAGAAGTATTGCAAAAAGCCAAAATGCAAGAATTAAAAGAACAGACTGCTGAGGCGCTATACAAGGCAGGCGTAATATCAGAGAGCGAGCTGAATGTAATCAAAGACGAAACCAAAGAGATCAAGAAAGAGAGCGAGAGGCAGCTGGACGAGATTAATAAATCTGCAGAGACAGAGAACCCTGAGGAAAAGAAAGTAGAAGAAAAAGAGGAAAATCCAGAGGCTGCAAAGCCGAAGACTACACAAAGAAAATCAACTAAAACTACGACTAAGAAAGAAACTGATAAAAAGGAAGACTAATAATGACAAAGGGAAAAAAGATAGCAATAATAGCAGTTAGTTTTGTTATACTGGCTGTAATAATAGCAGTCATAACATTGGCTATAGTGCAGAGTACATTCTATAGCCCAGCGCTTGATAATGTGAAATCTCTGACAATATATGTAGACGGCACAGCTCTGAGTGTGGGTGAGTGTAGTAATAGAGAGATATTTGGCAATATAGAGGGTAACAAGGGTCAAGAGATATTTGATGGCGTAATGGACGCTAATAAGACATCCTCTAACGAGAGTGTTCTGACTTGCTTATTTGCTGGCACATATAGCTTCAAGCATAAGCACGCTATGAGAGAGACCGAGCTGGCAGACATCAAGGCAGAGGGATATGTAATAGAGTACAAATTTACTGAGACTCAGACTCTAGTCATTGATGGCGAGGAGAAGAAAGATACTGACGGCAATAAGATCAAGTATGATAGTATGTATATCGAGGTGAAGGATACAACTGATTTGACAGAGACATACGCATATCTGTATAATAACAAAGATACTGATAGCGAGGTTAGGATCAGCTTCCTAGCTAGACAGCACAAACTATATGACTATATTGCAGAATTAGCAGAATAGAAAAATAATTCACTAGTCTTGTGCTGGTGAATTATTTTATTTTCAAAAACAAGGTAACTATATTTAGTTGGTTACCTTGTTTTTATTATTCAATTTGATATTCAGATATTTTGCCTCGGCCATTAGGGTGTCATAGGTGTTAGATATATTCTCGTTTAGGCAGTCTAATAGCAGCTTTGCCTTTATTTTCGATGTATTGTATTTGTCTATCCTTGCCTTCTCTATCAATTCCATATTATTGATATTTAGCTCTTCATAGCATAGTGGAACATTGCGTTTTCTTAGGATTGTTACAGCAGATTTTAGTTCATTGTATTCTTCTGGAATGAAAGCCTCGAAGAATTTTTTCACCTCGCTGTCACAGTTGTAGAATGTCATGACTGCACGCCTATATCCGTCTTGTCCAAATACAATGTCTTGGAATAGACTATACGTGGATATCACTGTCTGGATATTGGCTGTAGATTCTTTTAGACCATTTGCTCCCAGATATGTCATGCACACATAGCTAATCTGATTGGTCGACACATGACTATAGCCAAAGTATTCTGCTAGCAGTAGCATCCAGAATCCTACTATACGGAAGTTTTTTGGTAGGTTAAAGAAATTTTTGCGATAACGTTTGCCTATCTTGAATTTGTCAAAATTGCTAGCAAAGATGTATCTGTATATGTTGATGTAGTTGAAGTTGTCTAAGAAGTTCTCTTCGCTGTCAGTTGTCTCGTACTTGAAGTCACTGATGACAATCTTTTTTAGCTCTTTTAGTACCCTCTCACCAGATATGTCAGATAGCTGATGTGCGTATTCCTTAGCACAGACCCTAGTGCCTTTGTCTATCTTGAATCCCAGCTCATTTGCAATCCTTATCATACGCAAGATTCTTAGCCCATCAGATTCAAATACTTCCTTCGGTGTCTTGATACAACGCAATGTCTTATTGTATATATCCAGTACGCCGTTGTAATAGTCCTCTATCTCGCCAGTATTGATGTTATAATATAGACTATTGGCGGTAAAATCCCTACGACTGGCGTCTAGTTTGATATCCTTGACAAATGCTACATCTTCTGGGCTGTGATTGCCACCTGCCTTGTAATTTTCTTTCCTAAATGTAGTATACTCATACTCCTCATCGTCTATCTGGATAAGAACAGTGCCTAGCCTCTTATTTACAACATGGGCATTGAATCCAAGGGAATTAGCAATCAACAATACTTTGTCGTACGTTAGACTGCCACAAATATCGCAATCTGTATTGCCTAGTCCTAGGATCGCATTGCGGACATATCCGCCCACAATATATACATCACCTTTGGCTTTCTTGATTGCCTTGGCTAATTTTTTTAAATTGTCCGATACTACAATATTTATGTTTTCCATAGTTATAGTATATATCATTTTTAGTCTGTAGCAAAACAAATTATAAAATTATACAAAATTAAAGCGATTGTGTTGACTAATACTGAGAGGTGTGATATTATAATATTAACGTTATGTATAAGGAGATAAATATGGAAATAATATCAAATACTTATGATGAAAGAAGAGCATATATTGCTCCAGAAATTGCAGATCAATTGGGTATAAAACCTCCAAGCAAGTTGCTGAGAGAGGTTGCTGTTGCAAATAGGTTTATGCCATATCCAAAACCTGGCGAGAAGGATTATAGCCCAACTGAAAAAGGTGAGTGTTCTGCATGTGGAGAAAGAAGCTTGTTAACAATGGGGGCCGTGTTCAGATACGGTGGAACATGTACTTATATTGATCCAGAAACAGGAGAAACAATGACAGCACCAGATTCAAAAGCTGTAATAAAGCATTTAGAGGAATGTGGTTATCAAATTGCTGAGTATGGTAAATGTTATTCAAGAGAATATGCAGATATGCCAGATCAGATGAGAAGTAAGGCTTTTTTGCGTGGTATTGCAGCGCGAATATCTCCATTTACCAGTGCGAAGGCTGCAGCTATTGATAAGCCTGGTTGTGCTGATGGATATTTTCCTGGTCATGACAATACTTCCAGTTATTGTGCAATGTATACAACTGGAGATTTTATGGCAATAAAGGGTGATATGAATTTGAGAAAAGCATTTGCGTTAAGTCATTCAATGGCATATTTTGAAACTGCATCATTGGAAGCGTATGTAGCATATCAAAAAGAAAATGTAGTATATCTAAATGATAGGAAGTTTGAAGCTACTTTCAACCCAGAGAGTGTTAGCGAGTCATAATTGACAAAAAAAAGAGCAAAAGTATGCTCTTTTTTTAATATCTAAATATATCTACAGCCCATGCGGTCTTAGTGGTAGAGTCTATCTTCACCTTGTCAGATATCTCTACGCCTAATACTGCAAATATTTCATTGTCTATCGCTAGTACCGGTGTGACGTTACGCAGCCTTGTTGGAATCTTCTTGTCTATCAGATAATCGCTCAATGACTTGCTGCCACCGCCGAATTTCTGGAACACATCCCCCGCTTCACGGAATCTGATGACAGCACCTTTTGGAACTTTGTTATAGTCTATTAGGTGATTGTGTTTTCCTAGATCGAACTTCCTAGTCATAGTAAATGTCAGTATGCCATATTCTTGGATGTCTAGCTTGCCTTTTGCCAGCTGCCATACACGCTTCGCTGGCTTGTATGTCTTATTGGTTAGGGTGATATAGTTATACTCCTTGATTGCATTTAGGCTATGAGGTAGATTGATTTTGGCTCCGTTATTGCCGTTTAGAGCTAGGTCTTTGATTAACTCAATGTGTTTTTTCTCAATATCCTTAGTCACATTGATTGACTTTAGTGCCTTTCTGATAATTCTGTTGATAACCGATGGATGACTCAAGAAATGCTTGGTCTGAATCTTGACTATGCCGTCCTTTGCTTCTAATTCGCCCATGTCGGCAACCTCATTGATGTACTTGTCGTCTTGGCGGCATATATCTGCGAATTTGCATATACTAGCATCTGCATTAGGCCATTTTGATCTAATTAGTGGCATTATCATGTTGCGTATATAATTTCTACTATAATCATTGCTGGCATTGGTCTCATCGTCCACATATGGGATGGAATTATTTTCTATATATGCGTGTATTTCTGCTCTGGTGGTAGAAAGAAGGGGACGGATGAACTTGTTGTTCTTGTAATCCATTCCGCTGGCACCGCCCAGTCCTGTACCACGAAGGATATTAAGAAGGATAGTTTCTGATTGGTCCTGCAGATGATGTGCTAGGGCTATTTTGTCTACCGTTCCGTTGCTGATAAGGGAACGGAATACTCCGTACCTTGCCTCTCTGGCACCTTCTTCCACTGACAATTTCTTCTCTTCGCAGTACTTCAGTACATTCAATGAGTAGGATAGGAACTTGATACCATTCTGAGTACAATATCTCATAACGAACATGGTGTCTTTCTTGCTGTTCTCTCTGATATTGTGGTCTATATTGACCGCGACAACCTCAATACCCAATTCCTCTCGATGAGCGAATAGATAGTGCAGTAGGCACATACTGTCCCTTCCTCCAGAACACGCTACACCTATTTTTTCACCAGACTTTATTAAATTGTTGGATTTGATTACATTTTCGACATTTTTCATGATGATTTCTCCACATTTTGCAAAGGTTATTGTATCACTTTTCGCATCTAGTGTACACCAATTTTAACAAAATTTCAATAGTAAATTCAAAAATCTTTTTAATATGATATTCGTTTGACTAAAATATATTAAAATATTAAACTAATTCAGTAAAAGAAAAAAAAGGATAATTAGTTATGCAATTCAAGCTACTGAATTATTACAAAATAATTTCCAAAGTCGCAAGTAATCTAGTAGGAGCTTTTGTTCCGTTGATAGTCTATGAGGCTACTCAATCGTTAATTTTTGCTGGATTGTATATGTTGCTGAAACAAGTTTTTAGATTGCTGTGTGGTGTTATATTGCGAAAGCATATACAGAATCATCCAGAGATATTTCTAATGTTAAGGATATTTGTCATAGCTGCATATTGTATCAGTTTGACTTTTGTGGCGGAATATGTCCTTGTGGGGTGCTTATGTGTTGCGTTATTTGCGGGCATAGACACGTCGTTCCAAATGATTGCAGAGGAGACTCTGTTTAATTATTCTTCGTCTAAGAATATGGATTCTAAGAAGATAGCCGCGACAAGAATATTTGGAGAATTAGGATATTTTGCAGGTGTAATTGTTGGTGGTCTGCTATTGGATGTTAATCCTATTGTCGTATATATTATTGCAGTTGTGGTGTACGTTATATCCATTTGCCCACTACTGATGTTCTATATACATAACAGGCGTAGTCCATCTTTTAATAAAGAGTATGTGTCAAATATTTCTGAGTATGTGTCAAAAAGTGATAAGAAATTGCCAAAAATCAAGCTTTTATCATTAATGATAATGATAAGTTATGCTATAATCTACTTTTGTTACTCTGCAGCTGATACGATATTTGGCGTATTTAATGTAGGAATGTTTATAGAAGGCGATATATCTTATGCCAATGTTAGTATATTTATATTGATATATGAGGCATTCTTCCTTATAGGTAACTTGGTCGTAAGTTATATAGACAAGAAGTTTGATCTATTAAATGTTGTTAGAATTTCTTGCTATGTTATATGTGCATCATTTGTAGGAATGTGCTTTATCAAGAATGTTGTCATTCTGTATATTCTATTTGCTCTGTTTGGATTATTCTATGCATCTATCTGCTGCTTTGTCTTGCAGCGGTTTGTGCAAAAAGCAAGGATTATTGGCCAGAGTAACAAAGCGTTTATGGTCAGAGAGGCGGCTAACTGTACTGGTTATACGGTTGCTTATATAGTATTAATGATATTGATATTGTTAGAAGTGAGTATATTCTATTTTTTAATATACTGTGCAGTTATGTTATTAGTTACTAGTTTTATTATTCCTGTATTAGAAGAAAAGACTAGAAAGTTGTTAGTGGATTTTGTCGAAGATAATGAGATTACGACTTCTCCTATTCCAGACAAAGGAAATTAGTTAATTGAAGGCTGTTTGGCTAGGTTTGTACCATTATTTGGTTGCAATGTTTGTGTCAAACAGTCTTCTTTTTTCACACTTATTGTCATTTTGGAATAAAAAAGATTAAAATTATTTTCATTTACCAATTTACATTTTGATGAATATGTAGTATAATAGACAATAGAAATTATTTCTCGATGGAATATTTCGAATATTATTTAATCAAACAAAGGAGATTTTATGGGCCCGTATACGGGGTTATTAGCAGCTAATTATGTTAACCCAATTTTTTATGTAGCAATTATTGTACTTATTGTCTTGTCTGCATTCTTTTCTGCCAGCGAGACAGCGTACTCCACATCCAGCCTTATTAGAATTAGGAATATGGCGGATGAGAATGTTAAGGGGGCAAGAAGGGCACTGCTGATTTGCGAGAATTATGACAAGATGCTATCGACAATACTTGTCGGTAATAACTTGGTTAATATAGCCAATACGACTATTGCAGCATATTTATTCAGTCAGTTGATTGCTGATGCTACACTTGCTAACCTACTTAACACAGTGGTCATGACATTACTTATTCTTATTTTTGGAGAGATTTTGCCTAAGAGTATTGCGAAGACTAGACCAGAGAAATTTGCACTGCAGTTTGCTGGCACAATGCATATTGTCTCTATCATCTTGTGGCCAATTGCAATTTTGTTTACCAAAATGCAGCAGGCATTTGTAAAGAAGAAAGGTGGAGCAGCAGTCGATCCTACTATTACAGAGGACGAGCTGGAGACTATCATTGACACAATGGAGGAAGAGGGTGTTATCAATAGTGAGGATGCTACCCTTATCCAAGGCGTACTAGATCTAGGTGAGACCACAGCGTATGATATCATGACCCCTAGAGTGGATGTCTCAGCGGTAGATATAACTGACGATAACGAGACTATCAAGAAGATGTTCGAGGAGACGTATTTCTCCAGATTACCAGTATATGAGGGGGATATAGACCATATTGTGGGATATATCAGCCAGAAGAATTTCTTCCCTGCATATATCAAAGATCCCAAGTTCGACATCAAGACAATCTTGAGCAACATCATATACCTTAGCGAGAATATTAAGGTAGACGATATCATAAGGCAAATGCAGAAGGCGAAGAAGCATATCGCAGTCATTTCTGACGAGCATGGTGGCACTAGTGGTATCGTGTGTATGGAAGATGCATTAGAGGAGATGGTGGGCGAGATATACGATGAGCATGATGATGAATCTGAGGAAGAGACCTTCGAAGAGGTAGAGGAGAATACATATATCGTCGATGCAGAGTACGAGCTGGAGAAGTTGTTCGACACATTGAATATCAATAAGATGCCAGAGACCGAATACAACACTGTCGGTGGATTCGTATACGAATTGTCAGAGAGTGTGGCAGAGGTGGACAAAGAATACACCTTTACAACTATTGAAGAACGACCGGACAAGAATGGTAACTATATAGAGCGTGCAATCAAGATTATATTCAAGTATCTTGAGGTAGAAGACAATAGAGCTATCAAGATCAAGGTGACAGTCAATTATGCAACTCCTGTTAATAAAAAAATAGATGATTAAGTTTGATACTTAATAACAAAAGAAGTCGAGGGAAATAATCCTCGACTTCTTTTACATCTCAGCGACTGGTGATGTTATTATTCTATCTATTGTATCGTGTGCATTGTACATTTGGTCAAAATTGGTAAATGCAAGATTGGTCTCTATATTTTTGCCATTTACCGTTACAGCACGGATATTGAATACTTTGTCCTTTGGTACATTAGTCCAAGGGAAATTCTTCGCAATATCTAGATTGTGTGATGCAATGTGGTGTCTGGCGATAAGGTTGCAGCACATCACAAAGGCGTCTCTGTCGTTACCCAATAGCATTGTTGCAGAGTCTCTATTATCATACTCCGCGTCTGACATAGCATCTACATCTTCATAGATATATAGGCCATATTTGAATGACGATGCAATAGATTCTTTGCTAGTATATGGCTCGTATATATCGTCCATTGATACATATATCTCGTCAGTATTGTTCATCTTGGCGTTATTGGCTGCAAATGTCTTCACAATGCCTATATTCTTGCTGTATACATAGCAGCCCTCTAGCCATGCTATGCCAAATCTTCCTTCTGTATGTGCGTAGAAGTTCTCTATATGTTGTAATGCGTCGTTTGTCATTATATATTGTATCTCCCGTTGGATTATTAGTGAGTATATTGTAGCATATAGCAGTGACAAAAATCAATAGGGCATCTGCGGATTTTTGGACTAAATATCTAGTGTAATGTCAATAATATTGTAGTGTGGCGAGTGAAATGCTACATAGGGTGGATTTTTGAGGCAAAATCTAACAATTTGTTTGACTTCTATATACATTATTTGTTATGATAAAGCGTGAAATTATTAAATAAATTGGAGAGACCAGATTAGATGAAAAAGTTTTTTAAAGTAATAATGGCTGTGTTGGTGTGCAGCGTGTGCTTGCTTACAGCTTGTGGACCAACAGGGCTTGGCAATAATCCAGCAGAGGATTTGGTAGCAATAGGTAATGGTGGCATGGCGGTCGTTAAGGGCGAATATCTGTATTTTGTCAATGGATATCAAGACTATGAAGAATATACTGATGTCAAGAATGATAACAAGTTCGGCACAGTGACTAGAAGCGGTATATATAGGACAAAGCTGGTAGACGGCAAGGTCCAGCGTGACGAGAATGGATTCTTGGTAGAGGCGGAATGTGTAGTGCCACAGTGTGTAGGATACGAGTATGGTGGATTCTATATTGTAGGCAATTATATCTATTATCTAACTCCGCATATGGAAAACGCTAGAGTTGAAGGTGGAGAGAAAGAGCTGAAGAATATGTGGGCAGATGTCTGCAGAATCAATATTGACGGCACTAATCAGAAGAGATTGGCATACACCACCAGCGATGATGGCGTAGCGAAGTGGGCTGTGTATACTATTGATAACAAGGCATACATTGTATTGCATGACGGAAGTAATATTATATCTGTAGATGGCGATAGTGGCGAAGTTGTTACTATGGCAGAGGGCGTGACCAGCACAGCATTTGCCATGAAGGAAAACTATACTTATAAGACAGACAATTTGAGTGACAGCGAGAAATATATATATTATACCAGAGAGTACAAGGAAGGCGAGACAGAGAGTGGCAAGGCTGGTAACAAACTATGCAGAGTAGAGATAGGCAAGGTAGAAGAAGAAGTTGTAGCAGTCGGCTTAGGTCAAGGCGCAGGATATAACTATGATATCATTGCTGCAGAGAATGGCTATGTCTATTATACCAAGGTAGTAGACAATACTAGCGTTACTTATGCTAAGGAAGTGTATAGGAAGAAGATATCTGACAATGCCAGCGAAGAATTCGTGTGCGGCGGATATAACAGCTATATAGTGATCAAAAACAATAGCTCTACTAGTACTGCTAATAATATCATTGCAGTAGATAGCAATAATTATATCTTCTTAGTATCTAACGGCGTGGAGAAGTTGTTGTACAAAGAGAGTGCTGCAGTAACTCTATTGGGTGAAGATAATGGTAATGTGTATTATGTGGTTAGTAGCAAGATATATACTCTAAACTATGCCATCAATGACGCAGAGCCAGTGCTAATTAGCAATAGTGACAAGACATATAAGCTAAATGATGCAAAATATGTAGATTTGGACGGCAGAAGACTATTTGTATATGCCCAGTATTCTGGCGAGGACGGAACTAATAATTATTATCTAAATATTATCGATAGTCATGACATGAATGCAGAGAGTGCATTCGTAGGTTACTTTGAAGAAGGTGAGACACCAGTGCAACCAGAAGAGAAGACCAATGACGACGGTGAGGATATTACAGAACTTTGGGTGAAGTAAAAAAAAGTTAAGCGAATAAATTTTGCTTAACCTTTTTTTTAAGAAATCTCCAATGGTGAATTAACTTTTTTTCATTGAAAAAGCAATGACCTCTTTACGCTAAAATTTGAATTATTTAGCCTTATTTAACTATTAGGAGTAATCTCCACTAGTATCTTTATATCAGTGTCGTACCAGCCACCATTATATGCAAGCGCATTAGCAGACGTTCCCCACATAATATTATCTTTTAAAATGGAGCAATAAGGAGTCCCGTCCACTCCGGTCAAAAATTCTCCAGTTGTATTTAAACCTGCATCGAATACACATGAGTCTGTAAATATAGTATTATCATCTAGTGTTAAATATGTGATAGTGAATAGAAATTTATCCGTTGTGTTGGTGGTTTTTATTCCAAGCTCTATCGTAGTACTCGAATCTGCTATATCTACGGAGTGTGTCACAATATAATCAGAGTTATTAGCTACTAGCGTTCCATAGATTGGGGCAAGGAGTGTAAAATCTGCATCACTTCTATTTCTAATTCCCCATATTATATCTAGATTGTCGGTGGTGGTAGCACTACTCCAGTCGAAAGCATTAGGGTCTTCTACATTATATCCCAGCTCCATATCCAGTCCTAGTGTGAAGTTGGTGACATCAATTGTAGAA
>CAYSUG010000026.1:0-16476 GCA_964434145.1 uncultured Christensenella sp. | reverse complement strand
CAACAAAGAATAAATCTGGATTTAATTTAAAGTAAAATTCACAAATAGCATTTGAGCTTTCAATAGTCCAACCTTCGCTTAAAACATTGTTATTATAAATATCTCGCAAAATTTCTGCACATTGTGGTAAATCGTTCTTTTTTGCTAATTCAATTTTAATCATATTATTTCTCCATTTTTTCTTCGTGATAAATTACTTCTTTGCCTTTTGACAAAGCGTAATTTATTTCATTTCTTGTGGAGTTTCCAATATATCCACCAACATTTACAACATAAATAGCATCGGAAATATCAATTTTCTTCCAATGAGCATTTACTACATTTGCCTCTCTTTTTGTGTGGCATTTTCATCAATATCGTAAACACATTGGATAACACAATATCCATTTTTTGTTTCCAGCTCTCCAGCTATCTTATGCATCTCTTTTGCAAATTTCATACTTCCGCAAATTGTTACAATTTTCATTTTTGCAATTCCTTTATTTTAAAATTTCTTTAATATCTTCAATGGCTTTATGTTGATTAAATCTACCATTTCCAACGGGGTAGAACAAAGCATAACTTTCAAATTCTTTACCATTTATTTCTAATGCGAACTTCTTTTGTCTTGTTGTTGATACTGTAATGGGCTGGTCTAACATTATTGAAGATACTTGATTTCCAAAGAAAAATATCTTTTGTGGATTTACGAGTTTCAATTCTTCTTTTAGCAAATCTTTATATTGTATAAAGATATTGTCAGGTAAAGGTCTGGCATCATCTTGTGTGCATTTTGCAAGATTTGTTATCCATAAACCTTGTGTTTTAACTTCATTATATACATATTCGCAAAATTCAGGTGTCCAATCTTTTGGTTTTTTAGATTTAATTTCCTCGTTTATATTAGAACTAAACAACTCGCACTTCGAAAGAAACTCCCATATTTGTTTTGTTCCAAGCCATTGCGCTCTTAAACCTTTCCAAGCTTTGTCAGTTGCAATATTTCTTTTTGTTGGGTTCATAAATACAAGTGCAACTCGTGGATTACTATCTTCTCCACAACCATAAACTGAATTTAAGTCTTTTGAACCATAAGTATTTTGTAATTCATCATATTGTTTAATTAGATTTTTCATAAGTTTCCATTTTATAATCGTTTAATTTTTTCTACTATCTTTTCATACACAGGTATCATATAAGGTTCATCTGATTTGGCTATAAGTTCATCAAACGTTAGCCAACCAATATTACTATTTTCATCTTCTAAAATATGTATAGCATTGTTTTCATCGGCTTCAAAAAGATAAGTAATATTAAGATGTTGATGTGCTGGCACATATTTGCCTTTTCTCACATGGCTTTTAACAGGCAATATCTCAACAGATATTGGCATTTCATTAACAACATTAAATCTTTCTAGTGAGGTTTCTTCTTTTGTTTCTTTTTGTGCGACATAAAGCATATCGTCATCGCCATCAGCGTGTCCGCCAACCCAACTCCAAGATTTATAGATATTATGATAAATGCAAAGAACTTTTGTATGCTCTTTGTTTATTACAAATGCAGAAGATGTCAAGTGGCAAAATTGGTTTTCCCTTGTAAGAATATCTCCAAAAATTTCTTCTGCTTTTACAATCAAAGCAATATCATCCTTTTCTTGCTCATTGTATGGAACATAATTTTTTAACATTTCAACAGTTTTACTCATATAAATTTCTCCTGCAAACATTATAACATAAAACCTCCATATTTATATTATATTTTAATAGGTTTTAAAAATTTCTGTGTATTTTTAGATAGTTCAAAAGCGACTAAAATGCTATGAAATGGGACATTTGCTACAAATTGTTTTCGTTTTAATTGTTTTTTATCGTAGCGGCAGCGAATGCCAAGTTTACACTTTATCACAAATAAATTTACAAATCAGTATTTTCGTCTTGAAAATTTTTCTTGGTTATGCTATTATACAGTAGCGAAGAATTACAAAGGAGAAAATAATGAAAAAGTTTTTTAAAGAATTTAAGGCATTCATTACTAGGGGTAATGTATTTGACCTGGCTGTAGGTATGATTATTGCTACTGCTTTTAATAAGATTGTATCTAGTTTGGTTAATGATATTATCATGCCGCTGATTACATGGCTGACTGGTGCTGCTAGTATATCAGACCTTAGTATTGTACTTAGAGTAGGAGAGGACGGAACACAATTGTTATGGAAATATGGTAGTTTCTTGCAATATGTTATCGATTTCTTAATCATAGCATTCTCAGTGTTCCTAATGGTTAAGGTAGTTGTGGCATCTAGACAGAAATTCAAGGAATTGGGTGAGTTTGTTGAGACTCAGTCGAAGAAAGAAGTTAGAGAGCAGAGAAAGGCCTGTAGGATAAAGGCAAAGCAAGAGAATAGACCATTCAAAGAGGTTTGGGCAGAATTTGAAGCAGAGCAGAAGCGTCTAGCAGAGGAGAAGGCTCAGTTAGAATCTGAAGAGAAGGCAAGATTGGAGGCTGAACAAAAACTGCAAAACCCAACCCAAGAAGAGTTGTTAAAACAAATTAGAGATTTATTAAAAGAATCTAATAAAAAAGATAATAAGTAAAAAAATATACCGATTATGTAGCATTTCATGGTCGGTATATTTTTTTAAAAACAGATAGTATTCGTCTAGGGTTATCCCGTATATTATGGGTTACAAATTCTATTTCATTCGTTCGTTAAATTCTCTCATCCCTTGTTCTATATATTGGCGTTGAGTTGGGTCTAAGTGTTGTATTAATGCCAGTAATTCTCCCGTGTGTACCAGTTCTTCGTTACGAATATTCATCCATGTTTGCTTAGCTGATGTGTTGTTAGTGTTATGGATATGTTCGTCGTAGTTGATTACGGCATCTATCTCGCCAGCTAGGTCGCGTCTTGCTTTTTGTAATGTATCGAAGTTATCCATATTACTTTGATTAAAAATATGTATCATTATTAGCCTCCTTGCTGAGAATAATATATTCATTTGTGTGCATTTTTGTTAATGGTACATATTTGTTTGTTGTGAGGCGTTGTTTGGTGTATAATTTATGTTGAGATATTTAAGTTGAGGCGTGAATAATGGATATTGAAATCAAGGGGATATATAGGCACTACAAGTGTAAGGACAATCTGTATATTGTAGAAGATATTGCAGTGCATTCAGAGACACTAGAGAGGATGGTTGTATATAGGGCTCTGTATGGTTATTGCAAGCTGTGGGTTCGACCTTATGAAATGTTTGTGGGTAATGTCAATGGAGAGCCTAGATTCAAAAGGGCGTATGTTGATGATAAACGAAGTTTGCGACAATAATATTTGTTGTTTTGTCAATATCATATATGTTTTTGTTAAAAAGTGTATTACATAAGAGGAAAGATTATGTCAAAGGGATTAAAAATAACATTAATAGTTTTGGTAAGTATTATGGTAACCATTATGCTTGCGTTGGGTATATATTTTTTATTCCCATGGAATAGTACATTCTTTGATTCAGCGACGATAGAATTTGCAATTCCCGGCTTGGATACCAGCTTTGTCCCACAAGGATTTAGTCAGATAGATGAAGATAAATATATTATCAGTGGATACATGAATGATGGGTCTGCATCCAGATTCTATGTCGTGGATACAGAGTTAGGTGTACACAAATATATTACGTTAAAGTGTGGTGGTGAGGACTTTGTGGGCCATGTAGGTGGTGTAGAGATTGTAGGTGATACAGTCTGGACTGCGTCTAGTACAGATAAAGGTGGATATTGCTATAGATTCTCTCTATCTGATGTCTTTGATGCTGACAATGGCGACAGTCTAGATATTATAGATCAGTTTGTTACAAATAATGGTGCTGATTTTGTGTTTGCACATAATAATATGCTATGGGTAGGAGAATTCTATCGTGACGGCAATTATGAGACGGATGATTCGCATCATATCCAGACTCGGTCGGGAGAGACCAATACAGCAATAGTCTATGGATATGCTATAGACGAAGACCAGCCATATGGCCTAGCTAGTGTAATTCCGCAGAAGGCTTTGTCTGTTAGGGGGCTATGCCAAGGAATTGCAATGACTGCTGATGGCAAGTTCGTGATGTCTACATCATATAGCATCCCAGATAGTACTGTATATTATTATGATAGTGTGTTGGATGAACCTAGTCATTCTACTATAACTGTGGGTGATGTGGTGGTTCCTCTGTGGTTCTTGGATGATCAATCACTTATTAGTACAACCAATGCACCTTCTATGTCAGAAGAGGTTGTGGTGAGTGGGGACAAGGTATATATTTTATTTGAATCAGCCTGTCAGAAATACAGAATATTTAATAGAAAGCAATTGTCCAATGTATATTCATTGCCTCTATCCCAACTAGAGAAATAA
The DNA here is from genome assembly GCA_964434145.1 of uncultured Christensenella sp. Lineage (GTDB taxonomy): Bacteria > Bacillota > Clostridia > Christensenellales > UBA1242 > UBA11490. The sequence goes on along the minus strand of CAYSUG010000026.1, from coordinate 12,098 downwards.
TGAATATGTCAGATAAATTTTATAATACCATGATGACTCCCATGTTTGGGAGTTGTTTTTTATATTTTCTATGCAAAATTGCAAATATGTGTTGACAAGTAGCAAATAATAGTTTACAATCAAACCAGACTAAAAAGGTAGGGATTGCTATGAAGTTGTCGACAAAAGGGCGTTATGGACTAAGAGTAATGTATTATCTGGGGCAAAGTCCAGATAGAGTTATTACACTTAGCGAGTTGTCGAAGAGTACTGGTGTTAATGCGCCATATCTGGAGAAAATATTGGGTATATTAAAAAAGGCAAATCTAGTCACGACTGAGCGTGGAGCTAATGGCGGCTATGTTGTGTCCAGACCCGCTAGCGATATATCTATTGGTGAGATCTTAAGGCCGTTAGAGGGTAATCTATACTTGGCGGACTGCAACAGTGGTAAATGCACCAAGGAGACTTGTCCAAACAAGTCGATATTTAACTTTATATATAGAGAAATCAATGACTTATTGGATAGCAAATCTTTACAAGATATGATAGGAGATAATTATGAATAAGAGAGTGTATTTGGACAATTCTGCTACAACCTGCGTATATGGAGAGGTATTAAATGAAATGATACCATACTTCACTAATATCTATGGCAATTCTAATAGCCTTCATTCTGCTGGTCGCGAGGCAGGTGCTGGTGTGGATAAGGCTAGAGATATTATTGCATCAGCTATCAAGGCAGGAAGGGATGAGATATTCTTCACATCTGGCGGAACAGAGGCTAATAACTGGGCTATAAGAGGTGTGGCGTATGCCAATGTAAATAAGGGTAAGCACATTATTGTGTCCGCTATAGAGCACCATAGCATCTTAGATACTTGCAAAGATTTGGAAAAAGAAGGCTTTGAGGTAACATATTTGCCAGTAGATAGCACTGGGCTAGTGTCGTTATTCGATGTAATGCAAAGTATTAGGAAAGATACTATTTTGGTATCTGTTATGAGTGTTAATAATGAGGTAGGTACTATTCAGAACATCAAGGCTATAGGTGAGACAGCACATCACTATGGGGCGTATTTTCATACAGATGCAGTACAAGCAATGAGTACAATTGATTTCGATGTCAAGGACATGTATATTGACCTATTGTCTATGTCATCGCACAAGATTCATGGGCCAAAGGGTGTGGGTGCATTATATGTCAGAAAGGGTGTAAAGATCAAGAAATTCATGTTCGGTGGCGAGCAAGAGATGAATAGGCGTGGCGGAACTGTCAATGTGCCAGCTGTAGTTGGATTCGGCAAGGCCATGGAGGTTAATCTGGAGAATATGGCAGAGTCTAACAAGATAATTGCTGGCACTGTAGATTATTTCATCAAGAAGTTGCAATACACTATCCCAGATATCTCTATCAATGGCAATATGGCACAAAAATCTCAGAGTATTGTCAATGTTAGCTTCAAATACATCGAGGGTGAGAGTATCTTGATGCTATTGGATTTCGAGGGTATATGTGTATCTACAGGTTCTGCGTGTGCATCAGGTAGCTTGGAAAAGAGTCATGTCCTTCGTGCTATGGGAAAGTCTCATGAGGATATCAATGGTGCTATCAGATTCTCCTTTGGCGTAGATGTGACCAAGGATGATGTAGATTATGTTATAGAGAAATTAGCGGATATTGTTAAGAGATTACGTCAAATGAGTCCGTTGAAGAAAAAAAGAGTGAGGAAATAGGAGAAATAATATGTACAATGAAAAGGTGTTAGAACTATTCAAAAATCCAAAGAACGTAGGTGCTATGCCAGATGCCAATGCTGTAGGTAAGGTAGGAAATGAGGCGTGTGGAGACATCATGCAGATATTTCTTAAGATAAATGATGATGGCGTCATAGAGGATGCAACATTTAAGACATTTGGTTGTGCGGCGGCAATCGTGTCATCGTCTGTTGCGTGTGATATTATCAAGGGCAAGACTATAGAAGAGGCGCTGAAGATTGAGAATCAAGAGATTATAGATATTTTAGGCGGATTGCCTAATCACAAGATTCATTGCTCTGTGCTAGCAAAGGAAGCAATAGAGGATGCTATAGAAAATTATCGTAAAGCTATGAAAAAGGCTGCTAGATAATACAACAATATGTATATTTCGACATTATCTGCCAATACTAAAGTTAACGGAGGTGGGTAATGAAAGAGTGTTTATTAGGCATTGCTGTGGGCGTAGTATTCGGAGCATTACTGGTACAGAATAGCCCCAAGGCAAAAGAACTGGTAGATAAAGGCACCGATATGGTCAAAAAGAAAGTAGAAAAGCTGAAAAAGTAATAATCTATCCAGTTTAGATAATATTAATATAAATATTGATAAGGAATACCAAGGAGTTGGAGCTCTTTGGTATTTTTTTATGAACGAAATTGCGACAAAAAGACTAGTGTTAATACTTTTTTCTTCTATCTCTTATATTGTTTATCGCGATACAATGGATGTGTGAATAGGGGATTGAATGGAAAATGGAAGTATATATAGAATATGTAGTTATAGATAATATTATCATTAACTACACTCTTCTTAGTGTGTGTAGCAAAGTTAGTGGGCAAATGGTGGCAAGAAAGAATTTAATATTTGCCAGTTTGTTTGGTGCGTTAATGGTAATATTTATGCCTATTATGACTACTAACGAAGCATTATTGATGATATATAGGCTGGTTGTGGGCGTAATGATAACACTAAGTGTTAGAAAGTATTCTTGTGTCAAGCAATGGTTCAGTTATTTTTTACTCTTTGTGTCATTAACATTCTTATTCGGTGGGATGCTGATTGCAATGCTGACTATGTTCGATATTGTATATACTACTAGTGGGTTACTATTTTTGGGGTTAGAGATTCCAATCAGTATATTTGTCGTCCCAATCTGGATCTATGCGTATCTGACTATCAAGGTCTATCGATATATCGCGGCAAAGGTCAAGAATAGGCAGCTGTATTATGATATTGCTATTCATTTGGGTGACAAGAAGTACGCAATGAAGGCATTTCTTGATACTGGAAATAATCTGCTTGATACAGACGGCAGTCCGTGTATGGTTATGGAGCTAAAGACTTTTTGCAAAATATTTAATAGATTTCCTTTGCACAGGATGCTGCTAGGCAGAGTGGATGTAGATGAACTGCCATATGCACATTATATAGATGTCTCTACAGTCAATGCCAATGAGAGATTGCTGGTATTTAGGGCAGACGCAGTAGAGATTACAGGACTAGATACTAAGGCAGAGTATTCCAATGTTAGCATTGCTGTATCTAGGAAGAATTTTGCTGACTATAGCCTTATTTTACATAAAAATTTCTGTTAATCAAGGAGCGATGTATGTTGAAATTATTGAAAAGGTTTGTAAATTTATTTAAAAAGTTTGATCTGGAAGAGACCAAAAATATATTGCATTATTTTACCAACGGCGAGGCTTTGCCCAATGCATTGACAGAGGATGAGGAGCGAGTTTTGGTGGATAGATTAATGCAAGGAGATGAAGAAGCGAAGAGTATCTTGATTGAGCGTAATATTAGGCTAGTTATATACATTGCGAAGAAGTTCGAGCACAATGATCTAGAGATGGAAGATATTGTATCAATCGGCAGTATTGGCCTAATTAAGGCGATTAATTCTTTCAAAGGAGACAAGAATATTAAGATTGCGACATATGCCAGCAGATGTATAGAGAACGAGATTTTAATGTATCTTAGAAAGATTAGCAGACAGCGTAATGAGATTAGTATAGATGATGCTATTAATGTGGACGGAGAAGGTAATGAGTTAGTGTATCTAGATCTGGTTGCTAGTGATGAGACTACTCCGCATTTCGAAGTAGAGAAGATGACGGAAAAGCAGATATTGTGGCAGATATTGGATAGATTGAGTAGTAGAGAGAAGGAGATTATGATATTGCGTTTTGGCCTTCTTGGAGAGGACGAGAAGACGCAGAAGGAAGTGGCAGACGATCTGGGGATTAGTCAGAGTTATATTAGCAGATTAGAGAAGAGAATTGTGTCACAGATCAAGCGAGAAATGATTAAAATGGCAAATTAAAAAAAATTAGATTTGTCTCAATTATATTTTTACAAATATATTAATTGTGTTATACTTGTAATGTATAATTGGGGGATAGGTACCTGCCGACCCTAATGACAGAGCTAATTTTTTGCTATAATCTGATGAGGTTTACTGTATGCCAATTTATCCTAGTAACAAGAGTTCAATAGTGTCTAAGAAGAAAAAACATCAATCAAGGCTGGGAATATCCCTTGTTTGTGTTTTTTCTATTCTGGTACTAATATTGATGTTAAATATATTTCCATTTTTTAGCACATTTGTTTATGGAGTTCTTGGTATATCCATTTATCCAATCTCATTATTTTTCATAATATTTGGTGTAATGAAGATTAGAAGGATGAAGATTAAGCTAAGCAGCAAAGAGGTTATATATCTAATACTTAGCGCTATATGCCTAATTGCAATGGCACACTTGTACACCTCTAGTTCTATAATTAATAATTCATATGCACATTATCTGTCAGAATCATATTCTTGCTTTAGATGCTATACAGCTGGTGGAGTGATATTTAGCTTCTTTGTTTATCCAATATACAGCATCACACACATGGCGGGTGCATCGGTGTTCTTTGCTATAGTGTTGCTTACGTTCTTGTGCTTATTTGTAGATAGTGTGTATAGACGCAAGCAGACTAGGATGTATATAGAGGATGCTGTTGGGGTAACGAAGTCACAAGAGGATGTCAAGGAAGAAGAATATACGGAAGATGTTGAGGCTCCAATATTCACAGAGATGCCATATGATGAAGATGTGTTCATTGCAGATGAGGAAGAGATTCGTCGTGATGATAATATTATGGACAAGTCTGTCGCTAGAAGGATATTGGGGCTAGAGAAAGAACAGACTATAGAGGTAGACGAAGAGGATGAGGATCTGTTTGCTAGTGACGAAGAGGATATTAGTGTTAAGCGAAGGCCGCAAATGGTCTTCCATGACGAGGAAGATGATGTAGAGGAAGATACTCCTATTGTAGATCTAGGAAGGTTGAATACTGCCACCGCTGGGGTGGGCAACTCGAAGTCTGCTGCGAGCATGGCGAAATACGAGAGAGATCAGCGTAATAGAGATTATCTGGATGATATAATGGGCAGGTATAACATTGTTACACCACCAGTGCGTGATGAGAGTGTGTTCCAGGATAGTGGCATTAAGACCAAAGCTAGTGCCAAAGAGAAATTGTTTGGTGCATCTTCCCAAGGTGATATGTTTTCGTCTAGGGGAAATAGTATGGAGCAACGTGTATCCAAAATAGAGTCATCTAGGACTGAATTTGTAACACCTAAACAAGATATATATGATGAGGATTTAACATTAAAATCTTTTGAGAAGAATAAGACAGAGTATATAGATAGGCTGAATCAATTCGACATTGCATCGTCGCGTATTGCAAAGGCGAATGAAGTATATAATATGCATGAGAATACGACCAGACAGGATGCGAAATCTTATAGCAGTAACGTAGTCAATGTCAATGAGATAAATAAGATTAAGACTCAGGCGGAGAAGGTGAAGGTAAAGAGGCGTCCTTATGTCAAGCCACCAATTGATCTATTAGACACATACACCAACGATCATATCGTAGAGGAGAATAACGAAGAGAAGGCAATGAGGCTAGAGGCCACACTAGATAGCTTCCGAATTCCTGCCAAGGTATGCTCAGTTGCCAGAGGTCCTTCTTTTACTAGATTTGAGTTAACAATGCCAGTAGGTATATCTGTTAAGAAGATAGATAATCTGGTTCCAGATATGCAGATGGCGTTGGCCTGTAAGGGGTCTATAAGGACAGAGATTCCTATCCCTGGCAAGAATGCGTTCGGTGTCGAGATTCCTAATGAGCAGAAAGAAACTGTTGGTCTGAAAGATATTATTGATTCATATGAATTTCAGAATTCGAAGTACAAGACAGCGTATGGATTGGGCAAAGATATATCTAATTCTCCAATTATTGGCAACATTGAGAAGATGCCACACTTGCTGGTAGCAGGAACTACCGGTAGTGGTAAGTCTGTATGTTTGAACTCACTATTGATTAGTCTGCTGTACAAGTCCGGTCCAGAGGATCTAAGGCTGATACTTATAGATCCTAAGAGATTGGAATTCTCTTTATACAATGGTTTGCCACATTTGCTTGTACCTAATGTCATCACTGATAAGGAAAAGGCAATGAATGCATTTGATTGGTTGATTGATGAGATGAATAGAAGAATTAACTATTTTGACTCGTTAAAGGCTGGTATTAGAAATATTGAAGAATACAATTCTTGTGCTAGGGTTAAGAGCGGAGAGTTGGAGAAAATGCCTATCATAGTAGTTGTAGTCGATGAGTTGAACGAGTTGATGATGCAGACTAGAAAGGAAATGGAGTCCAAGATTGTAAGAATAGCTCAGTTATCCAGAGCGGTGGGTATTCACTTGGTACTTGCTACTCAGAGACCTAGTACAGATGTTATTACGGGTCTTGTTAAGAGTAACTTACCATCGCGTATCGCATTTGCAGTATCATCATTCAATGATAGTATCACTATTCTGAACCAAGGTGGTGCAGAGAGTCTGCTGGGTTATGGTGATATGTTATACTCTCCAGTAGGTACTAACAAGCCTCAGAGAATACAAGGAGCGTTTCTAAAAAATTCCGAAGTCGAGAAGGTTGTTAACTTCATAAAAGAAAATAATGACTGTATCTTCGACGAAGAGGTAGAGGACAAGATGTTCAATAGAGGTGGTGATGACGGCATAGCAGAGGCTGGCGGTGGATCTTCTGGCGGTGGTTCCAATAATGTAGATCCTCTGATGAAGGATGTCCTTAGATTTGCTATCAAGTCCGGCAATATTTCTACAACCAAAGTTCAGAGGTTTCTTCGTATAGGGTATCCTAGGGCGGCAAAGATAATTGATGACATGGAGGCTCTTAACTATATCTCTAAGAAAGATGATAAGAACAATAGAATTATATTTATGTCACAGCAAGAATTTGAAGAAGTGTTTGGAGAGGATTTCTAATTATGGATATACTGAAGAAAAAGATAGGCTTTGTTAGCCTGGGCTGTGATAAAAATAGGGTAGATTTAGAGAAGATGATATATAATATCCAGTCTGCTGGATTCCAGATAGTACCTAATGAGGCGGATGCTGATGTTATTATCATCAATACTTGTTCGTTTATCAAGCCCGCTAGAGAGGAGTCGATTGCGGCGATTTTATCTGCTGCGGGTCTAAAAGAAGATAGATTAGAGAAGATAATAGTGACTGGCTGCATCAATGAGATGCAATACACGGATTTGGCAGATAGTCTGCCAGAGGTGGACGCATTTGTTAATATTAAAGACAACGATAGAATTGTAGAGATTATATATAATCTGTACGAGGCAGAGTACCACACTTGTAAGTATAATGTCTATGGCAGGGTGACAACAACTCCTAGTCATTATGCATATCTTAAGATAGCTGACGGGTGTGACAATTTCTGCTCTTATTGCAAGATTCCTTATATTCGTGGAAGATATAAGAGTGTTCCAATCCATGACCTGATGTTAGAAGCTAACAATTTGGTACAAACTGGTGCCACAGAGATTATATTAGTTGCACAAGATGTTACGAAATATGGCTCGGATTTCAAGGACGGAACTACTCTAGTCACACTTATTAGGCAGTTGTCTAGGATACGGCACTTGGAATGGATACGACTACTATATTGTTATCCAGAGAGTATTACAGATGAACTGATATATGAGATAAGGGACAACCAAAAGGTGTGCAAGTATATTGATATACCACTGCAGCACGTGGACTCTTATATACTTAAATTAATGAATAGACGCAACAATTATGACAAAATAGTCACATTGATTACAAAATTACGAGCCTATATCCCAGATATTGCTATTAGAACAACATTTATACTAGGCTTTCCTGGCGAGAAGAAGGAACATTTTGATAACCTACTTAATTTCGTAAGACAATACAAACTTAATTATGTAGGATTCTTCACCTATAGCAGAGAAGAGGGAACTAGGTCGTATGGCTTCGATAACCAAGTCACTGAGGCGACGAAGAAGAAGCGTTTGCAGCAAGTCTCAGAGCTGCAATACCAAGTTGTATTAGATTTAAATAATAACCTAATAGGCAGCGTAATGGATGTGGTTATTGATGATATGGAGGATGGGGTATATATCGCCAGATCCCAGTATCACAATCCAGAGTCAGACTCTGTTATATTGATTAATGCTGATAATCTTGTTATAGGTCAGCATTATAAGGTAAGAATTACAAAAGTAAATAATTATGATGTAGAAGGAGAAATATTATGAATACACCTACTAAAATAACGGTTGTAAGGATTTTCCTTACTCCAATTATGCTATTTTTATATTTGGCGGATTTTATTCCTAATGGATTGGGTAAACTTTTTGCTTTTATTATCTTAATTGCGGGGGTTTTGTCAGATTTCCTTGATGGACATCTAGCAAGAAAGAATAACCAAGTAACAAACCTTGGCAAATTCTTGGACCCAATTGCGGACAAACTTCTTGCTACAACGGCAATAATTCTGTTAATTACTGGTGCTAATCCGGTTATACCCACCATTGTAGGTATTGTATTCATGTTTGTTAATCTGCAGAGAGATTATATGATTACTGGTTTCAGACAAATTGGACAACTTAGAGGAATTATTATAGCAGCAGATAGATTGGGCAAAATCAAACAAATATTTTTGTACATAACACTTGGTGCGGGTATGCTATTTGCATATCTTAGAGAATTAAGCTTTGCATCGCTAGAGTTTAACAACATCTGCACTATCGTGCTATATGTTTTCATAGGATTGACTTGCTTATTCATGATTATATCAGAGATAGGCTATGTGGTTAACAATCCTACTGTTTTAAAAGAAGATAACAAGGTAGAAGAGAAGGCTACAGAGAACGAGTAATGAACTATACTTATTTTGATATAGACTTTGATATTAATAGAGAGGACAAGGTAAGGACATATATAGCCAATACTTTGTCAAAATATGGCATGATACTTAGTAACTATTGTGCCATAACTTTTTTGGCAGAAGATATTAAAAAATATCTAGCTATTACTCAAAATGATTTAGTTATTATCAAACTCAGTGAAGATTATAATAAGAACAAAGCCTTAAAGGATGTTATATCTGAGTGTTTTAAGACATTTTTGGTTAAGAATTCTGCAGCATCTTTTGCGATTGAGAGTTGCCTTAGGCTGCATTCAGGGAATTTCACTAATATACAAGATTTTGAGAGTGAGAGCGTTATCCCAGACGGCGCAGAGCCATTGACTAGTGACCTAGGCTTTGTCCAAGGTTTTTATCTTAGAAAGTCTAATATCAATCTAGTCTTCCTTCCTCCAGATGTGTCACAAGTTAAAGATATTATGGACAATAAATTGACGGCGATATTATCCAAGCTATATAGCTTGCCTACAGAGTTTATTTATCTTAAGGTCTTTGGCATGAGCGAGGATGCTCTAGTTAAGACATTACAGACTTTTAGAAATAATAGTATAGGGGTCAATATCAATTATTCTATCAAAAATCTGGATGCACTGATATCTGTTGGTTATCAACAGAGTACCGACTCTATAGAATTACAAGATTTTGTTGCACAAATATGTGAATCTTTGCACAAATATCTGTATGCTACAGAGGATATTACATTACAGCAAATGGCGCTGGATCTAATCAAATTGACCGGCAAGAAGATTTCTATAATTGAGAGTATAACTAAGGGTAGAGTATTGTTTGACTTTGCTAATATTGACACCAATACACTAGCTAATATTCAAGAGCATCATATTATATCCGGTATCAAAGATCTGGACTACTTACAGACTCTTAATCTCAATACAGTCACTATGAATGGTCTATATTCTGTAGACTCGACCTACGAGATTGCTACTGCTATGATAGACAGAGGGGATTGTGATCTTGTCATTAGTTCAATCGGTGCTTATAATGTAGATACCATGGTGGCTAATTGCTATCTTGCGATAGGCGACATTGAGGGTGTACATATATACAAGCAATCATTCGCAGGCTCAGAGGCGGATGTAATGGATTTGGCTACCAAAAATATCTATTTTTATATTATTAGAAAGTTAAAACAAAACAACTTGCTATTTGACCAAACTTTAACAAATTAGCGAACAAATGTTTGACAAATGTGAAAGTGTATGATATAATTTAGATACTATATTAAGATTGACAAAAGGAATTATAATGGACGACGCAAAGAAAAAAGCATTAGAATTAGCATTGATGCAGATAGAGAAACAATTTGGCAAAGGCTCGATTATGAAGTTGGGCGATGCCGGAGCACAGAGTATAGAGGTTATTCCTACTGGCTGCTTGACATTAGATCACGCATTAGGAATAGGCGGTGTGCCAAAGGGTAGAATAGTAGAGATATATGGTCCAGAGTCTTCTGGTAAGACCACGCTGGCACTGCATATCCTAGCCGAGGCACAGAAGAGGGGCGGTACTGCTGCGTTTATTGATGCAGAGCACGCATTAGATCCTATATATGCTGCGAAATTAGGTGTAAATATAGGAGAATTATATGTGTCTCAGCCAGATACTGGAGAGCAAGGCCTAGACATATTAGAGTCGTTGGTTAGAAGTGGGGCTATGGATGTAGTTGTTGTAGACTCTGTCGCAGCTCTTACACCAAAGGCGGAGATTGATGGTGAAATGGGCGACAACTTTATAGGAACTCAAGCCCGTCTGATGAGCCAGGCGTTGAGAAAGTTGACTGGTGTAACTAATAAGAACAATACCTGTGTTATATTCATTAACCAATTAAGAGACAAGATTGGTGTGTTATATGGTAGCCCAGAGACAACGACTGGAGGTAAGGCGTTGAAGTTCTATGCCAGTGTCAGACTGGATATTAGAAAAGTGGATGCAATCAAGGATGGTAGCAATATCATTGGTAACAGAGCAAAAGTCAAGGTTGTTAAGAACAAAATGGCGCCTCCATTCAGGGTTGCAGAATTTGATATAATGTATGGTAAGGGAATTGACAAGCTAGGTTGTATTATAGATGTAGCAATTGAGGCAGATATAATCAATAAGAGCGGTAGCTGGTATTCATATAATGGTACTAAGATCGCACAAGGCAAAGAAAATGTGAAGGCTGTTTTGATGGATAATGAAGAAATGCTGCAAGAGATAGAGGAAAAAGTTAGAGAGAAGATGAATACATCCAATGGCCTAGACGCAGCTGTAGATGTATCAGAATAAAAGTATGAACCTAAAGGGACAATGTTATGTTGTCTCTTTTTTAGGCTACAGATAGTCTGGATGGCTCGAATGATGTGCTCTCGCTTGTAAAATCCTGCAGATTTTAATGCCTTCTAAACATATACGCCCTCGCTTAAGATACAACGGATTGTTTATAATAATTAATAAAAAGTTAAAAGTTAAAAATGGAGAGTGAAAAGTACACAAAGACAAGCTTTTTTGCTTGACTTTGTGTTGGGGGGGGGGTATAATGACAGAAAATAACAATATATCCACAAAGGTGTATGTGTCTGCACATAGCTGCCCCCACACCCCTGGTGTACCCAGAATATCGCTAATTTAGCTGGTGCAAAAATGGCGGGGCTGGTTATCTATAGGCATTGTAATTCTTCAGGCAAAATAAAAACACATATATATGCAGATAATAAGTACAAAAGAAAGGAAAAAGGAAAAATGGGATCATCAAAGAAATTAATTGTGGCAATAGTTGCCCTATGTACGGCTATACTACTAGCAGCGACATCTTTGGTTGTGGTCTTGACTGCACCTACGCAAAATGTTTCTGCATGGATAGATGCTGTGTACAAGACGACTAAGGATGTAGAGTTTGTTGTTGGCGACGCTGTCAATTCTGCCAATTTTACCTCTCAATCAGTCAAAGTGGGCGCTACTATCGACGAGCCAGCGTCATACCCATATAGGGCGGGATATATGTTCCTTGGCTGGTATACAGACGAGCAGTG